>JABIXH010000029.1 GCA_018664975.1 Nitrospina sp. | reverse complement strand
CCGCTCCGGCATGTCCCCCCCCCCCCATATAAAGATCGCCAAAGAGTTCCTTGATCAGGTCTTCACCGGTACGCAGATCAACGCCAGAAAAGTCTACAGCTCTTCGAATCTTGATAAAGATACAATCGATCCCTTCAGCATTTTTTCCCTCAAAAATCACCATTCCGGCATGGCCTGATTTTTCTGGCACAGAGTTCACCAGGAAATTCATGATATCCACAAACCAGTCCGAATCAAACGTCTGACAGTCCCCTTTTACATCCTGATAGGTTGAAGGAAGAAGGCTTAAAAACCCCATCTTGCCTTTGTGCTCTATACGGGAGTTTAATATATTAAAACAGACTTCCTGTTCTTCTGTAAGCCTGTTTAAATAATTCAGAATTTGTTTGGCATCACCAAATTTTGAGGTGGCGCAATCTTCTCCCCGTTTGTCATCAGTGCCTCGCCAACGCGTAATTTCTTTCAGCTGATTCCCCAGTTTTTCCATCCAGTGGTCGTAGTCTTCTTTATAATGGATGACTTTACCCCCCACAGTATCCCCAAGCATACCTGTTATCAGGCCCAGAAGAATATTGCGCTGACTGAATGGATTGGGGCCTTGCGGATTTTTACCGTGGAGCATTTCCAAAATGTTGCCAATAATCTCTGTGTTGGCATTGGCGTTGCGGAACAGTTTAATACCATAATCGGTCAACTCTTCACTGTCGGCACCAAAATGATGATCAATCTCTACGACCTTGGGTTTTTTCGATAGGATGGATTCAGAAATAAAGGAATAAAACGGAACCAGCTTTGTGTTAGCAGTATCACAAAAAATGATGGTTTCAATTTCATCCTTAACGGCTTCAATGTCTTCCTGATTTCTCAGAATTTGAATAGAGTTGTAATGAATGATTTTTTCAAAAAAATCCAGGTTATCTCCCAGCGTGTCAGGAATGACCAAAAAAACTTTTTTGTCTAACTGATTCAGATAGAGTGAAAGGGATAACATGGACCCTACAGAATCCGGGTCAATGTCGCCACTGAATAAGAAATTGTCGCTGGTATGTATTAGCTCAATCGCTTGACTCAGGTTTGCTTCCCAAGTTTTGCCATTGATGGGCTTTTTTTCTTTCATAGAAACCTAAAATAAAGAAATAACCATTTTTAAAGTTAGGTATCATTATAAAAGGTTTTTTAAAGCTTTGACAAATAAATTTAATGATTTCAATGGTAAAGGGCGGGGGGAGCTACTCGAAAATTATTGATTTTTCAGGAATTTGGAAGATGGGGCTTACTAGAACCCGGGATCGTCATCGAAAACTTCGTTATAATCCTCCGGGGATACGTTGTTGGGTGCAGGGCGGCACCAGTCAAAATCAGGGTCGTCATCGTCCAATTCTTCTTCCGGGGCGGTGCTAATGCTACTCATGAAACTTGTCAGGTTCAATGCCGTGAAATTGGTGCCTCCACATTGGCATTCCGATTCTCCATCAGAGAATTCTGTTTCTGCCTTGATCAACAAAGCCATTCCGCAAGAATCGCAGGTATGCCCTTGATGCGTTTGGGCAAAATCGGTGGTAAGCAGGTTTTCCCGGCATTGGTTGCATATTACAGGTGATCCTGGAGTGAACCCATGAATCAGGTTTTCTATTCCGCAACCCCCGCATTGTATCAGCAGGTCGAATGGAGTTTTCGGGTCCATAGCAGGGTCAGGAATCTGAGCTTTCCGGAAAGATTTTTGACATATCCCCCATTTTTTCCATGGCTTCTTCTTTGGACATTTTAGTAATATCAATTCCCATTTCCGCTAATGCGCCAGAGAAAGGACATTTACTAGCCCCGCTCTTAGGCTCTTCACCTTCAGCGACCGGAGCAGACTTTTCTGTTTCTATTTCTCCCGCTTCCGCCATGATGATCCAATGCATGGATTCAATGGCTTCTTTTTTCTCAGAAGTTATTTTTTCAATAGATGCTTTGGTTTCAGCATGCTTTACCAGACTGGCGGCCTCGGTATATTTTTCTAACGCTTTTTTTTCAAATTCAACAGCTTCTCTCAACGCTGCGGCAGAACTAGACATTGTCGAATCTCCTGACAAAATTAATGGGATTACTAGATAGTATCGGAATTCATAAAAATATACCAAATCCTTTCTATAAATAGCAACAACCTTATCTAAATCAAGACGAAACCGCCGTGTCTTGCGGGAGAATGGGAAACCTGACATAATGCGCCCATGAAAAAAATTATCGTTATAGGGGGTGGTATTGCCGGCCTTGCCGCGGCATATCGTATACAGAATGAGATATCAGCCGGTGCTCCGCTGGAATGTTCTCTGCTGGAGGGCGGAGAGCGATTTGGAGGAAAAATCGCTACAGAAAAGTCAGAGGGGTTTGTCATAGAGCGAGGTCCCGATTCATTTATCTCGCAAAAACCTGCGGCCATCCGATTATGCCAACAATTGGGAATTGGAGACCATTTGGTGGGGACCAATCCGGGTGCACCGAGTACCTATGTTTATACCGGAGGCAAACTTGTGACCATGCCAGATGGTTTGAGTTTGATGATTCCCACTAAGTTTTTACCTTTTGCCTTTACGCCTTTGTTCAGCCTGGCAGGAAAAATTCGTATGGCCTTCGATCTCCTGATCCCCAAAAAAGTGGGGGAAGGTGATGAAAGCCTGGCCTCATTTGTCCGCAGGAGAATGGGTGAAGAAGCGTTGAGAAAAATGGCCGAGCCAATGCTGGCGGGTATTTATGCCAGTGACCCCGAAACCATGAGTATTGGCAGTACTTTTCCCATGTTTGTGGAGACCGAGCGTAAATACCGATCTCTCATTCTGGGGATGTTGGCAAGAAAAAAAACGATGCTCCTAAACGCCAATAAGCGTCCTGCAAGCAATCACACCCTGTTCATGACATTGAAAGAGGGTTTAGGGGAAATGGTTGAAGCAGTGATTAAAAAATCTCCTGATATTCAATTTAAGTCTGAAGCAAGAGTGGAATCCATTTCTGGTAATGAAGGCGACTGGTTGGTAAATTTGGAAGGAGGGGGGGAATACAAAGCCCAAGCTTTAATCTTGGCTACTCCCGGTTCCATTACAGCACAACTTCTTCAACCGGTTGCTCCTGATTCCGCTGAAATTTTAAAGCAAATCAAATATGTTTCTACCGCAACGGTGACCCTTGCATATAAGAAGGAAGGGTTCTCTCACGCTCTGGATGGGTTTGGGTTTGTCGTTCCAAAATGTGAAGGCAGGAGCATTCTTGCCTGTACCTGGACTTCATCAAAATTCCCCCACCGGGCTCCGGAAGGATATGTCATGCTTCGCTGTTATCTGGGGGGCGCTTTGCAGGAAGATATTGCCGAAAAAGATGAGTCTACCCTTATTTCCCTTGTAAGGCAGGACCTGAAAGAAATAATGGGAGTACATGAAGAGCCGGTGTTCAGTAAAGCTTTCCACAACCGAAAATCCAACGTTCAATATCATGTGAATCATTCCCAGCGTATTGATGCTGTCATGCAAGGCTTGAAAAGCGGATTGTTTCTGGCCGGCAGTGCATACCGTGGCATCGGGATTCCCGATTGTATTCAGAATGGTACCCAATCCGCCGAATCAGCCATCCAGCTCTTGATGGGAAAATCCAATGCGGAAATTTAGCATCTAACATTCACGACTAATTAAGAGGGAGTATATTTATGAAATGGGTGTCCGCCTTGTCCCGGCAAACAGATATTGATGGCGCTATACAAGAAGCTGCCGAATCTGCCATCCGCCAACTTGGCAAAGACCATGCCGATTTGACCGTAGTTTTTGTTTCCCCCCAGTTCAAGGAATTTTATGACAAGGTTCCTGAAATAATCAGCCGGTATTTGAAACCCGGCCTTCTCTTTGGCTGTTCAGGGGGCGGAATCATCGGCAATGGCGAAGAAGCGGAGCAACAGGCGGCGATTAGTATTACCTGTGCAGAATTACCTGGTGTGAAAATTCAGCCCCTGCAATTTGAAACCAATAACCTGCCGGATCAGGATACCGCCCCCTCTGTTTGGAGAGACTGGTTTGAGGTGGATGTGGAAGAAAACCCTCATTTTGTTTTTCTGGCAGACCCCTTTTCATTTCAAGGTGAAGAGTTTCTGGCTGGGGTAGACTTTGCGTACCCCAACAGTAAAAAAGTTGGAGGACTTGCCAGCGGTGCTCAGGGTCCAGGAGGGAACTCCATGTATCTCGGAGATAAAATCTATAATAGTGGTTTGGTGGGCATTGCATTAACAGGTGATATCGAAGTCGATACAATTGTTGCGCAGGGATGTCGCCCCATTGGTGAACCCATGCAAATCACCAAATGTGAGGAAACCTTGTTGCAGGAACTTGAGGGCAAGCCCCCGTTAGAGGTGCTCCAGGATCTCCATGAAACTTTATCGGACTCAGACAAGAAATTGCTTCAGACGTCTTTGTTTCTGGGAATAGAAATGGACCCGATGAAGGACAATCCGAAACAGGGAGATTTCCTCATCCGTAATTTAATGGGCATAGACCGGGAAAGCGGAGGTCTGGCGATAGGCACTCTGTTAAGAAATGGTCAGCTGGTGCAGTTTCATCTGCGTGATAAACAAATGTCGGCAGAAGATCTGGATGTTATGTTAACCCGTTACCTGAATCTGGGAAATGCTGAAAATGCAAAAGGAGCTTTGTTATTTTCCTGCCTGGGGCGTGGTCAATATCTTTATGGCAAAGCCAATCACGATACCGATATGTTCCAAAATAAATTGGGTAAAATTCCCCTCGGAGGATTTTTCTGTAACGGAGAAATAGGACCGGTAGGCAATACTACCTTTTTGCATGGTTATACCAGTTCATTTGGGATTTTCCGCTCTATTAAGGGTGGGGCCAGCTAGGACTGGCTTTTGCGGGTAGCGAAGAGTTGTCTCGAATTTCTTGCAAGTTTAGTCCTAAATTGTGCGGGTGCCGGGTGAAGGTGAATTTATGAAAGTGACTATATTGGGTTCAGGGACGGCAGTGCCCGCGTTGGAACGCAATTCTTCCGCTGTACTTGTTCAGGAAGCAGGTATCAATACACTCATTGATTTCGGCTATGGAACCCTGAAACAACTTTTACACCTTGGGATCACTTATCACGACATTGACCGGATTTTTTTTACCCACAACCACCCCGATCATATATGTGATTTGATCCCTTTTTTATTTGGGTCCCGGTACAAGCTTTCTGCCAGAAAAAAAGAGCTTGAAATTGTAGCCGGCCCCGGATTTCAAAATTTTTTCGACCAACTTATGTCCGCATTCGGGAAGTGGCTTATTTCCACCGAATACTCTGTTCATATTACGGAAGTGGATGAAGGCTCAAAAAAATTTGGATGTCATCAGGTGACTTACAAAAAGGTCCGGCACATAGAGATGAGCCGAGGCTATAAATTTGAAAACTCTGCAGGAAAGTCGGTGGCACTGTCTGGAGATACGGATTATTGCCAGAGCATGATTGAGTTGGGCCGGGGGACTGATCTCATGATCCTGGAATGTGCCATGCCCGATGAAGAAAAAATAGCCGGGCACCTGATTCCCTCATTGGCAGGCAAGTTGGCGAAAGAAGCCGATTGCAAAACGCTTTGTCTCACCCATTTTTACCCACCCTGCGATTTGGATGTCATCCGCGAAACGGTATCTGCCCTTTATGGCGGTGAGCTGTTTCTGGCCTGTGACGGTATGACTTTCCAATTATAAAAGTTTAACCGCTATACCCCGAATGGGGCAATGCACCAGCTACTTGCCTTCTCTTCGGTCTTCGATAAAATCTACCACAAACATGAACAGTCTTATGGCTCCGATAGTCGCAAATATTCCGATTAATAGTTGTAAAAGAGGTGGCAGGGCAACGATGAAGTTTTTGATGCTTTCAAAAAGTTGTTCCATAAATTAGTTTTTTTCCGGAAAAATTGCTATTTCCCAGTTTCCTAACGAAGGAGGTTAATAGGCAAACTACTGAAAACATATTGCTCCCGATGATTTGTCGGTTAGGGGTTCATTCCGTTTTTTTTCTCCGGTATAATCTTAGGATAGTAGCTCAATTGTAAAAAGGGGTGAGCGCATGCCAGCTTTATCATATTTTGCATCAGCATTCTTCTTTGTTTTTTTTCTCAACGTATTTCCTGTTGAGGCCGCATCCTTTATTAATAATAAAAATGGAACTGTGAAGGACTCTACTACCGGTTTGATTTGGCAGAAAGACGATTCCTTTCATGATTTAAAAAAAGGCCTCAACTGGTATGAGGCTTTGGAGTATATCACGCAAAAAAATTTTGAAAAGTTTGCGGGACTTGAAAATTGGCGTCTGCCTACCCTGAAGGAACTGAACCAGTTATGGATATCTTCAGGAAAAATAAAAAGCAAGGATGAAGAAATCCTGGGCCTTCCCCCTGAGTTTGAAGGAGGAGGGAGTTATTATATCTGGACGGGGGACGAGCGAGGATTGGATCATGCATGGTATTTTGGCCTCGGTCATAAAGAAAACTATTTTAACCTGAAGGATTTGGCTGATCTGGAGCAAGGGGTAAAAATGGTCCACTCCGCTGGGCGTGGGGCCAACGAGCAATAGCTTTTTGGCCTGTAAAAAGTTGCTTTGGTGGACGGGCCATTGCTGTTTACCTCCACTGTGAAGGAGCCTGTGGGTTAGGAGATAAAAAATATGGGACTAAAAATTATTAATTCAAAGATTGTTTCACTGGTATTGGTAGGTTTGTGCTCGGGGTCTGTGATGGCGCAGGAGCATAAAATGGACCACGGAGCGATGGACCACGGAGCGATGGATCATTCCGGGGCGACTTCCGGACAGGAATACCGGGCGCCCATGGAGCATGGGGATCATGGTGCGATGCAACACGAAGACGGAATCTTCCGCGCCCGAGGGTCTCACGATCAGGCAGATCTTTCCAAGCCTAAAGATATGGACTCCAAAAGCCTTCTGGCCCGAGGCCGCAATATTTTTATGCACATGTGTGTGTTCTGCCATGGGGAGGATGGTAATGGTGGCGGAAAAGCCGTGGAATATTTATACCCCTGGCCGAGGGATTTCCGGGAAGGCATCTTCAAGTTTCGCTCCACTCCTACCGGCACGCTCCCCCGCGATGAAGATTTATACCGGACCATTATTGAGGGAATTCCCGGCACCTCTATGCCAGCCTGGAAAGACGCATTGAGTCCTGAAGATACCTGGGCTTTGATCAATCACATTAAAAATTTTTCTCCTCGATTCAAAAACGAACCGCAGGGTGAAAAAATTGAGATCGCCACGGCGCTCGAATCTACCCCCGCTCTGGTGGCTCGAGGGCAGGAACTTTTTAAAGAATTAAAATGTTTCCGATGCCATGGGGAGTCGTTAAAGGGAGATGGTGAGTTGGCTGAATCGCTCATGGATGCCTGGAAACATGCTGTGTTTGTGCATGACATCACCAATCCGCATTATTTCAAAAGTGGACACAAACCGGAAGACCTTTTTAGAACCATTACTTCGGGGCTGGATGGAACGCCTATGGGCTCCTATATCCATATCCCGGAAAAGGATCGTTGGGCACTGGTGCATTATATTCGTTCCAAGTTAGTTAAGGAGTTTAAGGAGGCAGAATTTGAAACGGATGTTTTTTCCCTTCCTGTTGGAGTGGAGCTGAGCACCGATCCCTATAGTCCGGTGTGGGAGGGAGTGGCCACCACCAATCTGGTACTACGTCCATTATCTGCTAGACGGGAAGCGGTAGAATTCATCAATGTGGCTTCGGTTAATAATGGCGAACAATTGGCAATACGCTTGCAATGGAATGATCCGACTCATGACGCATTTTCTGAACTGCATTCCGACATATTCCGTGATGGAGCGGCTGTGCAATTTGCGTTGGGGGCGGTAACGCTCCATACCCATGGCCATAATGAACCTTTTTTCGGGATGGGTAACCGCAATAAACCCGTTAATATATGGCATTGGAAAGCGGGCTTGGAAGAAGCTCTCGAAGCTGAAGATGATTTGGAATATGCCGGCGGTGGGGTGGATATGGACGCACTGATTTATGGTGGCCTCATGTCGAATCCGGTATCTCGATTAAATGCGACCGGAGAAAATCCGGTTGAAGAACTGAATGCTGAAGGCTTTGGCACCATCACTCCGCAACCGCAAGAGAATCAGAATGTGGACGGCTCTGGCGAATGGAAAGATGGGGTCTGGACAGTGGTTTTTCTCCGAGATATGCCAAAAACCGGAAAATGGGATGTGGACTTTGCCCAGCGCATCGACCCGGCCCTGATGGCGTTTGCTGTCTGGGATGGAGTGAAGGAAGACAGGAACGGACGCAAAGTTATCAGCGTCTGGCAACGTTTTAATATTAAGAAACCGAAACCTTGAAGAAAGAGTTTTTTGCATTAATCGGTTGCCTTGTTCTTGCGGCAACTACGGTGCAAGCAGAGGAGTCGGCAGGCCTAGGTGAATTGAACCGGTTGATTCAACTTCACCCTCCTAAAAAATATCAGGAAGACGTTGACCACACTCAAGGCCCATCGAGGAGAGTGAAGCTCCTTGCGGAGGGTGGAGAAACCTCTTTTTCCATTCCCGGATTCGAAGCTTATGGTTGTGGCAAATGCCACCAGGCGGAACAACTGCTGGACCAGTCTATTGACCGGATGCAAAAAACGCTGGTCCGCTTATCTTCTATACATCAAGATCTCCCCCCTCCACCGCTTAAGCAATTTATCATTCAATCCTGGGCCGATGAATGGTTGCGTCCCGGCCAGTTTGCCCACACCACTTTTGACACCATTAGAATTTTCCCCTCTGCTGTTTTGGTAGATAGCCGGGTATATGGAAACGCTACGCACTTGCATGAGTCCCTGCATTTGACCCAGCCATTTTTGGGTGTTGCCAATGAGTTGGAAGCGTACGGTTTGAACATTCGGTCCGATCCCCGGTTTTTGTTATTAAACTTTCCGTATTTTTCTGACACGGTGACGGCTTTCTTTATTCCGGAATTCGCCGATATTCTGGACCGATTTTTTTCGCGCGAGGTAAAAGAGAGATCCACCGTTCTGGGAGAGGACCTGCTTGTTCCCAGAGAGGTGCAGTGGTTTTTAATGCCTTTTGAAGATGACACACTTAATCGGGTGAGCAGTGCCATAGAAAAGCTGGAACCGGCCTTGCAAGAGGTATCGCGTTTGAATCGCAAGTATCCTTTGGAGTCCGCTTATCTTGGTGAGCAGACCCGCGCTGTTTCGCTATTGCTCGACATCGCCGCAGTGAAAATTCTTCCCCTGCCTCCATTGAAACTGGATTCCAATGCACTGAATGAAGCTTTTTCCATTTTAGACATCCAGTTCAATAAACTCGATAACACCCGGCTGGGTTATCGCATAGACCGTAAACGGGAAGCCTTAATGACGATGACCTATCATTTAAGATTGAAGGACTCGGCCACCCGGTTGGGAATATATTTCCGGTTTATAAAGCAACGGTTTATCGGAGAGGAGGGTGAAATAAAACTGGTGGTGCCAGACGAGGAAGATTTTAAAAAATTTGTTGAAGAGAAACGCCGTAAAATCACAAAAATGGGAGAATCACCGAAACTCACCCCGATCGAAAAAGCCGGAGCCTTGAGAATGCTGAACAATCTTCCTGAAATGAACTGAAGAAAGCCAAGGGATAAATTAAGCCGAGGTAAATTTTTTCTAGCCACAGAGCAAGTACCGCTAGTTACCCGTGGCCACTGACCGGTTAGAGTCTGCTGGCGGGGGTGACGAGAGCAGGACCTTTGACATGGTCTTCCAGAGTTTCCGCTTGTACCTTGTCCTGCAATTTCATCAAAGCATCAATTACCATTTCGGGCCTTGGCGGACATCCTGGAATATAAACATCGACCGGAATCAAAGTGTCAATTCCCATCACTGTGGAGTAGTTGTCATAGAATCCGCCTGAAACGGTGCACACTCCATAAGCGACCACCCATTTTGGCTCGGTCATCTGGTTATAAACCTTGGTTAGGATAGGGGCTTGCTTATGGCTGATGGTGCCAACTACCATAAGGAGATCAGCCTGCCTGGGTGAAAACCTTGGGAATGCCGCACCCATCCGATCGAGATCGTACCGGGGACCCGCAACCGACATGAACTCCATGCCGCAACACGCGGTGATAAAGGGATAGATAAAAAACGAATATTTTCGTGCCCAGTTTATGGCCTGGGTCATTTGCGTTACGATCACATTATTACCCAGACTCAACTCAGTCTCGGTTCTGTATAATCCAGCCATACTCTCTACTCCCTAAATTGAGGTTTATACTTCAATATAAAATATTTTCTGGTAAATATCCAAGAAAATCTCCCTGCACACTTCCGAGGGATGGGTTGCCTGTTGGTCTTAAACCGGTGTATAATCGGGCATCGGTACAGGCACATTGATATAGACCAGAAAATCAGTACTGTGCAGGGATTCTGGTTTTTTGAAATTATTGTTGGAGAATAGGAATTATGGATTATAGCGGCAATAAAACCTCTGCGGGTCAGGAAAGGATTTTGGCTGAAACAGAGTCGATTATCCGTAGCCATTTGAGCAAGGATGGACTCACTCTTGATCTTACTGCGGTATATTTGAAGGAATATGGAGCCAAAGACATCGCCCGCATGGAGTTCTTGCGGCCTTTAACGAGCCTGGCTTTTGGGACCAACCTGTGTGGGCCAAAGGGCGTGAAATATATTGCCCAGTCTGAGGTGCTGGTTAACCTGACATCTCTGAACCTGTTTTATAACCGGATTGGAAATGAAGGGGTTAAATATATAGCGGTATCGGATAATCTTCTGAGTTTGCAGAATCTGGTCATTACCGATAATGAAATTACCGATGAAGGGGCATCGCTTTTAGCTAAATTCCTTCCTCTTTTCACCAATCTGGTACGCCTCGATCTGCGCCTGAATCGGATCAGCGAAGAGGGCAAAGAGGTTCTCCGGGAGGCGCAAAAAGTGTCTAATGTTAAACACCTGCTCCTAGACAAAGTAGAGGGCTTCCAGGTCAAAAGTTAGCGGCGAGCCGCCCGCTGGCTACTAGCAACAAGGCAGGAAATATGGCAAGAACTCGTTAAGCCGAGAAAAATGGTTGCCAGCAGATGAGGCACCGGCCCCGCGCCTAGTGGTTAGCCTAGTGGATTTAAAGGGACCCTATCGTTGTCGAACAGGGGTAAGGTGTCTCCGAATTGAATTCCTGCAATTTCCATACATTGTCGTATCTCAGAACTTTGATAAATGACCTGCCACAACCGGTTGCCTAACTCCTGAATATTTTCAAGCAGTAGATTGAGAGCATCCTCTTTATGGAGTATGGCAAACAAGTCGATTCCCAAAGGTGCCCATTTTTTCTGAATAGTTAGCACTTCCCGGTACAAATCCAATTCATGCTCTATGAGCGGAAACGTGCTCCTAAGGGGATGCGCCTTGGTTGAATTCGGAAACAGAGAAAGGAACTCTTTTTCGATTTTTCCTGCTTTCCAACTGGTGAACAGATAACCCGTCAGATTCCCATGCAATACAGAGATGGATTTTGCGAGATCCTGCACCCGGTCAATATGTTCCGATTGAATTTCTTTGATCAAAACCGCCTTGGGGTAATCGTTACTGATGCGCTGTTTGATTTGAAAAAGGCTGGCATAGAGTTCGCGCAGGACGGAATTTAAATTACTGATGGCGACCGGGTCATCAGGTCCACGGATTTCTTTTAAAGAAACGGTTTCTACTTCGAGATCCCTTTTAGTAGTTTCAATAAAATTAATTTGCGGAATATCCAGCAGTTGGTGAAAAACCGTGGGGGTAATGGCAAGGTCGAATCCGAAATGTTCCAGAACATATTCACGGATTTTCCGGCATTTGACAACGTCGCGCAAGGTTTCGACCGTTTGTTCCAAAGGCTCGCCCGTCTCTGCAAAAGGCTCCACTTCTGATCCAAGAAGTTTCTGCAATATTCGTTTTGGGTCCCTCAACAATCTACCTTTCTTTATAAGTTGCAGGCTCATTTATGCCGGCCTCATTTTATGCCGGAATCATAGGTAGATACAATCAAGGTTTCCGGGCAAGAGGAAAATCTTGGCGGTTGGAATTTTAAAAGGAAACTGTTAACATTCCCCTCACGCAAGTTCCGGCGACTTCCAATTCCAGCCGGGACTTTTTTAAAGAGTTCCCTTAAGCCGGGGTGGCGGAATTGGTAGACGCAAGGGACTTAAAATCCCTCGAGGGTAACCTCGTGCCGGTTCGATTCCGGCCCTCGGCACTCCCAGACGGGAGGGGTGACAGGTCTGAACGGTTACAAGCTATAATTTCCCTTTTACATTTCTAGAAATGGTTTTATCCCTTGTTTCAAGGTCGCATAGATATTACCCACCTACAATAAAAAGCTTCACGGTGCCCGTTAGCTTTATGGGCATTGACCAATCCCCTTTAATGGGAGTGAGTGACTTGCTATGAATATTGATAAAATACCGATAGGGGAAGCACCTCCCTGGGATATAAACGTTATCATCGAAGTACCCTTTGGTCGGGAGCCGGTGAAATACGAAATGGATAAAGAATCCGGCGCTTTGTATGTTGACCGCGTTATGCATACTTCCATGCGCTACCCTTGCAATTACGGGTTTGTACCTCATACCCTTTCTGAAGACGGTGACCCCATTGATATTCTAGTGGCCTCCCCTGTAGAGTTTTTGTCTGGTTGTATCGTACGTTGTCGACCTGTCGGGGTTCTAAAAATGAAGGATGAAAAAGGTGAGGATGAAAAAATTCTGGCCGTGCCGGTTGATGCCCTGAACCCTTATTATGCAGAAGTAAAAGAATATTCTGACCTGCCTAAAATACTCCTGAACCAGATTTCTCATTTTTTTGCCCACTATAAGGATTTAGAATCGGGAAAATGGGTTGAAGTCGAGGGTTGGGAGGGTGTCGAGCATGCCGCCGAGCTTATTAAAATAGCCATTGAACGGGCATCTTCTTAATGGTTCCGCCTCCTAAGTGAGTTCTTAATTTTTCTCCATTGATGGTGATGTGATGTACAAACCGCTTCTTGGTGCTATTGGCATTGGGCTGACTTTCTTTGCCTATCTACCCTATATCCGTTCCATCGTTCAGGGAAAAACCAGGCCGCATGTGTTTTCCTGGGTGATCTGGGGAACTTCTACGTGTATTGTTTTCCTGGCTCAGCTTACAGATAAGGGCGGGGCGGGGGCCTGGGTAATAGGGGTTTCCGGGATTATTTCCATCTATGTTGCCATATTGGCTTATCTCAAAAGGTCGGACAGCACCATCACCCGAATAGATTGGTTATTTTTTATTTTGGCAATGACATCCCTGCCATTATGGTATTTGACCTCTGACCCTCTTTGGGCCGTGGTGTTATTGACCACGGTCGATGTGTTGGGATTTGGTCCCACTTTCAGAAGAGCCTATATTCATCCTTTTGAAGAGCAGTTGATGTTTTATGTGATTATGGCAGTGCGAAACCTGATTGTTGTTTTAGCTCTGGAGAATTATTCGCTGACGACAGTTTTATTCCCGGCAACCATAGCAGTGGTGTGTCTGATTTTTTCCCTGATGGTGGTGTCTAGAAGGCGAGTGGTTGCCTAAACAATTTCTTTTCCTATGTGATTTAATTAATGGTGCTCAGTTAAGTTCATTTTTTTATCCAGATATAAAATGAAGCCAGAAATTATAATAGCGACAGCTATCAGGCAAATGGCTATATATAGCTGGCTTAGCAAATCTGGAGCAAAGAGTAATAAAAGCCCCAACTCAAGCATCATCATTCCGGAAATGAGCTTCAGGATGCGTCCTTCTTTTTCGCTTAATTTCCTGGCACCTAATGTTTTAATGAATAGCAATACAATGGCTATTAATGGGACCACATAAATAATATTGTAAAGTGCCAGATACAGATAATAGTCCAGGGTAGGTAAGTTATTGAGTGTGAGAATTCGGGTGAAAATCATCGGGAACCCTGAGGTGCACAATAATTCATATGCATTGGCCACAATCGCTAACATTATGGTGCCCGTAATCATGGTCGGCAAACTGGATGTATCCATCAGCTTCCTGATTTGTCCATAAAGGCCCGGTTTTGCACTGTCTGGTATGGAAAGAGAAATACCTCTCTTAAACGAAAAATAATCTTTTATATTAATTAAAGAAACTCCAATTGCGGCAATTGCCGCGATTACTGTAATGAGCCTTAATTCTCTCAGGTAAAGAAAAAGATTTAACCATGCCGCCATAAAGATGAAATAAATGAAGCCTGAGAAAAAAACAAATATCCCACCAATGAGTAACATTCTTTTCCGGTCTTTGGCATTTACTAGCAAGCTCAATAGCAGTAGTAAAACGAAAAATGCGCAGGGATTAAATGCATCCAGCCCGGCAATGATGAGGGTGAAAACGGGTAAGGACAAGCTCTGCGAATCAAACTCTCCCAAAAATGGAATAGAAAGCTTTGGTTCATCCGCTTCAAGAGTTTTACTTGGAGCTTCTATGCCTTGAACAAGGGCTTTCCGACACTGTAATAACTGGTCGCGTAAAAGTGTTCCACTTGTCTGGTCATTGAGATAGCCAATCACCACCTGCTCGCAAAATAAAAATGCGGGTACGGCAAATTTTTCCTCCCCGAATTTCTCTGAAAGGGTTCTGAACAAAGCCGCATTTTCCTGACTTTCACTTATTTCATAGGAGTTGAGTTCCAGCCAATCATAGGATTGCACAAGTCCGTCAATAAAAGGTTTGGCTTGTCGGCAATGTGGACAGGTTTTCGACCAGAAGAAATGAAACCGAATAATTTTTCCCCCTTCGGGGGTCACTCGGGTCCATTGTGGTGCGGTCAGTTCGGCAGTAGCCGGGCTCGGGACTAACAGAGCCAGAGAAATCAGCAATAGGAATGCTTTAACCCAGGGTTCTAACTGAAAAGACACTGAATTAAGATGTTTAGCCAAAAAGTTATTCCTTTCTAAGGAATCAAGACAAATTTTGTTTGGAAAAATTATTATACTCGTTAGAATGCTGCGTGAGATATAAACATAATAAGTGACTCTAACTTTTTTGAGAAAGCTTCTTGTTTTGATCAACAATAAACCTTTTTCCACTTTATTCCGGGCGAAGCTTATTACCGGAATTGTATTGGGAGTTGTTATTGCTCCCAGTTTGTCTTTTGCTGATAACCCTATCAGTTGTACCCCTCCTGTTCCTTTTGAAGCTCCCCAATATGTTGAACCAATACAAGAGCCGGAAGCTTCCAAACTGCATTTGATCGACAATGAGGATGGGACCATTACCGATCGGGATTCTGGTTTGTTATGGACCAAAAGGGATAGTTACGCCAGCTTGGGGAAATGCCTTACCTGGCAGGAGTCATTGGATTATGTGAAGAACCTTGATACTGCAAACTTTAAGGATTGGAGGATGCCCACCATCAAGGAGCTTGCCACACTATATGATCCGACCCAGCAAAATAATATGGCGTGGGATCACAACCCTGAATACCCTCTTGCTCTGGACGAGAAATTTGCAGACGGAGCGGCATACTGGTATTGGGCTAGTGATAGTGCCGTTGTAGAACAAAAACGGAGTTGCGCTAAAACACTATATTTTGTTCAGGGGTTTATACATCTTCGCAATATTCATCAGTGTAATAACGGTGGAATTCGTGCTGTAAGAACTTTGAAATAGTTAAAAGGGAAGTTTGAATCCACCGGGGAGGGACAGGCCGCCTTTGGATTTGCCCAGGCTGGATGCCTCGCCTTTTGCTTCACCCAACAACCCACCGTAAGCGGACCCGCTATCGCTTAAGATTTTATTTTGACCCAGCAGACCGGAAAGTGAACCATTGGCACCAGAGAGGGCTTCCCCAGTTTGTGATTGGATGGCGGACATGAGGGAACTCTCGAATCCTTTCATTTTTTCAGCCAAAACATTTTTGACCGCATTGGAGATGATCTCTGAAAGGTTGGACTTTATATCCAATTGATAACTTTCTATGGTTCCGCTGATTCCGACAGAAATATTTATTCTATCAATCGTAGATAGTGATTGGGCGATGGTGTTGGCCAGTTCGTTGCCTTCCTGTTTAGGGATTGATAGCGAGACACGGTCCAGCACAGCTTTAAAATTTCCGTTTAAATTATTTTCGTCCACGATGGTGAGTTGCCCGGTGATATTTGCAGACCCGCCTTTCAATTCTGCCTTTCCAGTGTTTTGCAGGTTAAGTCCCTGAATGTTCAAAGCAAGGGTATCTTTCGATTGTGGACCGGTTTTATCCATCGTGACATCCAGCGCAAACGAATCAAATTTTTCGTTTTTATCCGACTGGAAATTAATCCTGGCAGGCTTTCCGTAAATTTGCTGATTGTCCGATAAACCTTTCAGTTCTCCTTTTACTTCAGTATCTAAAAGGACCAATGACAAGTCGCCATGTTTGAGAAGAAAGTCCGGAGAAGTTTTAGCAAATGCGATATCTATTCCCCTGCCGCGAACGTATACCTGTTCTGCCGGACTTTTGCCCCGGTTCAGATAGGGGCTGATCATTTTGTAGGCTTTCCAGGCTTTATCGAGTTTTTCTTTTAAAGGACCTTCCAGCATGGAGGCGAGAATATTTTTGCCACCCTCTGGGTTCATGGAATATTTATTTTTTAATCGCTCAAAATCTTTTTGAGGGAGATTTTTTAAGTCAGCCACCTGTTGTTTTGCCATTTGCACATCTTTTTCTAATTCGGACTTCATGGATGTTATGCGATCCACCTGACCCTGAATATCATTTTGCAGAGTTTTAAATTCCTTCAGGGCATTAGGAATATCTGCCAGTCCCCCTCCTTGTATTTTTTTCTGCAATTCAGCCAGTTCCTGTTTGGTTTCTTCCAGGGCATTTGGATTGAGATCGGTCTCAAACTTATTTTTCCATTTGGATTTTAAATCTTCGATAGTTTTTTTAACCCGGTTTCCAGCTTCCAGAGTTTCCAGCTTTTCGGACTTGAGGATCTCTTCAGGAGATTTCATACTCAGTCCGTCCAGTCCCGGCAGGGCAAGAGCCTTTTGGCCGGAAGATGCTTTATCATTCCCGGTTTCTGATTTTTTGCCATCTGGCGATTGAGCAGGGTGGGTTCGTGCCTGATTCAACCTTATGCCGTGGGCCTGAAGTTCATCTATGATTATTTTCCGGGAAACAACTTGGATTCCATCCAAATCTAAGGCAAGGCTTTCAAACTGGATCAGGTTTTCCAGATTGTTGTCCGGATTGGCAACTTCAATATTGGCAAGGGTTATGGCCTGCGCCAATAATGAGGTGGAGAGGGAACCAATATCAATTTGAGTTTTTGCGGCTTCGGACCCCTTTTCTTCAACCGCCCTTTCAATCATTCCATCGAGAAAGAGGAGCAGAAAAATTCCAATGAGACCCCCTATTAAAATGAAAGCAATTACCCCTTGCCAGCGGAAAATTTTCATGATCCGCTACCGGTGAACGTATCGAATGCTTTAGCCAGTTTGAGAGATTTTAACAGGGGGACTTTTTCAAGTAGGTCTTTCAAGTTTTCACGGTATTTTCGTATAAGAAAGTTGATCAGGAAAAACAGGGGCACCGCTGAAACCAGTGAGAAAATCAGGCTTCCCATGACAAGTGTGTTGTTCAGACGGTCAAACAGGAAAAGAGAATTGCTGAAAAATCCATTCCAAAATTCTTGCATTCCGCCTGAGGTCAGCACTGCCAAACCAATTTGATGGAAAAGGGGATCAAGAATGTAAGCGATACCAGAGAAAATGAGGAATCCAAGGATTAGAAGAGAAAAATTTAAATTGATGATGAAGGCGAGAAAAAGGAAGAAGATATTGTGCGGTGTCCACAGCGGCATCAGGCCGATGATGCCACCAAACGCCAGGCCCAGGCTGAGTTGCCAGGGCTTTTCGTTAGAGTTTAAAGCTTTAAAAACTTTTAGAGCTTGCCGGATCATGAGGTAATCTCCCTTTGGCCCAGTATAACGGAAATTTTGAAAGGGAAAAGAGAAATGCGAATTTCCTTCCAGGATCGTACTTGTTCATATTTAGTAGATGGAGAATGTTTGAATTTTTTAATACAGGTATTTAACGGTTTCCAAAGACGGATAATCAGATTTCAAATTTTCGAGTAATAAAGTGAGGGCAATGGATTGCTCATCGCTCATATCGTCCCGGCATCCGATTACGCATACCCCAATGCTTGACTTGTCCAATTCTGGATAATGCGATCCAATTTTGGAAACATGCCTCCCCATCAAAGTTTTTCCCTGAGGGGTGATTAGGAAATGGAAACCGATTTCAGGTTCACCTTCCTTTAGGTGGGATTGCTTGATCTGTTCATAGGTGGGCGAATCTTCCCCCGTGTAATGGACAAGAACAAAGCGTGTTTCCTCCCGGGTTATTAAATTCTGTAAATTTAAGTTGCGATTCATGGTCATTTCATCCTGTTCAAGATTATATAGTATTATAGGGTGATGCAATTTTAATGATTGTTTTTTAATCCATCAGGGAGATCGAGTAATGGGACGGCGTATTTTAATTGTGGGAGGAGTAGCGGGGGGAGCAACTGCGGCGGCACACGCTCGAAGATTGTCGGAGGATGCTGAAATCATTATTTTGGAGCGAGGTCCGTATGTTTCCTTCGCCAACTGCGGCCTCCCTTATTATATTGGGGGTGAAATTCCTGAAAAAGAAGATTTACTGGTTCAAACTCCCGAAGGATTGCGGTCGCGATTCAATCTCGATGTTCGAGTGATGTCTGAGGTGATTGAATTGGACCCGTCAAAAAAGCGCGCCCTGATTTGTGATTTGAAATCTCACAAGAATTATTGGGAAAGCTATGATGATTTAATTATTTCTACAGGTGCCAGTCCTTTGAAGCCTCGCATTCCTGGAATTGACCGGGAAGGCCTTTTTTCTATCCGTGGGATTACGGATGTGGAGGTCATACTTCAATGGATTAATGAAAAGAAAGCGACCCAGGCAGTGGTGGTAGGAGGGGGATTCATTGGCGTGGAAATGGTAGAACAACTGCATAAAAAAGGACTCGATATCACTCTAGCTGAAGGTTTGCCCCAGGTTATGGCTCCATTTGATCCTGAGATGGCCGCATGGCTTCATCATGAACTCAACTCAAAGGGAGTCAAGCTTCACCTGGATGATCCGGTTGCCAGTTTTGACAACCCCGAGCCGAATACGAAACAGGCCACTGTGGTGGAGTTGAAAAGTGGGGTGCGTATTCCTGCGGATATAGTTATTCTTGCGATAGGAGTTCGGCCCGAGTCGGAGTTAATAAAAAATGCGGATCTGGAAATTGGCGACAAAGGCGGGATCAGGGTTAGTGAAGATCTCCGAACCAGTGATCCACACATTTGGGCAATTGGTGATGCGATTGAAGTGCGGGATTTTGTAACAGGGGAATGGGTGTTAGTTCCTCTGGCAGGCCCCGCAAACCGTCAGGGCCGAATGGTTGCCGAAAATATTTTTGGCGGTTCGATGAAATATTCAGGAACCTGTGGAACCTCCATTTTACGGTGTTTTGATATGGTTGCGGCTTGCACGGGAGCCAACGAGAAGACCTTGAAAAGAAATAAAATAACCTATGCTGTTGTCCATTTACATCCTGCATCGCATGCAAACTATTATCCTGGGGCGGAGCGCATTGCCATGAAAATTTTGTTTGATCCTGATGAGGGTCGATTATTGGGGGCGCAAGTTTTGGGAAAAGATGGTGTGGATAAACGTATTGATGTTTTGGCGACCGCATTGAAGTCTGGTCTTACGGTACATGATTTGGAAGAATTGGAATTAGCCTATGCGCCACCCTTTGGGGCCGCAAAAGATCCGGTCAATTTGGCTGGAATGGTAGCCCAGCACGTTAAGCTGGGAGAGGTGCAATGCATTCAATGGCACGAAATCGCAACTCTGGCACCCGAAGCAACCACCGTCTTGGATGTTCGGGATGAGGATGAACGAGAAGAGGGGTATATTCCTGGATCAACTCATATCCCCCTACCAGAACTTCGTCTAAGGCTTGACGAATTATCGAAAGACAAGGAGATCATTACCTATTGTCAAACGGGTCAGCGTTCTTATTTTGCTTTCCGGATTTTGGTGCAAAATGGTTTTAGAGTTCGAAACCTGACCGGATCTTATCTAACCTGGAAGATGGCGCACGATGCCTAAGTAATTTCTTATAGAAGAAACTCAGACGATGATTGCTCAATCTATAAAAGAGAATGAAATAAATTTTGTATAGCGTACTATTCAACCATTTGATTTGAGAAATAGAAAGGGTTCTAAATGGAAGGGAATATCAAATCTGTTTTAGTTGTTGGCCTGGGTCGGGTAGGAAGCTTGGCGGCAATTTTATTGGAGTCGAATGGATATCAGGTTACAGGATTTGATACCAGCCCTGATGAAGATTATCCTTTTAAGATAATTTCAGGATCGGTTGAAGATGATTCTTTGTTGAACAATGCTATCGCCGGACATGATGCGATATTGACTTGCCTGCCTTACCATTTGAATCTGGGAGTGGCTAAAAAAGTGCATCAGGCGGGGAAACATTATTTTGACCTGACGGAAGATGTCCCCACCACTACCGCTATCCGGGAGATGTCGGGATCTGCAAAAGGAATCATGGCTCCCCAATGTGGACTGGCCCCCGGTTTTGTTGGGATTTGCGGAGCGCATCTTGCCGGAGAATTGGAGCGGTTGCGCAGTATTGAGCTCCGGGTTGGGGCATTACCCCAGCATCCGCGCGGACTCCTTGGATATGCTTTTAACTGGTCTTCCGAAGGGGTGGTCAACGAGTATCTCAATGATTGCGAAGTCATTCAGGATGGGCAGAGGGCCAGGGTGCCTGCGATGGAAGGCCTGGAGACCATCGTGATTGATGGTGTTCAACTGGAAGCGTTCACAACGTCTGGCGGACTGGGCACTTTGTGTGAAACCTATGATGAAAAAGTGAATCACTTGAACTATAAAACCATTCGGTATCCTGGGCATGGGGAGTTGATGCGGTTTTTCTTTAATGAGTTGTATATGAGAGACCGCAGAAAAGAGGCTGGAGAAATTTTGGTAAATGCCAAACCTCCGGTTAAAGAAGATGTGGTTTATATTCATGTGGCGGTAGAAGGGTGGAAGGAAGAAAAACTGGTGCGGGAAGAATTTGTACGCAGTTATTTTCCAAGAGAGATACATGCCAGAACATGGAAGGCAATTTCCTGGACTACTGCCGCTTCGGTGAGTGCAGTCATTGAATTGGTTTCACAAGGAGGCCTGCCGCATCAAGGATTTTTAAAACAGGAAGATATACCGCTGGATTTGTTTTTAAACACACCGACCGGGCAATTCTTTAAGTAGAGAAGGAAATGCTGTCTTTATTTATCGTAAGAATACCTAATTGAAATTAGTTGACACCTGTTACCGGAGCAGAATCATCCATGCTGGGAGTGGCGGCACTATCATGGGCATCGCCAATAAATTCCATCGCAAAACCGGAAGTACTATTTTCAACTACTACAGCTCCCCAAAAGTTTAATCGGGTAATATCTCGAAATCCATTTGCGCTTATTTCAGGATTGCTCGCCACAGGATTGAGATGTAGAAACCCATGTTGAAAGCTGGAATTTCCGGTAACTAATTTAACGTCAGTTAAAGATGTGCTGTTGATGGTTGGGTGCGAAGACCTAACTATGAATATTCTGCTTGTAACGCTATTGCTAACCGTAAAAGAGGTGGCGGTACCAAATAAAGTTCCATCATTTTTTATTGCTCGAACGATGACACCGATCTGCGAAGCCATGCCTGAAAGTGATGGGTGGGTGACAGCAATAAATGAATAAGATGTACCATCTGACTGCCAATAGGGGGAGGCCACTCTATTGGCGTTGGAAAACGGAACGATCGATGCGAACGCCTGATTAGCCGGAGAGTCGATCGACTGTCTGAAATTGGAAACCGTGAAAGCCGTATTTTGAAAGGTCAGGCGATTGTCTGCCGCAAGGAGACTCCCCTCCGCAATTCCTGTTACAGCACCACCAAAAAGTACATTTGGATTGGAAAAGTTAGAGATTCGGGTATTGTTGCCTGTTCCCATGACGGTCCTAAAACTATTTACGTTGTCAACATACCCATGGTTGAAGCTAAAAGGTAACCCGTTAATATTATCATTGGCCCGGTCATGACGTGCGGCCATATTATGTCCAATTTCATGTGCCATTGTCAGATTTCCCACGGCGCAATTTGTTTGAGTTACCGAATATGCAAAGGGCGCAAAAGCGGACGAAACGGTTGTCATTAGCCCGGCAATTCCGCATAAACTATTATCTCCTTGCACTAAAATTGCTACCACATCTGCTCCCACAGAATCTCTTAAAGCTTGGAGTCCCGGAATTAGACCATTTTGTGCTGAGGATAAAAACCCAGTAAAGCTAAAACTACCCTCTGAAAAGTTGATCTCCTGCCGACCTACTAAGCGGAGAACATGGTCTACACCACTGTTTGAATAGATAGAATTGGTTACCGAGATGGACAAGTCTATTAAGCTTTCTATGGAACTGGTACCACCTTCCACGGCGCGGGCTTCTGCAGTGTAAACGACCAACACATCGATTACGGTTCCATCATCAGCCTGTGTCTCAGGGTTTGAGATATTGGAACTCCCTGAATTCTCCAAAGTATCAGGTGAAGCTGTAACCCCTGACAACGGTGCATCTCCCATGACGCCATATCCTATTCCTGATTCTGGAAAAAGGTCCTGATTTGAATTTGTATCCTCGTTTGAAGGAGAAAGTCTAGTGGCATCATCCGTATCTTTTGTCTCTTTATTGGAAGGGATTGAGGAAGGTATTTTAGGGGTAACGGGTTCACCATCGGGAGGGAAATTGGAAGGATTAATCTCATAGACCGTATGAATTCCATCTTTGGTGTGGCGCACCTGGTAGGTCAGGTTTGGTTTCGACACGTTTCCAATTACCTTGTTTTTATGCACGACCAAAACCACTTGACTCATTGGGATGTCTTCCAATTTTCCAAACCAGGAGTAACTTCCTGATCGGTTCTTTTCTATTTTATGAATTAGGGCTGTAAACTCAATTTCAGGAAAAAAGTTCAAGATCAATTTAATTTCTGCACCAAGTTCAGCATCAAAATTTTCTTCGGGATCAGGCAAAAGGCTGAAGTCTACATTTACAAAACGGGAACGAACAATAGTCTGGCTTTGTCGAGCTTGGATACCATCGATATTTTCCGCCGCCATAAATAAATAAGGAGGAAGGTTCTCGGAAGAATCTGCCTCAAGGGCATGGGATATTCCTATAAAGCTGATGGTCATTAAAAGTGGTAATAGAATTAGCCTTTGGAAGGGGGACGTAAAATGTAGCGGTTTAAATACATGTTGGGTGCGAATGATGGCCAACAGGGAATAAGTTAGAGCAGGCATGAAACCTATAGGTTCAAAGTGGTTTGGGTCAATGAATTCAAATTTAGCTCGTGGCCAATTTTTGGCAAGGCTGAAATTATCCTTATCGGAAAAATGCTTGTTATCCTAAACTATGAACTTTAAGGCTTTAAGGGTACGGAGTGGCTTAAAAAGAGCCTAGCCAGTTGGCAGGTTTGCTTATTTATTTACAAATTTCCCTGTAAGTGAGTGGAAAGAAAGAATGGGAGTTTAATTGATTCCCCGGGCAACTCCGCTTGAGCTTCCAGAAACTCCATCAAGCTGGCTATCTCCGAAATTTCGCCCTATGGTAGAATCGTGAGCATCCCCAATGAACTCCATGGAAAAACCAGTTCCACTGGATTCAACAAATACTACTCCCCAGAAACTCAATTGACCGAGATTATTATATTTCTGGGTGGTGCCAACGGTGGTGGGGGTGAGAGGAACTTCGTTGACAGCAACGGCTCTAATATTTCCAAACTGGGCTGAATCTTGCGTCAGGATCAGATGGGTACGTGCGTCGGTAAAGGATGCGTTGGAAGAATTGATGGTTGAGTTCGAAACATTGACAATAAAAACTCTATGGGTTTCTCCAGCGTCCACTGTGAATATAGCCGCTCGACCTGCTACGTTATCAGGTACCGTGGTCATGCCTCGAACTTCCAGAGCGACACCCACCTGGGTTAAAGCTGTATCGAGAGAGGGGTGATTGATTGACATAAAAGTATAGCTGTCATTGGGAACAGACTGAGCATATGGGGACAATACAATTCTTGCTTTATCTTCTGTGGAAGGCACGATCACAACCTGAGCAAACAATAAATAAGGCATAAAAATCCAGGTGAGCACTATTCCCACAGGTAAAACCCAAGCTTTATTTGAAACCCTGTAATTTAAAATTTTTCTAATATTTTTCATTTCATTCATATGAAAATAAATTTAATTGACTCCACTCACTGGGGCAGAATCGTCCATGCTGGGTGTGGCGGCACTATCATGCATATCTCCGATAAACTCCATGGCAAACCCTGTTGTATTGGTTTCAACAATCACCGCCCCCCAAAAATTGAGCATGGTCACATCCCTCCGTCCATTATTGATGCCGACCGCTGCAGAAGGATCTGTTGCAACAGGTTCAATCAGAATATGTCCGTGCTTAAAATTAGTGGTCCCTACAACAAATTGTGCGGAAGAGATGCTTGTAGAATTGATCGTTGAGTTTGTCCGCACAATAAAAATTCGTTCAGTGCTTCCACCAGAAATAGTAAAAGTGACTGCGGTGCCGAAAGCTGTTAAATCGCTTTGAATGACATTAACAACCAAACCGATTTGTGTAGCAATTGTCGATAAAGAAGAATGGGAAACAGCTATGAATGTGTAGCTTCCGGAATCGGATTGCCAGTAAGGGGAAATAACTCGGCTTTTATTTTCGATGGCATAGGCAAGGTCCAAACGAGATGACCAGAATGCTTCTACCATCAGAAACAAAATAATTAAAATGAGTTTAGGAGGCTTCATAGCTTTCTTATCAAGATTTATAAACTATGGCATAGAATATCCACTAAAACAATGATTTCATTGATATTAGCCTTGAAAATGATATGCCTGTCCTTATCCGGCTTATCGAAAAAAAGTTTAGGGACTTTAGTTTTAATTTCATAAAACTTGAAATTTTATGCAGGGGGTGACACGGGCTAATCTAAGCCCAGTTTTATCAATATGTTACGGGGTTTGTTGCGATGCGGGCTTTAATTAGGAATACGTGTGAACTTTAATATCGGGATCTAGCTGGGATCGAAGATGATTTTCTATGGCTCGCAGGGTGCCTCCTGTGGAACTGGGACATCCTCCGCAAGCACCCTGATAACGAATCCGGACAATAGATCCTTCCACTTCGATCACTTCCAGGCCCCCTCCATCATTTGCTAAAGCAGGACGGATGGATGAGTCGAGAATGGCTTCGACAATGATAACCTTTTCGTCATCGGAAAGTTGAGGGTATTTTTCTTTATCAAAGTCATCAAGTATGGAGGCAGAGACTTCTTCCTCTCCATCTGGATACTTCTCCAAATCTGCTTCAATAATATTTTTGACCTTATCCTTAAAAATCACCCAAAGATCTGCAGAGACCAGGGTAACGGATACGAAATTCTCTCGTAAATAAACCAGATCTATAATATCCAGAGCGAATAGATTTCGGGCAAAGACATCCGTTTCTAAATAGCCTCCCTCTTCAATGGTTTTAGAGCCCGAATCAATTACTGTCTGGTTCAAAATAAATTTTACCGAACGAGGGTTAGGGGTTAGTTCGACATTTTCAACGGAAAAAGTTGTGGAGTGGGCTTCCTGCATGGAGTTTCCTTGGTTAATTGAGAGATTAGTCTTTCTTTTTAACTCAAAGATAAGATGGGTTCTTTAAAAATGCGGTTCAAAAATTTTCAGTAATTATCATTAATCGAGGTCTCTTAACCATGACATCTTATGATACCAGCTTTATATTAAATATAAATAGATATTTTTATCTTTTATTTGTTAATTTGCTTATAAATCAATGTTTCTAAATAGTAATTCGTGTTGAAAGGATTGAAAAATGGATACCAACTTGACTGTAAATATTTCGGTAAAAAGCTTTGTAAAGCTAAATTCCCTCATAAAGAAAACAATTTGCTTTTTCCCACTCTTCAGCCCGTTGCCAGTGCCAAATAGCGATTGTTGTCTTGCAAGGTCTTTCGTTGCTTAGTGGCAACCCATTTCATCTTGTCCATTAAAACTTTTGTGGTTTTATCCCGGCTTCATATGGAGCCGCGAATATGGGGAGCGACTTCCTTAAAATAAAAATCACTCAAGGCCGCATGAGTCTCTGTGGGTAGGGGAGGTAAAGAACTTGCGGCGCAATTATTGATGACCTGTTGAGGATTTTTAGAGCCGGGGATCACTACACGGACTGCTTCAAAATCAAGAATCCATCTCAAGGCAAATTGAGACAGTGTCTGGTTTTCGGGCACCAGACTTTTGAGGGTGTCCACCAATTCGAGTCCTTTTTCAAAGGGCAGTCCTGAAAACGTTTCGCCAACATTAAATTTTTGTCCATCTCGGTTAAAATGGCGATGGTCATTTTCAGAAAAACATGTGTCTCGATTATAATGGCCGGAAAGAAGGCCCGAAGCCAGTGGCAGGCGGATAATCAGTGCCACTTGCTTTTCCTGAGCTTCTTTGAAAATGGATAAAATAGCTTTTTGCCGAAAAATATTAAAAATTATTTGTAATGAAGCCACTCCTTCTTCTTGCAGGCATATTTGAGCTTCTTCTATTGACTCCACACTGAATCCGAATTGTTTAATTTTGCCTTCCTGCTTCAAGGTTCTCAGCCAATCAAACACCTCACCTTGTTTCAGTAGATCCGTTGGGGGGCAATGCACCTGAGTCAGGTCGAGAGTTTCTCTTTGCAATCTTTTCAAAGAATTTTCCGTATGTTTGCGAAATTGTTCCATGGAAAAATTTTCTGGCCAGCCGGGTCGGGGAAATCGTCCAAGTTTGGTGGCGATAACCACTTCAGTCGATAACGTTTTAACAAACTTCCCTAACCGGGTTTCTGAAAGACCCTCGCCATAGCAATCGGCGGTATCAAAAAAATTAACTCCATTTTCTACAGCGGTCGCCAGAACCCGTTCTGCAGTTAAATCATCTACATTCCCCCAATCTGCCCCAAGTTGCCAGGTACCCAGGCCAATTTCTGAAACCTTGATGTCGCCAAATGTCCGGTAATTCATGCCTGCCTTTCAAAATTAATGATACATTGGGGAATGATATCCTGTTTACGCCTTTGCACTTTTCTTTCCTTCTGGAAAGGTCATACCATTATTTATTCTGTAGCCAAAGGACTATTCGTATTGTTGGTATTAACAGGTATCTTAGCGGCCCAAGTGAAAGAGACACTGGCTATTGATTTTAAAACTTATCTTCAGGGAGCTAAAGCGGAGATTTTAAGGCACAAGAAAATTATTCAGGAGGATCCCCTGGATGCGGTGGCTTATTTTGATCTGGGAATGGCCTACCTGGCCTTGGGAAGGCATGAAGATGAGGTGGATGCCTATCAGGAAGCTATTAAGCTCAATCCCAAATATGCTGTGGCGCATTATAATCTGAGTAAAGCCTATGACTTGTTAAAGGATGGCCCGAATGCCATAAAGCATATGCTTAGAGCACAGGAATTATATTCCCAAAAAAGAAACCACACGCAAATGAGAAAAGTACAACGACAATTAAAGTTTCTGAATTTAAAGTATCAGGGTCTTTCGTCATCCATATCCATGGATCACCAGAATTAGATGAATTGTAAAAGGCGTAACTGAAGATTCAAAAGGAAATGATTTTTCTTGAGGAAGGATTGATTTTTAATGAGTTAGAGGTAGTCCCACATTGGGAGGGATTGAAAATCAGAGCAAAATTTTTTATAGTATCAGCGATACCACTTGCTTGCGTAATGGAGCCGAAAGAGCATCATGTTTGTCACTAAGGAATATCGCAAGGGAAAAAAAATTGTTCGCCAGGGCACTCATGGTACGAGTGCGTTCCTGATTAAAAAGGGAAAGGTGGAAGTTTATCGGGAAGATAGCGAAGGTAACAAAAAAGTACTCGCTCAACTGAAAGAGAATGACTTGTTTGGGGAAATGGCTTTGATTTCCGCTGGCGAGCGCTCTGCATCGGTAATAGCTTTAGAAGATTGTGAAGTTGCTGTTTTAACCCGCGAAAAGTTTCTAACACTCCCGGATAACAGCCCCGCCGTAGTTCGCTTAAAATCAATCATGAAAGAACGAATGAAATAAGACATTGGTTTCCAACCCGATTTAAAAATTCAGCAAGATTTTCCCGCCATCTTTTATCCCAATTGCAATCTGATTCATTGAAGGCTAGTATCAAAATATGGAACGAAACTTTGAACCTTTAAAAACCCGGCTCCGTGAAATTTGTGATCGATTGGATGAGGACGAGCAATTGTATTTTCGTCCTCTCATTGATAATTTCAAGGGACAGACCCAGGAGTTTCAACGGATCATGCGTGACTTGGGCAAGTTTGGAGAAAAAATCGGGGACGGAAGCAAATTTCAAGTCTACCGGGAAATTCAGCATTTATTTGATGACGCATTTCGGAAGAGTCCGTAGTTTCTGTTGAAATTAGAGTGTTATACCGATGAGTTCCGCCGTTCATATAATTGTCAGTGGCCGGGTCCAGGGAGTTTGGTTTCGAGGAGGTACTCAAGAGCGGGCAATGCAATTGGGGGTATGCGGTTGGGCAAAAAACTGTCCAGATGGCACGGTTGAAATACATGCTGAAGGAGAAAAAGCAATACTTGAGCATTTTATAAGTTGGTGCAGAATTGGCCCGCCCGCGTCTCAGGTTTCAGCTCTGGATTTAGAGTGGGTCCCTCCCCAAGGCTTAAACACTTTTGAGATCGTCCGCTAGCCGCCAAGATGTTCGTTACTAATATTTTAAATGGCATTTTGCTAACGGAGGCTCTCCGTTGTGATATCAATTAACCGACTGGTTAAAAAATATGATTCAGTTCTGGCGGTAGACGAACTCAATCTGGAAATCCCGTCTGGGGAGTTGTTTGGCTTTATCGGCCCGAACGGAGCGGGAAAAACTACAACTATCAAACTTTTAGTCGGACTCCTCAAACCCTCCAGTGGGACTATTTGCATAGATGGGATAGACTTGGAACAGGACCCGATTCGGGTAAAAAAAATCATTGGCTACATTCCTGACCGGCCCTTTCTTTATAACAAGCTGACAGGGTGGGAATATCTTGAATTTGTGGCAGGCATGTACTCTCTGGATTTGAATGCTGTTCGCGATAGGGCAGAAAAGTATTTCACCCTTTTTGATTTACAAGACTTCGCTGATGAATTAATCGAAGGCTATTCGCATGGTATGAGGCAAAAGCTCATCATTGCCGGAGCACTGTTTCATAACCCAAAGTTAATCATTGTTGATGAACCGCTTGTCGGACTTGACCCCAAGGGTGCGCGCCAAGTGAAACAATTATTTCAGGATTTATGCGAAAATGGCACGACGATTTTTATGTCCACCCACTCCTTAGGGGTGGCCGAGGCAATGTGTCACAGAGTGGGAATTATTCAAAAAGGAAAAATGATAGCATTGGGAACGGTGGAACAATTGCGCTCTCAGGCTGAACACCAGCATGGTGACCTGGAAGCAGTGTTTTTGAAATTGACAAACCAAGGCAATGATGGGCTTCAAGAGCAATAACCAACCCAGAGATATAACTGGATAAATAATTCTATGTCCCCTTGCTTCCCACACCGGTGGGCATTTGATCAAGAACAGATTTTATTACTTGTAGAAGGAGTTTTGAGATGAATAAAGTCGGTCAATATATGAGTACCCAACTTTTTTCAACAAGTCCTGATAAGTATGCTTATGAAGCGGTTGACAAGATGTATGAAAACAAGGTTAGCGCGCTATTAGTCGAGGAAGGTGGGGAATACGTTGGGATTATTACAAAAACGGATTGGATGTTTCTGGTTTTAAAAGGAGAGTGCGATCCCAAAGCCGTTAAAATATCATCGGTGATGACAAAAATTGCAAATACTATTGACGAAAATCAAACTATTGCCGAGGCATGTTCTATCATAGAAACAAAAAAAATTCGCCATATCCCCGTGATAAGGAACAATAAAATCGTGGGAATGTTTTCGGTGAAGGATTTGGAAAAATACTATTTACAATTGCACAAGAAAACGGATTTCTAATTGATAATTTTTTTCTTTTAAACATGTGTTAACCGTTGGAGTAGAAGCGGCTAGAGCACTTCTTTAATCTGTTGTCAGAATTTTTATGTTGAGTCATCCCTGTTTAAAGGGAATTAGACTTGGAAAATAGTTTTTTATGTTGATTGCATTTTTGAAGTAGTAAGTACCACAGACGTGAATTAGGGATGTGCAGGAAAGTATAAAATGTGATCTTGCAGACCATGTTGGGAGTTTTACTTGCTCTTCTTATTTGTGTTTCCCAAATGTAAAATTATCCGGCTCTTCAATGTTTCCGAAATAATACGGTGAGCATAACCATTCCAGTGCCCATCGAATTTAAACTCAAACTTCTTTTTCTCCAATTTCCAGGTTTCCCTAAAAACAGGGTCCAATTCTAAAAGTGGGATATTAAGATTTTCGGCGGTTGCTTTAGTTGCTTCTTGAAACAGATGAATCTTGGAGTCATTAAGAGAAGCATTCTCATATATTGAAGCCCGATTGGCATCTAGAATTAAAAGCAGGCGGGCATCAATGGGTTTGAGCGCGTTCAAGGATTGAATAAAAACGTACTCGATCATATTTTTCAGAAATGACAGGTCTTTATCAAGGTAAGTAGAATTCACATTGGCATTATATTGTGGAATGTCTGCGTAAAAAAAATGAGTGAACGGTCTTATTCTATTAGCAATATCCATGTTCAAGATCAGGTATCTTGCCAGCGCTGATTTTCTTAAAAACTTTTTTAGACCCAGTGTGTTCATGGGGCGAGGCATAATTTCAGAAAAGCTTTCTCCAGAATATTCCAAAGATAGGTTGTCCTTGCGACTATGATCATGCAGACTTTCTATGAAATCATTGTAGACGATATTGAAGACCACAAGATCGGGCTGGTATTTCTGGGTAACGTGGCGCAACACGTTCAGATACTGTGCCAATTGGGCCCCTGAATGGCCAAAGCTGTAGACCTCCACGTCCTGTAGCATGGTTTCTTCAGCATTAATATATTTTTCTAGCAGGTATGGGTAGGATTTATCATAATCGACTTGCAGGGCTTCGATGTAGGAATCTCCGATAACGGCTATCCTGTAAGTTTTTAGAGGTGTGTTTGCAGTATAATCATGAGGGGAATTCCATCCTTGCTGGTTTATTCGGAATTTGCCTCGTATTTCTGAATGCATTCCCTTAATGAAAAATCCCCGTTGATTGGATAGGAAATGGTTGCCTAGGGCAGGGTGAAAGGTTGTGTCTGGAAAATCACTCACAGGAAGGAAAGCCCTGATGCCCAGTTCTAATACAATAATCAGAAGGATCAGCGAAGGAAACGATATAAAAAAAATGCGGAAGAAGAATTTTTGTAATCCTGACAGAAATTGCTTCATCAGTTTGGTGCGGTTGGTTTTGCCTTTTAGAAATTTTTAGCAGATCGTCGTCTATAACTGCGAAAATGTGCAAACTTGTAATGAAGTTTAGTCTGCTAAAAAGTTAGGCGGGGTTGAAAAATAATGTCCTATCTAAGGGGAGTATATACCGGTGTTTTCCATTTGACACTAAAAACCATTGAAAATTTGTTTTCCTAGCAAATAAACTGAAATTTAAAATGAGAAACCGATTACGGAAAAAGAAATTTGTTCGTCCACTTACAGAAGAATCGGACAGAGCACTGAAAATTTTTATCTGTATTTCCTTGGTAATAGCAACGCTTGCTGTTTACTTGCAGATACTAGACCATGGGTTTATTTATTTTGATGACATTGAATATATAACGCAGAACTGGCATATAAAAGCAGGTTTCACCCCCGAGAGTATTACCTGGGCTTTCACCTCACATCATGCGGCTAATTGGCATCCGATAACATGGTTTTCGCATATGTTGGATTACCAGCTTTATGGGTCAACCCCTAAAGGTCATCTGCTGACTAATTTGGGGATACATATTGCCAGCGTGCTTTTACTATTTATAGTTTTTCTTCGAATGACGGGAGCATTATGGCAAAGCGGTTTTGTAGCGGCACTATTTGCATTGCATCCCTTGAATGTCGAATCCATTGCATGGATATCAGAACGAAAAAATGTTCTGAGCACTTTTTTTTGGTTACTAACCCTATGGGCTTATATCCGATATGCTGAAAAGCCAACTATCGGGAAATATGGTTGGGTGGCTCTGTTTCTGGCCTTGGGCCTTATGTCGAAGCCCATGTTGGTCACTTTACCTTTTGTACTTCTCTTGTTGGACTATTGGCCATTGAACCGCTGGAAGCCCGAGAACCAAAAAGAAAATTTGCACGGTGAGCAAACTGGAAGCCAGGCTTCTTTCTCCCGTTTGATTCAGGAAAAAATTCCTCTGTTTGTGTTGACTATAGGCTCTATCATTACCACTTTCATGGTTCAAAAATTGGGTGGCGCAGTCAAATCTGTTGAGGCTTTTCCAGTGCAAGAGCGCATTGTTAATGCTTTTGTTTCTTATTTGTCTTACCTGCAAAAGATGGTGTGGCCCAGTGGGCTATCGATTTTTTATCCACACCCGGAAAATGCTTTGCCGGTCTGGAAGGGTCTTTTGTCTGCGCTATTGCTTTTGTTTTTAACCTTATGGGTAATAAGAAAAGCCCGTAGCAAACCCTATCTTGGGGCTGGATGGTTTTGGTATCTGGGTACTTTGATACCTGTGATCGGGCTTGTACAGGTTGGGGCGCAGGCCATGGCAGACCGCTACGCCTATGTGCCCCTCATTGGCATATTTATTATCATTGCATGGGGTTTGCCTGACTTACTTAATAAGTGGAGATACAAGAAAAAGACACCTATTATTTTCGCAGGGCTCCTAATCCCTCTCATGGTTGTTACTTGGATGCAAGTTGGGCACTGGAAGGATGGTGTGACACTCTGGAAGCACGCCATCAAAGTTCAGTCCAATATATACCCGGAATTTGCCAGGGCATATAACAACCTTGGGTTTGCCTTGAAAAGAGAAGGGCGGTTTGCAGATGCCATTACCCAATACAAAACCGCAATAAAAATTAATCCTGAATTTTCCAAACCCTATAATAATCTTGGAAATGTTCTAAGAAAAGTAAATGAATCTGATGAAGCCATAGTTTATTTCAAAGAAGCCATTAGGGTGAAACCTGATAATTCCTTGGCCTACATTAATCTTGGATCGGCAATGCTTTATAAAGGTGAAATGGAAGAAGCGATCACTCATTTCAGGAAAGCTATTAAAATTAGCCCTGACAACGCTTTGGCCTATAGTAATCTTGGAACGACTTTAGCTAAAACAGGGAAACTGGAGGAAGCTATTATTCAATTCAAAGAAGCCATAAGAGTAAACCCTGGCCTGGCAATGCCGCACACGAATATAGGAATAGCTTTGGCTCAGAATGGGAAGTCGGATGAAGCCATTGTTCACTTCAGGAAAGCTATTGGAATAAACCCTGACTATGCTCTTGCACATTTTAGTCTTGGTAATGTTCTATTCCAAAAGGGAGAAACGCAAGAAGCCGTCACTCACTTCAGGGAAGCCGTAAGGCTCAACCCCAGGTTTGATTTATTTCGAAAAACTCTTGAAGCGGCACTACTTTAAACCGACAAATTGGTGAGGTTTAATATTGCGCTTATTTGGTAATGATGAAGGCAGGGTTTAAAGTTTTGATTTTTTATATACCATTTCAACCGTGAGCATTTGATTTCCACGTTGAAGGTGGAATATAGACCTGTCGTTGAAATTTTTGGTTTGTAGTTGTTCCAAAATATCCTCGACCCCGGTTAGAGTTTTGCCATCCATGCTGAGTAGAAGGTCCCCCGTTTTTATGCCGGCCCTTTGGGCGTTGGAATTCTCTGCAACAGATTTAATGAGCACACCACCCTCCTTTTTCTGAGCAAGCCGAACTCCCAGCTTAACTTTATTTTTAGCGGGAACTTTGTATTCCACTTTCCAGGCAAAATCTGAAGAGTAAAGAGGGATGGAAACTTTTTCTACCGTCATTTCCCGATCCTTCAGGTTATCGGGAATTTCAGTGATACTCGGTTGAATGATGGAATATTTGTGCGGAATTCTTCGGTAGGCACGTTTTGGGATGCCGAATCCATATTGAACATGAAATCCACCTACAAGTACCACCAGTTTTTTATCTTTATTTTTGGGATCGCGTAAAAACTCCGCCACAGTTTGGGCCATGGTTTCTTCCCACAACAATAACATCCGATAAGGTTTTTCCAGTGCCTTGGCGGTGCCACGGTGGCCCCCGAATGCAGAAAGAGAGAAAGCCCGGTGATAGGGATCTGTGTCATCGATTTCTGGATAAAGTGTATTGCCGGGAGCTGGGTCTCCTGAACGGAAATGGTTTTCAACCTCACGGGCGGATTTGAGTCCGATTAAAGGTAGACTGCGAGATTTGGCAAATTCAAAAATAGGTTGATAGAGGCCAAAACCCCCACCCCAATTTGCGTGGAAGAGGTTTTTAAATTCCCGGATTGGAAGCTTACCCTGATTCCATAGATCCAAGCTTTCCTGACTCGAGCGGCGAAACATTTCCAGCCCAATCGCCACCTGATATTTTTCTGATAGATGCTGGAGGACTTGCAACTGCACCTTGTGGGCTTCCAGGTTGTCGTGCGTTTCTCCAATAT
>JABIXH010000111.1 GCA_018664975.1 Nitrospina sp. | reverse complement strand
GCGATAATCCAGTTCTTCACTAAAATTATGCCAGAAGGCATCGCGATATCCGTCCATCTTGAATCCCCATTTAGCCACCGGCCCCACTTTGGGCAACCAGCCCATGATATTCATCTCCGCTTCCACCGATGTAGCAATGTCGGGATACTGCACTTTTACCGCGACTTCCGTGCCATTTTTAAGTTTGCCAAAATGTACCTGCCCCAGCGATGCGGTCTTGCAGGATTTATCCAGTTTTTTAAAAATAGTGCTCCAGGGCTGACCATAGGCTTTTTCAATCAGGGCCACAACCTCTTCAAAAGGCATGGGCTCAAGAGAATTATTCAGGGATTCTCGCAGGGCCTGATCATCCGCATCCATGGTCATGAATTGACCGATCTTTGCAGGCAATCCTTTTGATTGACCCAGCAGTTCCACTAAATAGTGCTGAGCCCAATGGCGTTGATCTTCAGTAGTGGATTGGCGCATTTTTCTTGCGGCAGACCCCAGCTTCAGAAGGTTAGCTCCTCTTTTAAAAATTGCCCCAAGTTTCATAATTTAAAAATTTGCAAGGCTCATCAAAGTGGCAGAGAACCAATCCCACATTCTACAGGTCGCTTGCCTGGACCTAGTGGGTGGTGAATTGGCTGACTTCTGAAATAACACCCTCTGGCACTTTTTCCTGACTTCCTTTGGCTCTCATTAAAACTTCAAGGCGAGGAGTTTGAGGGTCTCGGAATATTTTTCCTGCCGTTTGAGCGACTTCATCTTTTTTAAGATCTTTCACTGCCTGGATCATTTTCTTTTTAAAACGAAAATCCCCTTTTTCATCGGTGGCAAGCGTATAAAGGTCGCCCGCAACCGCCCCGATACTATCTCCTTCTTTTTCCAACGCAACAATCAAACTTTGTTTATGCCTTGAAAATTCCTGATCCGTTAATTTGGAGAATAGTTTTTCTGTGCTTGCCAGCCAGGCATTGACCCGTTTACTCATTTCAAATGGGCCGTGGGTCGACGACTGGATCACTAATCGGAAAAAAATACGATCCTCAATACGTTGTTTAAAACTCCAAACAATGTATCCCAACTGTTGGTTGGTACGCATTTGGGTATAAAAATCACTTTCTACAATAGAAGCAATAATTGAAGATTTGGCAAGGAGAGAAAAATTATTTTCTCCCATCTGAATGGCGTAAGCCAGCGAATTATTATTATCTTCTACTTCCCGGCTAAATTGAGTCCGCTTTCCTTCTGGAATAATTTTCACTACTTGTTCGAAGCGTTCATTTTCAGGAAGAGGTTTACTACCCAAAGCAGAAAGAAGAATATCTACACTTTTCAGTGCTTCATTATCAGACCAATTACCATGGACCATCCCGGTAATAAATACTTTGTCATAAAGCGTTGTGGCGAAAGCCTTGACATCTTTCAAAGTAATAGCGGTTAGCGCAGACAACTTCTCTTCCTCTGTATATTGATCTTCAAGAAGCATTAACCAGTTGTAATAACCCCCACGCGAATAAGCCTGACCGAGTTTCTTGTTTTTCAAACCGCGTACCATCGCTTCCTTGATATTCGCGAATTTTTGTTCATCCACATTCACTTCTTTCAGGTTTTTGGTGACAAGTTTGATCAAATCACTAATACGCTCTGAATAACCACCAATGCTTAGAAGCACCCCTTTTTTTTGAATGGACAACCCATAAGATAATCCTGCCATTTGAATGGGATAAACAAGTTCATTCAGTCCCTCTTGCATCATGGCCTCATAAAGCTTTGCCAGTTCCAGGTTCTTGGGACTTCGATAGACTTTTGGAGTTTCTATTCTGAACGTCAAGGATATTTTAGGTTGTTTGAAACGATGATCATATTTAAACCAGACCTTTGCAAGATCGTCATCCCTCACTAGGTGGGGATACTCCTCTCTCAATTTCAGATCATAAGGAATGAAGTCATTTTTCTCCGGGTAAGAAATACCGCTAACCTTTTTGGGGTTGGATAGTTTATTGAGTGCTATTCCTTTAATTTTATGAAAGGAATATTCGGCATCGTAATAAGGTGCTTTGTTATCAACGGCAGCTGAATTATGGCTCAAGACCACCATGGAATTTTCAGGTGTCAGGGTTTCCAGAATCGCTTTATAAGCGGAGGGTTCATATTTTGTAAAAAGAAAAGGCAGGGTTTCAACTTCTTCCAATTTATATTCCTGCATCTGGGCGGCTTTGCCTGCGACAAACCCCATGCCCTCATCAGGATTTTTCCAGTCAAAGTTAATTTTGGCCATGGCCTGGGTTTCTTTAAAAGTATATTCTTCAATTCCATGTTCTCGAACCTTTTCAATGTAAGCAAATACCAGTTCAAGAATTCGTTCATAATCTTTTAGTCCCTTTGCGGTCAGGGAAATATTGATGCCAAATGAATTGATTTCCGGGTGACTGCTCCCCCCTCCTGCGCTAAGACCCAAAACCAATCCCTCTTCCTTTAATTTAGAGAGTAGAGAACCTTTGCCTTCATAGCCCAGCACTGAACCCACTATGGAAGCTGGCTTACTGGCCTGGTGATTTTTTAGGCGGATGGTTGGGAAATCAATTTCCAAAGAACGAACATCCTTGATGGTTTTTATTTTTAGCAATCGATATTGCCCCTTCAAGGGTTTCCTGAATTCCGAGGAAATTTTTGGAAGCTTGACAGGACGGGATGGGATATCCGAAAAATATTTCTGAGCCACTCCGGTTAGAATTTCCATCGGCATACTGGAAATGAGAGACAACTTCATGTTGGAAGCCGAATAATAACGATTATAAAACTCAAGCAAAGCCGGACCATTATCACCCGACAATGTTTTTTGGTTGCCCGTTCCAAAATTAGCCAGCGGGTGACCCGGTTCAGACATCAGGCCAGCCACATAATTTCCGCGCCAGCCGTCATTGAGCTTGTTTTTTTCATGTTCATTATTAACAGCTTTAACTTCCCTCTCCGCATAGGTTTTATCGAACAAAGGAGCTTTGAAAAAATCACTGAAACGATCCAGGGCCTCATTAAATCCATCGTGAGTTACCTGAAAAAAATAGTTGGTGATATGTCCCGATGTGTAAGCGTTAGACCCTCCTGAATGGGAGTCGAGAAATTTTTTATAGGAACCGACTTCAGGGTATTTTTTTGTTCCCAGAAACAGCATATGCTCAAGATAATGAGCAAGCCCTGATTTTTCTTTCGGGTCATACAAATAACCCGTGCCAACAGACAATGCGGCGGCACTACGATGCACATCAGGATCAGAGACCAGCAGAATATCCAAGCCGTTTTCAAGTGAAAGAGTCTGGGTTTTACGTTTGTCTCCCTTCACCGCTTCGGCGGAAGAAATTAAAAATACAATCCATAAAACCAGAATCAATCCGGTTTTAAAAATTTTAGGAATCCGATTCACAAAAAACCTCCAATTTCATAGCGGAATACTTCCGCAAGGGTATAAATAGAATTTGTATCGACCACGACTAATAGTCCGTTTATTATATCCAGCTCTGAACAGTAGTAGGGTTAATTTTTTTTAATATAATTGTCCGAGGATCAATGGTTTTTCATGGCAACGACGTTATGCCTTAGGGATGCTAAGGATAACCAATTAGGATTATGCCAACAAGGATTAGTGCTCCCGCCAACAGGCGTTGCGGACCAAACGGTTCTTTAAGTCTCCAGCACCCCCAATACACCACCATCAATACGCTTACCTGACGGAGAGAAACGATCGCGCTTAACGCTTCAAATTGAAGGACCACACAGATCAGACTATAAGATCCCAAGGTAGCGGTGCCAGCAAGTAGGGCTTTTTTCCATTCACTTCTCCAGACTTGAAAAACATATTTTGCAGGATGATTGGTAAAGATATACACATTACAGAGTGCAAACCCGATTGTTGCCTCGATGAAGAAAAAAGTGACCCCATTAGCGATGGGCTGACCCGGCAAATGGTTCAAAAAGGAGTCCATACCCTTTTTATCTACCAGACTGTAACTGACCACCATCGCTAATGTGTAGAAAGCCCAGCGTAAATCCTGATGGCCGAAAGCTTCGATCAGATTTTTAAATCCTTGTATCACTTTGCCTTCAAAGTGGAGGATATAAATAGCTAAAAGAATTAATACAATTGCTAAAAAAACAGAAATACTGAGGTGCTCATCGAGCAATAGCCAGGCAAAAACCGGAACAAATACCGGTGCAGATCGGGCAATGGGATAGACATAAGAAAGATCAGCAGTTGAATAAGCCCGCGAAAGGCAAAGGATGTAAACACCATGTATAATTCCCGAAAGGACGCCCCAGAAAATAATGTCACTATTTAAGGAGGCCATTCCGAAGAAGGCATAGGCGATCAGAGCCATGATTATGATCCAAATGCCTTTTAAAGCAGAAAAGTACTGGGAATTATTACTGGTCTGGGTCAATATATTCCATACAGAATGCAAAAGACTGGATACTAGAACCAACCCTATATTAAATAGCGACAAGCTTCAGACTCCAAACCGGATCATTAATACATAAAGCGAAATTTCTGGCGTGCATACAAAAATCGCATTCATTTCCTACCCTGTTTCGAACTTAGACAAGGCGGTGGAATTCTACCAGAAGGTACTGGGAAAGAAACCCCTGTTTCACAGGGAGGATTGGGCAGAGTTTGAGTTGGGAGGACAAAGACTGGCCTTGCAGAAAGATCCCTGCCCGGCTGGAACCGGTGCTACGGTTTATTTTCTTGCTCGACCGATTGAGGGATTTATCTTTCGATTGAAGGAGCTGGATACTGAAATGATTGGAAACATAGAAGTCCATTCCTACGGGAAGCTAGCCCGTTTTAAAGACCCTGATGGAAATATTCTTGGCCTCTATGAGCCTCCCAATGATATAAAAAAATGATAAGCTTATCAATATACAGGCTCAATTTGAATCCACCTTCTGATTTATGAAATTTCCCTCCCACGTGGTGGGTTGTTGAGGTACAATTGACGATATGAATAATTTATTTAAGCATCTTTCCATCCCATATCTGTATTCACGCAGGGGTTTGGCCTTATGAACAATCCATTGACACATTTTAATGAAGAGGGCCGTGCCCGCATGGTCGATGTGTCTGATAAAGAGAATACCTCCCGAAAAGCGGTAGCTACCGGAGAGATTCATATGCAACCGGAAACCCTACGGCTGATTGAAGAAGGACAGATAAAAAAGGGCGATGTACTGGCAGTTGCACAAGTCGCGGGTATCATGGGAGCCAAACGAACTCATGAACTTATACCCATGTGCCACCCTTTGCTTTTGACGGGTGTAGACATCAGTTTTCAAATCAATCAGGAACCCGATTCAGAAACAGGGTTATGTTCCATAACCGTAAACGCTACAGTCAAAGTAAGTGGACAAACCGGGGTTGAGATGGAGGCCCTGACTGCTGTTTCTATGACCGTACTTACTATTTATGATATGTGCAAAGCGGTGGATCGGGGCAT
>JABIXH010000162.1 GCA_018664975.1 Nitrospina sp. | reverse complement strand
TGATGCTTGATCAATATCGAATAAAAAGGATCAGAATAACCCCCATTCCCCGTATTCTCAGGTTTATGAGTCGCCACAGAAGTTAACCGTTCCAAACTTTGCAGGACATTAATAGAATTTAGCATGGGGCCTCGAGGCGAAAAATTGACACAATTGCTTCATTTCTATAAATAGCAAACAACATGCCAAAAGTGTGCTCCAGAACCATATATAAAGCCTACGAGGAAGCAGTGAGTATTTTTCTTCAGAGGAATTGAACGCGGAATCAATCTAACCCAACGGCACGAGCCTGCTGATCTGCAAGGTAGGAACTTCGTACAAGGGGTCCTGCTTCCACATGTTTTAATCCGAGCGATTCGCCTATTTCCTTATACTCTGCAAAACGGTCGGGGTGAATAAACTCAATAACCTCAGCATGAGTCGGAGTCGGTCGAAGATATTGTCCCATAGAAAGAATTTGGCATCCGGCTTCGACAAGATCTCTCATGGCTTGGATCACTTCATCTCTTTTTTCCCCCAAACCCAGCATAAGTCCACTTTTTACGATAACACCCTGCGTTTTTCCGGCTGTTTCCAGTGTATTCAGCGACCATTCATAACGGCATTGAGGACGTACTTGCCTTTGCAGAGATTCTACCGTTTCAAGATTATGAGCCAGAACATTGGGTCGAGCTTCGCACACTTCCCGAATAAGACTCATATTCCCCTGAAAATCTGGAATCAATGCTTCGATTTTAATATCCGGGCAACGACCTTTAATCGCAGTAATAGTTTTCACCCAATGCCCTGCACCACCGTCCGGCAAATCATCGCGGTCCACAGAAGTAATAACGGCAAATTTTAAATCCAATTGTGAAAGTGAAAATGCAACCTTATCGGGTTCCTCCGGGTCAGGTTGATTCAAGTTTCCGGTGGGAACATCGCAAAACCGGCAGGCGCGAGTGCAAGTATCACCAAGAATCATAAAGGTCAAGGTACCGGCGTCCCAACAAGTACCGATGTTAGGACAAGATGCCGATTCGCAAACGGTATTCAATCTATTTTCTTTTAAAAGGGATTTTAATTGAAAAAATTTACGGGTTCTTGGCAACCGGGTTTTTAACCACTGCGGCAATCTTTTATGCTGATAAGCTGATTTAGTCATTTAATTTAAATAGGCAAGGCATGATCCAGAAGTCGGGATATAGTATAATGAGCAAGCTAAAGAAAAGAAATGTTTCTTTCATCAAATTTCCAGCCAACCTCTACGTCATCAAAAGGCAACCACTGTTAAATGTTTTTAAAAACTATTGATAAATATATTATTGGGGAACTGATAAAAATGTTCCTGATCAGTATTTTTGCGATGACAATGGTTCTTTATCTGGACAAATTTTTGTTTATGGCTGAAATGATCGTCAATCGTGGCGTATCCTCCATAGAACTATTCATGATGATGGTCTATATATCTCCTGCATTTCTTGCAATCACTATTCCCATGGCTGTCCTCATGGCTTCGGTAGTCACTTTCAATCAATTTTCTGCACATAATGAGTGGATTGCCATGAAGGCCTGCAACATGAGTTTTATGGAGTTGATGAAGCCCGTATTGTTTTTTTCATTATTTGCATATTTCCTGGCAAATATCGTGATGTTCTGGGCTCTCCCCTGGGGCAACCAGTCTTACAAGGTACTGGTGTATGACATCATTAAAAATCGGGCAAATGTGGACATCAAACCTAACGTATTCAACCGGGACTTTAAAAACCTGATCCTGTTAGTAAAAGAGCGCCAAGAAAACTCATCACTCAAAGGCGTGTTTATTGCTGACACCAGTAAACCGGAATCGCCACAAATTATCACCTCTGAAGAGGGAGTTATATTTTCCAACCGTGAAACGCTTAAAATTCAACTTAAACTAAATAATGGAACCATCCATGACTTGAGCAACCAAGGAAGCGATTACCAGACGTTAAATTTTGACCGGTACGATATCAACCTTAGCCTGCCTGACACAGAAAGATTGGAGCAAGAAGCCCTCGTTGGTAACAGGGAATTATCTTTTCCAAAAATTATAGAAAAAATAAAAGAGATGAAGAAAAAAGGATTGCCCACCTCCGGACCTGAGGTGGAATTAAGCAAAAAGTTCTCCATTCCTTTCACATGCCTGCTTTTTGCATTCCTTGGTGCACCATTGGGAATCAAGTCAAGCAGATCGGGAAAATCGGGCAGTTTTGGAATAACTCTGGCTGTTATTATGCTTTACTATGTAGGACTCATTATGACCCAGAACCTAGGTAGAATAGGAAAAATCCATTCCTACACCTCTGTCTGGATACCTAATGCAATTCTGATAGTTGTGGTTGTCTATGTACTTTATAAAATGCAAAAGGAGTTGCCCTTTAAATTCTTGGAAGTATTTGTCGGGCTTCTGATGACAGTTGTAGAATTCTTCAAGCGCTTATTTGGGAAAAACAATAAAATACTATCCAGTAAAAGGATGGGGAACCGAAAATCCATTTCAGCAAGGCCCACCTTGGATGGAATAGACCAACTGCGGAAAGTATCTAATCATAGGAAGCAGGGCTGAAACCAAATCTTACTAAAGCGGAGAGCTTAATGAAAACAGCACAAGATATAATGACACGGAATGTAGTGACAGTGAATAAGGATCAGCCCATCAGTGATCTGTCCAAACTATTCATCGAAAACCATTTTAATGGAGTTCCCGTTCTTGATGATGCGGGTAAAGTTCTCGGTGTGGTCACTCAGGGAGATTTAATAGAACAAAATAAGAACCTGCATATTCCCACTGTAATTGCCCTGTTTGATGCAGTGCTATTTTTAGATAGTGAAAAGAAGTTTGAATCGGATGTGAAAAAATTGACCGGCTCCAAGATTGAGGACATCTATCACAAAAACCTCATCACAGTTTCTCCTGAAACAGAACTCAATGAAATCACTACACTGATGGCAGAAAATGATGTCCATACCCTACCCGTTCTGGATAACGATAAACTCGTTGGCATTATTGGCAAGAAGGACGTCATCCGCGCCATGGCATAATCCCGCCCCAGTTCCTACCAAAATAGTAATTTCAAATTTGCCCAACCTATTTGATATAATTGAATTAATCCCGAAAACCTTTAAAAAAACCTCAGTTAACTAAAATTAAGGATTGATTTTATTGCCATACCTATCGGATAATCCGGTCAATCCATATCGATATTCAGAACTCAGCAATTTCATTTTCGGATGAACTTCTTCAATTTAAGGAGAGCCCATATGAAGGCTTACTGGAATCATCCTGTGAAACTCATCGCCCTTTTGCTGTTGACAGGTTTCGTAACCACAGGCTCAACCTGCTCAACCAGTGAAATTATTGGAAGTACAGTGGGCAGTACAGTAGGGTTCGGACGTACCCCTTCCAACGACCTTGAGCAAGTGTATTATCTTGGGGTATTTGATCCTAAAGAACAGATTCCATCTACCATTTACAGAGTAATTGTAAGAGGGCAAGCAAGTGCAATCAGTCAAATGGATTTTGGTTCCGGCTGGGTGCCGGCGGAAATGGTAGATTCGCTGAACACATCCATCGGCTTTGACCCAAAGACCGGACTCTCAAAAAAAACAAGTAGTAGCGATTCCTCCATAAAGGATGGCAGAAAGCTAATGCTGTTTGGACCGGAGGGCTTTCGCGAAGCACCCGAAAACCATCGCCTAGTCATCGTCATGGGTTCCAGTCCCGAAAATTATTTCGCCGCCATCGATAGCGCATTGGGAACAGTCGGAGAAGTCCGTATGGAACAATTGGATAAAAGAGCAAGAGATCAACTTGTTCAGGAAATGTTGAGCATCAATAAAACCCAGAAAAGCTTAAAGGATCTACAGATTAAAACACTCACACTAAAAAGTAACTAGCCATGAAACTAAAATCCAAGCCTGCTTTTTATATATTACCAGCATTGATATTTTTACAATCCTGCGCCGCGTTGACCCTGGATGTCGATGTTTATAAAGGCCCGCTGGCAAATGATCAGGATGTACTGACACAACAAACTACGGTAATGGCTACCGGGGCAAAACCCCTGCTAATAAAACTGAGAGATACTCTGGAACTTTCTTGTCTGCAAGACCCCAATTCATATCAGGCAAATAAAGTAACGTCAGAGGAATACAAAGACCTTTCTTATAGTTCGGGGGGTTATATAAATGGATATCAATTTTGCAAACACGAAGCAGGAACCAGCAATCAAATTCTCAGCCTTTATTATGATCGTATAGCGAAACAATATACGGAAATTATCAAAAGTGGTCAAAATGCTATAAAAAAATTCGAAATCAATCAGCAAATACTTCTACCATACCCTGGCAACACTCAGCAAATTTCAAACTTAAATAAAATCTGGGAAACTTATAAAAAGAATTTACGTTCTGAAATCAGGGACGAATGGGACTGCAATGAGTCCAACTCTTGCTCCAATCAGCTCATTAAAAATAGAGTTGAACTAGCAAAAGCTTATAAGGGTTTCATAAAAGGTGATGTTCATTTAAAGGACTATAATATCTATGCTAGAGACGTTGAAAGTATCTTTAAGGCGCAAAAAAAATTTGAAGATTCATCGCTATCTCCAGAGGAATTAGCCAAAATAAACTTTCCTCTTGAATTAAATACAAATAATCTTTTAGATACCAATGAAAGTGTTGTTTCACAATTTAAAGCCCTGGCTGAAAACCCTGAATTAATTCGTTGGCACGCCGATCAGATTTTTGCTGACAAGTTTTATACCGTAAAGAATAAATTTGATTTCATACGCCGTGTTCAACAGGCATCGCAATCATTTTCAAACACAATGGATGCTATTCAGGAGCTGCTGATTGTTAGCCTTCGAGCTACAGCCCGTTTAAGCACAGCCACTGACATAGATCCAAACAGAATCTACTTAAATTATGCGGTGAAAATTTCCACTAATTTAATTCGCTCGAAACATTTATTGATAGCGTTGAAGGAATTTAACTCAGAAAGTCCCGCAATTGAGGCCTTATTGGGTGCTATTAAGAAAAATTTCAAAAAAAGTTCAATTATCAATAGTACTGAACATCATAAAAACTTTCCAACGCCAAATTCTCCCAATTCACTGGCTTTACGAGATACTCTATATGATCTTCTAATGGACAAAAGCCCTAAAAAGACTTATAAATATGCCCATGCCCTCCTAGAACTCAATCAGCGGTATATCGACAGTGCCAGTAAAACAAACCACAGACCACTGATGGGGATAGCCTTGGGCCCTGCTGAGGGCAAAGGCCCTATTGTTGTAGCAACTAAATTTGCCCACAAATTGACCAAAATCTCCGCAGGCGGGCTGGAAAATGGCCGACTGCCTGAGGGGCTGGACACACTTATCGAAGAGTATCTGGCAGAAACTCGATAATCTCCGAGAGATCCCTCTCAAGTTGAAATAACTAAGGGGGATTTATTTGATGCCTTGGCCCGCTTTGCTCAGAAAGTTCTTTTCATCGCAAACAATCAGAGCTTATTCAGTGATGAATCCTGTGTGACTTATGAGAATTCTGAAAACCGCTGTTCGCAGAGTAGCCAGAAAATCAGCAGTCAGGATAAAACTAATATCAGTAAATATACCCAGGTCCTCCAGGCCGTGGGCAATTCCATTCTCTATCAGGTCGATGAACTTCGCATTAAAAACAAGTATGACAATAAACTCGAGGAAAACGGGCCGCTCGAAGCATATGCCCTGAAACGAGCTCACCCGAATTATTCAGAATTGGTTCTGATTAATTTGATCGAGGGGCTGGAAAAAGATTACAAGGTCAACCAATCTCAGTTTAAAATCTTTAACAGTCTGGAAAAGGCCCAAAAAGCGGTTCAAGAAAAAAATGCCCATTTAGAATTAATGACTAAAAAATTAAGCATAGCGACCGAGGAACATACTAAAGCAAAATCTGCACAAAAAAATTGGACTGATCTAAATGCCTTCCTGAAAAATAATATTTCAATCACTCCAACGGGTGGATTGAAAGACCGAACCTTCAAAGTTAAATTCATTAACGATGCAAATGGAACGACACCCGGCGTCATCAGAGAACATACCCACACAATAGGTAAAGGAAAACCAGTAGTCTATTTCCCAGGTTCGGATACTGAGCTTCCAGAATCACAATCACCGCCTCAAATTTTAGTCGCCTTATCGCATCCAGCTGAAAAAGAGATAAAAGTCAAAGTAAGCCTGGACTCTCCACAGTTTGCCAGCTTGAACATAAACACAGTAATTATTGAGAAAGGGAGAACGGAAGCCATAGAGCCAGTCATATTAACGGTGAAGGATACCCCAGCAGACACAAATGATAATGAGATAACCCTCACATTATCTAGCTCTAGCGATGGTGCTCAATTGGGAAATATCGACCTTCAAACATACAAACACAAGATCAAAAATGACGATTTTCCACTGACAATTGGTTTTGAAAGCCAAAACAGTTTCGGACTGGAAAGCATTGCCACTGCAAGCTTTCCGATTTTACTCTCAAAAAAGTCGGATACTAAAACAACCATATCTTATACAGTAACCGGGAAAAATGCAGTCGATGACACCGATTACAAACTCAAAGCAGGTAATATATAAATTGCGCCCGGAGAAACTCGGGCAGAAATCAAAGCGGAGATCATCCCTAATGATGCAGATTCAACCGATAACAAATCATTCACGATAACCCTAAATTCTACCACTTCGGGAAGTTTGAATAAAAAAGTACATACTTATTCAATTATTGATGATGATGACAAACCAAATGTCTTCTTCCAGTCAAAGGCAACAAATACCAAGGAAGATGGTCCGGTCACACCTATCCTGCTTCATCTTTCAAACCCAATAGATGAAGATATTAAAGTCGACTACACGGTTAGCGGTGGCAATGCTAAACAAGGTGAGGATTTTTTCCTTGAGAATGGTTCTATTACATTCAAGGCAAATTCAACCGATCCGATCGAACTAACTCCCTCAATAAGGAATAATAACAAGCTGGATGGAAACCGAAGCTTCAAGGTTGCGCTCGTACGAATCTCTGATGATAAAGCCACACTAGGGCATATAACGGAAAACACTTTTACCATAGAAGATGATGAGAAACCCCTGCCCAAATTGGGGTTTGAAATTTCTGAGACCCACTCACCACACGGAAATAGCACCAGGCTCAAGCCAATCAAACGCTATGTGAAAGTAGCCCTGAGCACTCCTGCCCAGCGCACTATTACGCAAAAATACGAAATCATAGAAAATGGCAAACCCATTCATGAGAATTTTTCAACACTCACTTTCAGAGCGGGGAGCAAAATAGTACTTATAGATTTAAATATAACGGATATCGACCTCAAACCTGTAGTTGTTGAAACCGCGGACTCAGTCAATTTTGCTTCTATGGCATCGGCAATTATAGAAAAAATTAATTCCCTTAATTCCGTTAATGTATCCGATAAAAAACTCTTTGATGAAATGGTAACATCGTTGGAAAAGCCTGAACCCGACACTGCTGAACCAAAGCAAACTATATTTGAAAAAATTTTACTGGCAACATCAAAGAAACTCGCAGTTGTTACCGATGATATCGGCAAGAAAGACTCTGCCGAAGACAAGACTAAAGATGCAAAAGCAATAGCCAAGACGGATAAAGACGATACTGATAAGCAGTTTGTCGAATTCCAGGGTGCTCTCAAAAAGAAGAACGCGGCCGAAGTCACCCGAAGCAACAAACTTGAGCTTATAAAATTTCTGGAAGGACGAGGTCTTGCCACTGACAACCCTCAAGTCGTGCAAGGGCAAGTTGTTCAATTTCTACAGACAAAACTTAATGGGATTCCTAAAGCTCCTCCGCCATCCCCACCAATACTAGAATTTGAAAAAGATAGTTCCCGCAATCTGGAGTCAATAGGATCACCCATCTTGAACGTGAAACTGTCTAAAGCCGGAACATCAACTATCACTGTCCAGTATAAGACCGAAGGCCCGGCTGGAAATGGTGCAGGAAAGGATTTTCAACTTCAAGAAGGGACTCTGGTTTTTACAAAAGGAGTCGTATCAATGCCGATTCCCAATCTAATGATCAATCCTAATACAAAGGATGAAAATGACCGGACATTTGTTATTAAACTTTCAGAACCCACAGGGGCTCAACTAGGAAAAAACAAAGAACATGTTTATCGAATTATTGATGACGATGGTGAACCAACCATTTATTTCCTTTCAGAAAAATCTGAAAACAATGAATCACTCACCCCGGCTAAGATTAAAATTGCAATGTCTAACCTTCCTGCTACGGGAGATGTAACAGTTGACTATAAGGTCGGAACCAGTACAGCCACAAAAGATAAAGATTTCACTTTGACAGATGGAACGCATACTTTTTCCCATGCAAATAATGAACTGGAAAAAACAATCGAATTGACCATCGTTGATGATATTGAAAAAGAAGGCAGTGAGAATGTAACGCTTAACCTATCCAACCCAAAATTGGCGAAACTGGGCATGGACCACCGAGTTCATACTTATACAATCCAGGCTAATGATGGAGGGGAGATGCCAGCAAAATCACCCACCACCTATATGATCAACGATGAGAAAATGAAACTGAATGATACCATTGCTCTTGTTCAGGCCCACTTGCCCAAAATGGAGTTCCCTATTCCCTCGGATAGGCCAGACTTGGACAGCAAGCAGGTTATGGATCAATTGATCGATACACTCAAATATGAACATATTGCCGCAGTGCGAGAAGGCGGAGAAAATTCAGGTGCCGTTCAGCATATTCAGGAAGCACTCGATGCGGCGCAGAACCACCGTGCCGACATGGTCGCTATCCGTCCGGCACTTGCTTATCTTAGAAACAGTTTCCCTGCATCTTCTTTACAGGATGATGCCGACCTGGGCTGGAAAAATCTGCTCAGTGAACGTATGTGGAGAGGATTGTTTGGTGAATGTCCAGATTGTGACGAAAGAAACCGAAGACGAATCAACCGGGAAATTGACAAACAGTATTGGCAGAATATTAATCGAATCCGAGTATCGGGCGGTGGCAATACTAATTACGTAATATCCAAAGACGATATCGGAAACTGGAATGTCAAAAACTTTTCAGCAAATCCCGCCCCTATCATTCAATCGGCAAAAAACCTGGCTATGTTTGGTTTGAGTGGTGGGCTGGGTGAAAACCTGATTGCACGAAACAATGCCCCCAGAGCCGCAGATGGAACAGCATTGCCCAATGCAAATACAAATGTCACTCCAACCCTCCTTGAGCGCCAGATTTCAAATTTCAAAAATGAGTTCAATACACAAACTGAAAATGATCTCAAAGCTCTAAGAGTAGAAATGGGAGCACTTCCTGCAACGGTGCACGCCAGATGGGAGGCGAACAAAAAAATTATTACAAATGAGACTACAAAAACTAATTATTATAATGCATTAATCAATGATGACAAAGTAGAAGTCGCAGAAGCTGAATTAAAAAAATCTAGCGAGGATGTTAAACAAGGAGATGAAACTTCCGACCAATTGATTCAACGCCAGTTGTCATCGATTATTATTTACCATAACGACACAAAAACTGCGCTGGAAGCATTAAAAAAAGATGCCGAACAAGATAAAGTTAATGCCATGGATGCGGCTATTGAGGAATTAAAATTAGCGGTCAGTTCAAAATTAAGTGGGTTAATCGCCAAAAGACTGAAAACCGTTGAAACTTATGAGACCGCGATTGCTGTCTTGAATAAATCTATTACTGATACACCGGCTACTCCTGCTATACAAGCCCCTGCTCTTTGAGCGGACAGAAGAAGAATCTTTCACTCTATTATGGACTAGCTAAATTAAATTTTTATTCATGAACTATGCCCACCGGATTCAATAAATTATTTGGTCTTTTTTTAAGCGTGATTCAGGTACTCCGTCCACAAAACAAAAATGAACTAAATTAAGGGAGACCTACAATGGATAAACGACTAGCTGTTTTTATCGTTCACGGCATAGGGGCTCAGGAGAAGGGATTCAGTCATGACATGCAGGAAAATCTCCGGGCCAATTTCAAAAAGGCTCTCGAGCATATGGGGCAAGGTAACTTGGAGGGTCAGGGTGATGCCTTGATTTTCCGCGAAGGACTCTGGGCGGACATCACCCAAAAAGGGGAAGACACTCTCAAAGACAGAATGTTCAACGACCCCAATACAGATGTCGATTGGATAAAGGCACGAAAATTTTTTGTCGACTATCTTGGCGATGCCATCTCCTATTTTAAGGGAAAGGTAACGGATATTTATTCGCAATACAATGCTATCCAAAAAAGGATGGATGGTTTGATTGAAGACCTGTCAAGTGATACCAACCCAAACCAAAATACTCTGCTTACAGTTGTATCGCACAGTCTCGGAACCGTTGTTCTATCAGATTATTTATACGATAAGAGAGACATCCTGGAACCCAAATACCAACTCACCTTTTCAAATTTTTTCACTTTAGGCAGTCCGATTGCTCTGTACGCCAATCGATTTTACAATCACCAATCAAAGAGCAATCCCTTCGCCAATTTCAAACCGCAAAAAGTTAAGGACCCTAATGGGATATGGGTCAATCTATTTGATGAGGATGATATCGTTGGCTATCCTATCCGCCCGGTGAATAGTCATTGTAAAAAAGTGGTAACCGCAGATTTAAATGTTTCTGTTGGCTCATTTTTAGCAGGCGGCACACCTGCCAGCCACACCGGTTATTGGGAGGACGAAGAGGTAGGAAAAATTATAGCCGAGAAACTAGCTATCGACTGGCTAAGAGTAAACGGGTGGGACGACAAAACAAAATCAGCCAAACGGATTACAAAATATAAAGAGCGTTATAATATGCCTTCTTCCTAAAGTCATGGAAGAGGAATAGTAAGAAAAGATTAACGTTTCTCCTTAATCCTTCCTAATATTTTTAGTTTAAAAATGTCTACTAGCAGCTATAAAAAACCTGGTCTGGTATTAAAGCGGAGTTCAAGCTCGGCATCTAAAATCCAAATCAAAGATTTACAAAGAGACCTCAGGCAATTGGGTTATCTGTATCGTTGGATTGATGGTGGTTTTGGGCTGGGTACAGAACGGGCTGTCAAAGCTTTGCAATATGACCTGCTCAACAACATGGGTCAAAGTACTCGCATGGATGGAGAGGCCCCGGTAGCTATAGCCGATTACAACCGGGGGCGGGTAACCGATGTAAACGGTATCGTTGACCAGAATCTGGCCCAATGCATTTCAGACATGCTGGATGATACGGAATATCCCAAGCTTCCTTTCGCTGAAAACCCGCAAGAAGCCAACCGTGAAGTCATTCAACAATTGAATAGCCTACGTTCTTCTCAAGTTCCCATCCCCTTCTTAAAAGCCATATTTAAACAGGAATCCAATCTAAAACATTTCTATGTTCCTCGTAGTGCAGATGAAGATAGTTACATAGTTGTGGGAATGGACATCAATGCAGGGGAAAAACATATCATCACTTCCCGCGGGTATGGCCTGGGACAATTCACCCTGTTCCACCACCCCCCTGCAAAAAAGGAAATTGAAAACTTCATGGTGGATATACAGGGAAATATCAGCAAAGCCATTACAGAGCTAAAGGATAAATTTGAAAACTTTGTGACGGGTCCACCCGGTGGAAGACGTGCGGATGACCGATTTGCCGATGGAAGGACTCAGCAGAAACCATTAATTTGTAAATATGATGAAAACGACTCGCGTTTTTTAACTGACTGCAAAAGTTGTGCACAGAGTGTTAACAAACAACAGATCGTAGCTGACAAAACCTCCTTCTACAAGGGCTCCAAAAATAAATTCCAGAAAACCAAATATCACGAAGGTTCTTATGAAAATGTCCCGGTTCGCAAGGACTTTCCCTGCGATTGGCCCTATGCCATGCGTCGTTACAATGGCTCGGGTGTCAATTCCTACAACTATCAGGCTAGAGTATTAAAACGCCTGGCTAAATTGTAAAACTCAAATCAGGTGCCAATCACGATTTGTGATTATTACCGCTATACTTAATTGATGAAGAAATAAAGTCCCTGAACAGGGGGTGTGGGCTCATGGGAGAAGATTTAAACTCAGGATGAAACTGGCCCGCCAGAAACCAGGGATGGTCTTTCAATTCTATAATCTCCACCAGATTGCCGTTAGGCGACAAGCCGCTGATGACTAGTCCCGCCTCTTCCATTTGTATACGGTACATATTGTTGAATTCATAACGATGGCGGTGTCTCTCTTCAATTTCTCTTTTACCATAAGCATTATAGGCATTCGAGTTTTTTCTTAACTGGCAAGGATATTCGCCCAGCCGCATGGTTCCTCCCTTATCTCCCTGGGCATTCTGATCAGGCAGGAGGTCAATAATAAGATAGGGGGAGGTAGTCGAAAACTCTGAGCTATTGGCATTTTTGAGATGAGCAACATTTCTGGCAAACTCAATCGCGGCGCAATGCATTCCAAGACAAATTCCAAAATAGGGAACCTTATTTTCTCTGGCAAACTGCACGGCTTTAATCTTTCCCTCAATACCCCGGTCACCAAACCCTCCGGGAACCAGAACCCCGTCACAGCTTTTCAGCAATGCCGATCCGTCTTCTTTTTCAAGAGCCTCCGCATCCACCCAATCAATAATGACGCGGACGTTATTACCAATCCCCCCATGTATTAAGGATTCAGTGAGGCTTTTGTAAGACTCTTTCAAGTCCACATATTTGCCCACAATTCCTATCTTTACCTCGCCATCCGGCTTTTTCAGTATCTGGTTGATTTTTTGCCATCGCTCCAGATCCGGACTCTTTCCTTTCATTCCAAGTTTTTCCAGAATAATTTTACAGAGGCCTTCTTTTTCCAGACCAAGGGGAACTTCATAAATGGAGCTTACATCCATTGCGGTGATTACAGAGTTTGATTCGACATTGCAAAATAAAGCAATTTTATCTTTAATGGCTTTAGATAGTTTTTTCTCAGTACGACATAACAAAATATCGGGTTGGATACCAATCTCCCTCAATTTTTGAACACTGTGCTGGGTCGGCTTGGTTTTCAATTCATCGGAAGTTTTCATGTACGGAACGAGAGTAAGGTGCACATAAAGTACATCCTTAGGCTTAACATCAAAGCGGAATTGTCGAATGGCCTCCAGGAAAGGCAGGCTCTCAATATCTCCTACCGTTCCTCCAATTTCACAAATCACAACATCCACCCCACTGGCGACTGAGCGGATATGCTTCTTGATTTCATCTGTGATATGGGGAATCACCTGAACCGTTGCGCCTAAATACTCCCCCTTCCGTTCCTTTTGAATTACGTTGTGATAAATACGACCCGCAGTGATATTGTTAGCCCGGCGCATTTTTGCATGCGTAAACCGTTCATAATGCCCCAAATCCAAATCTGTTTCTGCACCGTCATCGGTTACAAATACTTCACCATGCTGAAACGGATTCATGGTACCCGGGTCTATATTGATGTAGGGATCTAACTTTAGGATGGTTATTTTGAGGCCGGTACATTCCAGTAAACTGCCTATCGATGATGCCGCAATCCCCTTGCCTAAGGATGAAAGGACTCCACCTGTGACGAAGATATATTTCACTTTTTTACCGTTAATTCGTTTTTTCACTCAAGAATCCTCATCAATTTCAGGTTCAAACAGCCGCCAAATGTTTCTCTATAATCGCCAAATCCGCTTCACAATCGACTCCAATAGAGTCAATGTCTGTTTCAATAACTTTAATTTTGAATCCCCCCTCAAGGATGCGCAATTGTTCAAGCTTTTCAATTTTCTCGAGACCCGATTCTGGCAGATCCCCAAATTCCATTAAAAATTTTTTCCTGTATGCATACAATCCAATATGTTTATACCAGAAAGATTTCAGTGGGTCGAATGATGAATATTGAATCGAGTCGCCGCCCCATTTATCCCTATCCCAGGGAATGGGAGCTTTGGAAAAATACAAAGCTGAGTTGGAACGATCGACCACAACCTTGGTAATATTTCGATCCATCAGTTCTTCACAGGTTTTAATTAAAATCCTTAACGTGACCGTGGACTCTGTGACACCCTCCAATAGAGGGTTCACGACCCGATCTATGTTCTCGGGTGCAATGAGTGGTTCGTCACCTTGCACATTTACTACAACCTCACATTCTCGATCACGCACCACCTCAGCTATACGATCAGTTCCAGAATCATGATTCACAGAGGTCATGACGGCATTCCCGCCAAACCCATTTACTGCTTTCAAAATACGATCATCATCCGTAGCAACAATCACCTCTGAGACACTTTCTGCCTTACGGGTCTGTTCAAAAACCCATTGAACCATTGGCTTCCCATTAATGAGGGCAAGAGGTTTACCAGGAAATCGCGAGGAAGCCCACCGCGCTGGAATTACAGCTATAACTTTAGAATCAGTAGGCATGCCGATTGATCAACCCTTTCCATAAGGTCATGACAAGAATTTTTAAGTCAAACAATAAGGACCAGTTCTTAATATAATATAAATCACACTCGATCCTTTTTTCCAAAGAGGTATTTCCCCTCCAACCATTCACCTGAGCCCACCCGGTCAATCCGGCTTTCATCTTCAATCGCAACATATAAAAAGGTATGGATTTCTTGAACTCTTCAACAAACACCGGTCGTTCGGGACGTGGGCCAACCAGGCTCATTTGCCCACAGAAAACATTAAACAATTGCGGGAGTTCATCCAAACTGGTCTTCCTTAAAATCGTCCCAACTTGGGTGCGCCTGTCATCATTTTCCTTAGCCCATACGGGTCCAGTTTGATTCTCAGCTTCAGCAGTCATGGACCGGAATTTGTACATCCAGAAAACGTTTCGATCTAATCCCATACGCTCTTGCCGATAAAATAATGGGCCTCGAGATTCCAGCTTAAGGACTATTCCAATAAGAACCATAATAGGAAAAGTGATAATAAGTGCAAATCCAGAAAGAACAATGTCTGAAAATCGCTTCAATACAATATTCCACCCATAAAGAGGAGATTCAAAGAGGTTTATCAGGGGCATTCCATCAAGTTCTTCTACACCTGAATGCAAATCCATATAACGTAAAAGGTCGGGCACCAGTTTAATGTCAACGGTTTCTTCTCCTAAAGAGGTTAAAATCTCCTCCAAGCGATCATGAGCTTTATACGGTAGCGCAATAAAAAGCTGGTCCACTTCATTTTCACGAATAACTCGAACCACATCCTGATAAACACCTAATACCGTGTGGTCACCAAATAGCTTTCCCACATTTTCGCGAGAATCGGATAAATAGCCTACTACTGAAAAACCGATTTCTGGGTTTCTCATCAACCGTTCCACAACCTTCTGCCCAAGTTCTTCTACCCCGACAACCAAGACTTTCTTTAGATTAACTCCCCTGGCATACATCTTTTTAACCAACAATCCAGCCAGTTGATGAGAAGCAAACAACATAAGAGTAGCAATAACCCAGAAGTAAACGACCATGATCCGGGAAAAGGTTAATTCACGGATGAAAAAAGTAACTGCCATGAGCATAAGAATCGATGCGGTGGTCAACTTCAACGCTCCCAATGCCTGATTCAACGTGGATTGTTTACTGGACCGATAGGCAAACCCAAGCACCCGACCATTGATAAGAAACACCAACCAAATGGGCCCTATTGCATATAAATACATATTTTCACTCGGTATAGGGCCGGAGGGAGCAATTAGCTCAAATTTAAACCGAATTAAATAAGCAAACAACCAGGAGAGAGTTACCGCCAGGGCATCAAGAAAAAATAAGGCCGTCAGGTAAAGTTGACCATGTTTCCGAATCATATATGACAAAAGAAATCGCTTTCTTCTCTTTTTATCTTTCTAACGAGAATTTCAATTCCCCAAAGAAATAAAGAATTCTGGACTAATATTACTTGAAAAATACAGGGTTGTTGTCTAAAGAAATGGAACCTCAAACCACCAGGGTCTACTGGGATTTTAGATCGGCGATCGGGAAATTGATAACAGGAAATGCCTGCGCAAAGACCGATATGAGAGGAGGATAACCCAAAATTTAACAGGCTTCAACCGATAAGTGGGAGGTGAGGGCAAAAGGTTACAAAGTGATTAACTATTGAATCTGGTTTAATTGGGCAAGGATTTTGCCGCGTACCTCGGCAGGAGGATTTTTTTTCAAGGCACCCTCTAAAACTTCAATCGCACGACTGGATTCACCTTTTTTGGAATAGGCCATACCAAGCATATATCGGGCATCGTGTACTTTATTCCCTCTGGGAAATTTATTTAAAACTGTTTCAAACTGCAGGATCGCATCATCATACATTTCTAACGCGACATAATTGGTGCCGATCCAAAAAGCGATATTATCTTTGAGTTTTTTGGGAGGATTACTCAAATCCAGGTTTTGAAACAATAAAATCGATTCATCATAATTCCTGTTCCGATAAGCAGAAAGAGCCTTGTCATACTCCGGAGGATTCTTCGCAGATGCCCTGCGTGTCCTCTTTTTATGAACAGGTCTTGCTTGGGCTTTTTGCATTTTTATTCGGGCAATCTCCTCATTCAGTCGAGCCATCTGCGCCTTTAAATCTTCAACCTCCGGCTCCAGAAAGTCCGACGAATCTGTCACTGAGGAAACACTACTTTCAAGTCTTTCACTCGCCGCATTAATCTTGGGTTCCAAGGTACTCAAAACTTCCTCAAGCTCTCGAACCTTACTGATTAATGCCTCTTGCTGGCTTTGCAGACTTTCCACATCTCCCTTCAGTTCATTCCTATCAGTGCGTTGGTCAACACTGGCGAATCCATCTGGGTCTCCATCTATAAAACCATCTTCCCCCTCATCCATTTCCGAAAAACCTCTATCCTCGGAAAAGAAATCATCCTCACCGGAACCCCCAGCATCAGCCCTACCCCGCCGCTTTTCACCCCGATCCATTTCTCTCTCATCTTCGAAAGGAAAATCTTCTTCAAAAGCCAGATCGTCATCATCTTCACTCATCCAGGGAAGATAACTACAACCATTAAAAAATAATGAAAAAAGAAGAACCAATGCGAGAATAAGGCGGGTTAAAATGTGGGCGGGCGACATGTTTGACTCCATCGTGTTCCAATAAGGATAAATTATCCCTTAATAATCAATGAATTATATGAGTTTGACCTAAAAATGTCAACCTCATATATGAATGATTCATCCTGCTCAATATATTTTATTATTTATCGAGTTTTAAAGAGATTTCATTAATTTTTTATTGTCCGCTGCTTTAGAGGTTCCTACCCGGTTTAATAATACGGTTTTCTCTAAAATCTTAACGGCCTCTTCAATTTCTGCCAAGGTATTACTCCAACCAAAACTGAAACGAATAGATGAATTGATTTTATCTATCGGTATTCCCATCGCTGTTAATACCGGTGATGGCAATCCACTTCCCGAACTGCACGCAGATCCGGTAGATACTGCCACCCCGGCCATATCCAAACCAATCATCAAAGTATCCCCTTCCACCCCATCGAATCCCAGGTTCAAGGTATTAGGTAATCTGTTTTCCAAATCCCCAAAGATTTCTACCCCTGAAATCCGATTCGATACCAATTTATAAAAATGATCTCGTAAAGAAGAAAGACTTGAAGGTTCTTGGGAATCTAGATGTTTCTGGGCAAGCTCGCAAGCTTTACCGAAACCCGCTATTCCCGCCACATTTTCTGTCCCCCCTCTTCTTTTTTTCTCCTGACCGCCCCCGCATAATATTGGAAACAAATCAGGGCTTCCCTTCTTTAAATAAAGGGCTCCAACTCCTTTGGCACCATTTAGCTTATGTGCAGAAATGGACAACATATCAATCGGAGAATCTTGTATCTGAACAGGAATTTTACCCACACTTTGTACCGCGTCGGTATGGAACAACACTCCCTTTTTCCTTGCGATCACCCCAATTTTTTCTATGTCCTGCATTACTCCCGTCTCACTATTGGCATGTTGCAGGGAAAGTAGCAAAGTGGATTCTGTCAAACAATCCTCCAAGGCATCCAAATCAATTCTCCCCAGTCTATCGACCTTTAATAGGTCCACATCAAAGCCAAGGCTCTCTAATTGCCGACATGGATTTAAAATCGATGGGTGTTCCACCTGACTGGTAACTATATGCCCTTTTCCCAAACCTAAAGCCACTCCCAACAAAGCAAAATTATTTGCCTCTGTCCCTCCACTGGTAAAAACTATTTCTGATGGAGAAGCTCCAATGAGATTGGCTACACGTTCCCGCGCTTCATCTATCAGTACGCGGGCTGACCTCCCCAAAGAGTGAACACTGGAGGGATTCCCCATCTGGTTCTCCAAAACATTCGTTACGATCTCCAGAACTTCTGGAGCAACCGGCGTGGTGGCATTATGATCAAAATAAATTTTATTCAATTTAAATTACCTACGAGAATAATCCAATAAACCAGAGTGAACAAAAGGAATCGGAGTCAAACAGGAGGTAGCAGTGAGTTGCACCAGCAATCTAAATTCAGGATTTGGACTGACCAGAGACCCGTTTAATATCGGAAGGATCCATGGCCTCTACTGGTGGTGCGGGGTCAATTCCCTTCTGCCTCAGGGTTTCCTTTAACTGGCGGATTTCTTTTTCCATTCGAGGCAAACTATCCAACATACATTCAATCGCCCGGGCTACTGGATCTGGAAAGGATTCCATACCCTCATTATCTTCCATATCGGAAGAAATACCGGAAAAAACTACCCTACCAGGAACTCCTATAACGGTGGAATATTCGGGAACATCCTGGAGAACCACCGACCCGGAACCTATTTTCGTATTACGACCCACATGGATCGGACCTAAAACCTTTGCCCCAGCACCAATGACAACATCATCAGCGATGGTAGGGTGACGTTTGACTTTCTTAGTTGCAAAGCCTCCTAAGGTCACTCCTTGATAAATAAATACATTATCACCCACCTCCGCAGTCTCTCCAATCACTACGCCCATACCATGATCAATAAAAAAACGATGACCAATTTTCGCGGCCGGATGAATCTCAATTCCCGTTATCCATCTTGCAAATTGAGACAAGG
>JABIXH010000212.1 GCA_018664975.1 Nitrospina sp. | reverse complement strand
CCTGCTCTATCGTTTTTAAATGAATTTCAAGTTTGGCCTGTTTTTCAGAAAGGATAGTTTTCCTTTTCTCATCTTTTTCGATGACTTCGGCAGGCGCCTTTTCTACAAAATTCGGGTTGGAGAGTTTCTTATCTAAAAATATGAGGTCTTTTGCAATTTTTTTCAACTCTTTTTCGATGCGATTCCTTTCTTCGTCGAAATCCATCATGCCTTCAAGTGGAATAATCAGGTCCATTTCACTCAAAACTGAAGAGGCGGAGACCTTGGTTTTTTCAATATCCGGGCCTATGGTGATTTGATCCACTCGGGCCAATTCACAGATCAAATGGGCATGTTTTTTAAGAATGGCCTCCAGATCGGCATGGCGGGTTTTGATTAACGCGTTTAATTTCAACCCTGGGTTCAGGTTCATCTCCCCGCGGATATTTCGCACGCCAGTAATGACTTCCATCACCTTTCCCATATCAGCCTCTACCTTGCTATTGTTTCCGTCTTCCTTAAATTTGGGAAAAGGGCTGACCATGATGCTGTCTCCCTCTTTCGGCAGTTTCTGCCATATCTCTTCCGTAATAAAGGGCATAAACGGATGCAAGAGTTTCAGAGCCGACTCCAGCACATGCAGGAGAACATTCTGTGCCGCGCATTTTTCAGGTCCATCCGTCACCAATCGAGATTTTGCAAACTCGATGTACCAGTCACAATATTCATTCCAGATAAACTTATAAACGGTAAGAGCCGCTTCGTTGAACTTGAAATTTTCCAGAGCCTGATTGACTTCCTGCGTAGTGGCATTCAGTCGGCTCAATATCCACTGGTCAGCAATAGATCTTTGGGCCTTTTCATTAAGTTGGCAGGTTCCTTCATAACCTTCCAGGTTCATAAATACAAACCGGGAAGCGTTCCAGAGCTTATTACAGAAATTCCGGTAGCCTTCAATGCGGTCCTCATCCAGTTTAATATCCCGCCCCTGAGCGGCAAAAGCCGCCAGTGTAAACCGTAACGAATCGGTTCCGTATTGTTGCATGACTTCCAGTGGGTCAATCACGTTCCCTTTCGTTTTACTCATCTTCTGCCCCTCTGCATCACGAATCAGGGCATGGATATAAACATGGCGAAAAGGCACATCATCCATGAATTTAATTCCCATCATGATCATGCGCGCGACCCAGAAAAACAGGATGTCGAAACCAGTACAAAGCACCGAAGTGGGATAAAACTTTTTCAAGGTTTCCGTTTTTTCCGGCCAGCCTAATGTAGAAAATGGCCAGAGCGCAGAACTGAACCAGGTGTCCAGCACATCAGTTTCCTGTTCCAAATCTGTCGAAGAACAGGCAGAACAATTTTTTGGAGTTTCTTTAGCAACCGTAATTTCTCCACAGGCTTTACAATTCCATGCGGGAATTTGGTGCCCCCACCAGATTTGCCGGGAAATGCACCAGTCGCGAATATTTTCCATCCACTCAAAATATGTATTTTCCCAGAATTTTGGAACAATTTTTATCGAACCATTTCTTACCGCTTCCATTGCGGGTTCCGCCAAAGGCCGGGCTTTGACAAACCATTGCTTGGACAAATAAGGTTCCACCACCGTTTTACATCGATAACAGTGTCCTACAGAATGGCTGATGTCCTCTATTTTCAGCAGGACTCCCGCATCTTTTAAGTCCTCCACCAATTTCTTGCGGCATTCAAAGCGATCCATTCCTTCATAAGCCTGTCCAGCCTCGGCGTTCATGGCTCCATTGGGATCCATCACGTTTACCGAGGGAAGTTCATGCCGCCGTCCGAGTTCAAAATCGTTCGGGTCATGAGCAGGAGTCACCTTAAGGGCCCCTGTGCCAAAGGAAACATCTACATACCCATCTTCAATGAGCGGAATCTCTCTATTTACCAAGGGCAAGATCAACGTCTTTCCCTTAAACTGTGTGTAGCGTTCATCCTCTGGGTTAACCGCTACAGCGGTATCCCCCAGCATGGTCTCCGGTCGGGTAGTGGCAATCGTGAGAAAATCATTCCCCTCTTTAAAAGAATATTTCAAGTGATAAAGGTGGCCTGGCTTGTCCTGATGTTCCACTTCCAAATCAGAAAGTGCCGTATGACAACGCGGACACCAGTTGATAATATAGTCGCCCTTGTAAATCAACCCTTCTTCATAAAGCGTGACAAAAACTTCTCGCACAGCCTGGGAGCATCCCTCATCCATGGTGAAGCGATCCCGTTGCCAATCCAGCGAACTTCCTAATTTTTTTAATTGCTCATTGATGACTCCGCCAGATTCGTTGCGCCACTTCCACACCCGTTCCACAAAAGCGTCGCGACCCAGCTCCTGCCGGTTGGTTCCTTCTGCATGCAATTGGCGTTCGACCACATTCTGGGTAGCGATTCCGGCATGGTCTGTGCCGGGTTGCCACAAGGCGTTGAACCCTTGCATACGTTTCCAACGAGTCAGAATGTCTTGCAGGGTATTGTTGAAGGCATGGCCTATATGTAAACGTCCCGTAATATTGGGCGGAGGTATGACAATAGTAAAAGGCGGTTTGTCCAAAGATTCATCTGCATGGAAATAATTCTTTTCTTGCCAGAATTTCCCCCAACGCTTTTCAACCTCTTCCGGCTCATAATGCTTATCCAATTGAATCATTCGGTGACACTATTTTCATAAAGGCAAAAATAAAAAATACTCTCCTTGTTCGCTTTGCCTGAACCACGCAAGGGGAGCGTTTGACACGGGTCTATAATGTGCTTTTAAATTGTTTGGTGCTCTTTTTAAGCCTTCAAGCTATGAAGGAGGCAGGGGGATTTTTTTCTGCCCGGGTGTTTTCACTTCATACGCTTTCATACCCCGAGCAATAGGGCCCTAGAACATGTCCTGCTTTTTAATCTTTTCTATTTCCTCTCGGATTACTTTTCGAGCAATTTCAGGGGTGATCTCTCTCACCACTTCACGAACCGTTTTTAAAATTGCCTCCGATAATCCTGAAACCTCTTTTTCAAGAGAAGAACCCAACGACCTATCCAGCAACCGCTTCACCTCATCAGCAATCGCCTGGGTAAACGGTTCCGCTTCGTAATCCCAATCCTCCGAACGCAAATTTTGTTGCAGGGATTTCATTTCCCGATCCAGGCCCTGATCGGAAAACTCGGAAATTTGATCGAGGTTTTCTTTTATATCTTCCGGGGTTGCCGGGCGTTTGCCCACTTCGGTAAAAGTTCCAGGCGTAATGCACTCCAACAGGTCTTCCGGCTCTGGAACAATGCCTCCCAACGATGACAATTCAGTAGATTGCTCTACTTCCCGAGAGCGAGCAGGGCCTCCACCCATTACAATCTCTTTAAAGGTAGAGTCCAAATCCTCCGAATTATCCAATTTATGCTGGCGTACTTCGGCAAAAATTTCCGGCTCCTCCGTATAATTCAAAACTTCTTCACCTTCTGGCAGTTCCTCCGTACCAGTTTCTTCCTCATTAAATTGAAAGGAGAAATCCTCTTCATCCTCCTGAAGTTCATTAGAGCCTGCCTCTTCCTCAAAAGAAATATCTTCCTCCACAGGTGGACTGGAAGATTGGACAGAATCCTTGAGATCCTCCACACCACGGATCATTTGATCCATAATGTCATCATCGGTATCTGAAGACGCTTCGGGTTTTTCTTCAGCTTCAAGAACTATAGGTTCTTCTGGAGGATCAGGGAGTTCGGACGAACCTTCCTCATCCACCCGTGACTCCTCAGGCTCGGCGGGTTGCACGGGATTTATATTTGCCATGAGTTCCATGGACTCTTCATCCGTCATTTCGGTCGTTTCACCTTCCCCCGACAAAGGTTGTTCGAGATCTTCTTCTGAATCCTCCTCCTCAGAGCTGGAAAACTCTCCCCCATCTGTAGAAAGTTTTTCGACCGATGCCAATAGTTCTTCCAGACTGGGCTCGGAGTCCTCCAGATCATTTGCAGTTTCAGTGACCGGCTCCATGGGTTCAATGGGATTTTCTACAGCCTCTGCATCATTAGCAGATCCTTCTAACAGGCCTTTAACCATGGTAACAATATCATCCGACTTAAACGGTTTCGAGATATGGTTGTCCGCGCCACAACTTTTGAAACGTTGCTCATCAAAATCTTCAAAATCGCTGGCGAGAAGAAGAACCTTTATGGCGCTCGTTGCCGGAGATTCCTTGATTTTCTCGCTCAACTCAAAACCATTCAGGCCTGGCATGTCAACATCTGCCAAAACTATATCCGGGTTGAATTCCTGAATTCGGTCAAAGGCTTCCTGACCATTCCCGATTCCTTCAACCTCCACACCCTCCGATTCAAAGGCCATGGAAACAATTTTTTGGATGGTGATGCTATCGTCAGCAACCAGAAGTCTAGATGTCATGAAACTAAACCCTTAGGGATTTTGAAAAGAACGACTAAAGACGGGACCGCCCACTCCTATAGGAGGAAAGAGCTTTTGAGCCAAGCCCCTTAGCAGGGGAGGCTGTGAAATCTCCACTATTCACTTCATGCCCCGAAGGGGTAAGGTTAGCAAATACCCATAATACCAAGATTATGTTTGCTAGCCCATGAAAGCACTGCTCATATCCTCAAGGCATCGCCTTGTGGGGGAAAACCATTCAAACTCAACCAGTTAAGTATAACATAAAATATAAGGCCGCAATAATATTTAGCCCTCAAACCTCAATTTAGCTCCCATATTTACGATAAGATTTAGATAGAGTGTATCGAAACTCTATGTTTTAATATACTGATAACATTTTAAGGATCAGATAGTTGGAGGTTTTCAGGCTTTGATTCGTCTGCAGTTGATTTTTCATTCCATAAAAAACTTTACATGGAGCACTATGAGCGGATTAGTTCTGCTGGGTGCCCTCGGGGCCATCGCTCCCTCTACCGCATTTGCCCTTTATATTCAAATTGATGGTGTCGCTGACATCAAAACAAACTTCAGCGAAGGGTGTTCGTCCATCAAGGATCTTGCCAGCCAGGCTGAACGCCAAAAAATAGATGTGGTTTTGTTTGGAGACTATGCCCGGAACTCGATGGAATTCGGGGTCAAGCCCTTTGAAAGAATTTTTAAGAACATCACCCAGGGACCTTCGGTGCTCGACCGGGGAGCCGGCGGATATATATCTGAAATAAAAGAAAACGACCGTCAGTTTGAACGCACCTTGTTAATTCCCGGAGTGGAAACCATTCCTTTTTACTTTTGGAGCGGAAGCAACTACGATAAAAATCTCACGGCACATAATTGGGACAAGCATTTGCTGGTTTTTGGAATGAATTCCACTGAGGATTTCGAGCAACTGCCCCTGCCTAACAGCAATTTCTCAAAAAAATATACCCATGAACTTCTCAATAACTTCATAATTATTGGGTTCATCTTTATGGTAATGGTCGGGGCGGTGTACAAAGGGTATTTCCGGAAGATCACGGTACCGCTCATGCTACTTTTAGCCTTGATGACCCTGAACAATCACCCGTTTCAAAGTTCTCCTTTCGATCCGTATCATGGCGACCAGGGAATGACGCCTTATCAAAATTTAATAGATTTCGCCACATCCAAAGGTGCATTGGTTTTCTGGAATCATATGGAAACAGATTCCGGTATCGGCCAAAAAGGTACCACCCTGCTGGAAACCCTACCCTATCCAGATGACCTGTTAAAAACACAAAACTATACCGGGTTCCAGGCGGTGGGTGACAAACCTATCCGCCAAACCGAGGCCGGTCAGCAATGGGATCAGGTGCTCATGGAATACCTCAATGGCAACCGGGAGCATCCTGTTTGGGGTTTTGGGGGCAATGATTATCTTTGCGAAAACCAAAAGGGAGACCAACTTGGTTCTGTTCGCACCATTTTTCTCGTGCGAGAAAGGAACAACGACACCGTGCTCGAAGCAATGAAAAATGGAAGAATGTACGCCGTACGCCAGTCCGATGCCAATCGACTTTCCCTTGATGAGTTTGTGGTCGAGGATCAAAAGTCCGGCACCCAGGTCACTATGGGGCAGGAACTTGTTGCGACAGACTTTCCCGCCGTCAAGTTGAAGCTTCGCACTATCCAGGGGGGGAACAAAACTGCCCAGATTCAAATTATCCGCAACGGGGCTCTTGTAAAAGAAGAAACCGTTTCCCTTCCCTATGAACTAACATGGAGAGATGTCGGAGTAGACAGAAAAGAATCCGTTTATTATCGGGTTAAAGCCCAAGTTTCTCCCCAAGACCATTTGGTTTCTAATCCCATTTTCGTAAAATTTTCAGATGCGATAGATATCGCTTCGGCCCCAACACCGGAACCAAACCCCCAAAAAAAATTCATGAAAAAACCGGTCGTGGCACCTGTGCGTCCCGTAGTCCAACCTGAAGTACCCCAGGTCGCGTCTCTTTCAGGTGCTTTATCTCCAACACCGCCTGCTTTATCAGTACCCACTCCTTCACAACCGATTCAAACACCGGCTCCCGTTCCACAGCCTGTTATGACAGAGCCTGCAATGGCCGAACCCGCCAAGCCAAAACCACCCTTCGCTCAGTTACCTCCCGGGAGGCGGTTGACCGTCATGACAGATGGGGTGGCATTAAAAAAAGGACCCGGGACGGTCTTTCCCAACATCACCAAGCTACGCAAAGGCGAGGAGGTGAGTTTCGTGAGAAGAACCAATATCCAGTTCAACAAAAGAAACTGGCTGGTAGTCCGATACAGGAACCGCTCCGGGTATCTCTGGGAAGGGGTTGTTAAATGGAGCGAAGATGACCGACAAGGTGCCAGCAACTAGCTGAGCCACAATAAGATTTACTATTGGACTCATTTTTTTAGTGGGACAAATTAGACTGAGCTTTCAAGGTAATCGCCGCACGACCATAATCATAATTTATAGCTGGGATTTAACATTAATAAACGTTTCATTTGTAATAGAGCAGAGGGTGGACTAAAATATTTTAAAAGAGAAAGGACATTTAGTATGAAAAAAGTGGTACTTGTATGGCCTCCAAATAATTTTGGTATCAAGAAGGCATATAGTATGCCTTCTTTAGGCCTATTATATTTATCATCAAGTCTTCGCACGCACGGATACAGCCCTGAAGTATTAGACCTAGGTTTTTTTGGTTATTCTCTTGATGTCTGCGTAGAAAAAATTCTTGCGACCCAGCCTGACTATGTCGGCATCAGCGTCATGACAGACCGGTTGTACGCATCACTTTTAATTGCACAAAAAATTAAGACGTTAAGGCCAGATATCCAAGTGTTGTTTGGCGGTCCGCATATCAATGCAACTGGCGATGATGTCATGAATAACCTAGAGCTTGGGGTTCATGTCGATGCCTGTCTTATGAATGAAAGTGAAGAAACCTTACCAGCCTTCTTGAATGGCGATTCTCCACCAGGCTTGATTTACCGAGCTTCCTCTGGTGTGGTCATCCAGAATCCGGCCGTTATTCCCGACTCTGATCTAGATAATTTAGCTTTTCCTGATCTCCGTGACATATCAAACGTTCCTGCCTACTACACACCATTTTTCAAAAAAGGTCCCATGACCACAATGATGGCGACTCGCGGTTGTCCTTATGCGTGCTCATTCTGTGATGTCCCAACAAACATGGGGAAAAAATATCGTTACCGTTCTGCGGAAAACCTTGTCGAAGAAATTCGTTTCCATCAACGAACCAAAGGTATTAACAATGTTTTATTCAAAGATAGTATTTTTAATTTACGCAAAGATGACACGATAGCCTTATGCCAGGAACTATTAAGAACGGGTACAAAAATCAACTGGATTTGTAATAGCCGCGTTGACACCATGGATCCAGATATGGTGCGCATTATGGCATCAGCTGGATGTAAAGTCATAAACTTTGGCGTTGAAAGCATGGATACTGATGTCCTTAAGCTTATGAACAAAAAACAAACATTAGCCGGTGTTGCAAGCAGTATAAAGCTGTGCACAGATCTAGGAATTGCCACAACAGCATATTATATGGTGGGGAATGAAGGAGAAACCTATTCGTCCTACTTAAGAGGACTAGGTAACCTGATAAATGAAAATCCAACTCTGGCTTTATTTTCCATCGCCACAGCCTATCCAGGAACCGACCAATATAAAGCGGCTGTGAGCAAGGGATATCTAAAGGATCCAAAATGGTACAACAATTTTAGTCAAAGAAAATCAGCAAATGGATATTTGGAACTCCCAGGCTTTACCATCGAACAACAAATTAAAGCTGCAAAAATGTCGACCGGTCGTTTTTTTCTAAGGCCCTCCAAGATACTGGAGGTTTTTTCGCATTTTATTTCGCCACAATTTTTATTAATGGGTGGGAAATTTTTATTGCGCAAAAATAACCAGTATGAATATTGATCTAATTGAAGAAGAAGGCCCTTAACAATATCCCTTCGCCTGCACCAAACTCCCTACGACACATGCACCTTTCTGGCTTTCGGCTCCACCAATTTTTAGCGAGAATGGAATACTGTACCCTACCCGTTAATGGTAGCTGTTAATTTTGGTTCCTTTGTCTAACTGATAGAGGAACAGAGTTTTGTCTTCACTTACTTTGTCCGGGGTCATACCCCGCAGACAAAACCGGTACGAAATAATACGCACAGAAGGCTTTAATTTTTTTAATATCTCCGGGAATAACTTATCCACTGCCTGGTGGGTCAAATACAGATAAAGTACATCCGCAGAACCCGGATCAAAATCAAACAAGTTTCCTCTAACAATTTTTACCCTGTCTTCGACCCCATGAAATCTTGCAAGTAAACGAGACACTAGAACTTTTATGGGATCAATCTCCACACCGATTGCCTTGGCGGAAAATTCTTTCGCCGAAGTGATCAGCACCCTCCCTTCCCCACAACCCAGGTCGCAGACCGTCTCCCCTGGCCTAACATCTGCGAACCGCAATATCCGCCGGATAGTTCCCGGCAAAAGCGGATGCCAGGGAGCTCCAAAAAATATCGGCAAAATCACCATCCCCGCCAGAATTAATAATCCGCAAATTAGAAGTATCGCTTGAAGTTCAAACATATTTTTAGTGTCCAATTAGCAGAAGATTTGGATGATTCGGAGGAGACAAACTTTTGCTATCCAAAAATTTTGTTACACACTACTATTGGTGCCTAGTGAGGTTTTTCAATTTCTTCTATCGCAACTGTCAACTCGTCCCATTCTTCTATCAGCACTTTCTCCTCCGCCTTCAGTGTGTTCTGTTGCTCCAGGGTTTCCATCAAACGACTTTTTTGTTCGGCTTCATATAGGCCTGTATCGGCAAGTTGCGTTTGCAGGGCTTCATTAGTTTGCATCAAAATTTCCAAACGGGACTCTACCTCCGCCAATCTTTTTTGCAAAGGCTTCATGTTTTTATAACGCAGATTTCTTTCCTCTGCTTCCTTTCGTTTTTTCTCCTTACTCAACTTCGAGGAAGAGAGTTCCGTTGTTAAACCTGAAGGAGCCGCAACATCCTGCTGTTCTTTCGATTTGGCCCATTCATAATTGCTGTAATGACCGGGATAATCTTTGACTGCCCCTCCCTCCACTTCCCAGACCCGGTTGATAAAACCATCGAGGAAAAACCGGTCATGCGAAATGACCACCAGACTGCCTTCATAATCCGATAGCACCGCCGATAAATGCTCACGAGACCGCATATCAAGATGGTTGGTCGGCTCATCAAATAATATTAAAGATGGCGGGTGAGATGCTTTTTCATTACCCGTCCTATGGGTCAACTTATCCGGCCCGGCACCGCCGCACAGCATACGAGCCAGGGCCAGGCGAGAGCGTTCTCCTCCCGACAAGACGGAAACCTTCTTCTCCACATCATCTCCGGCAAATAAAAATGCGCCCAAAATATTTCGCTTTGCAGTAAGCAAGAGTCCCGGAGCGGACTCTTCCAGAGATTGAAAAACCGTATGATTAAAGTTCAATGTTTCGCCCTGGTGCTGGGCAAAATAAGACCGGGAAACATTGGCCCCAAGTTTTATTTCCCCTTTATCGGGTTGAATAGCACCTGCCATTAATTTTAGAAGGGTAGATTTCCCTGCACCGTTCTCACCCACCAATGCGACTTTCCAACCTCTTTCCAAATTGATGGAAAAATTTTCGTAAACCTTGAGAGACGCATAACTTTTATTGACCTCCGTCACCTCCAAAACATTTCGTCCCGTTCTTACTGGCTGAGGAAAACGAAAATGAATTGTTTTTGTGCCCCGAGTGGTTTGTACCCGCTCCATTTTTTCGAGCATTTTGATTCGACTTTGTACCTGAGTGGCCTTCGTATTTTTGGCGCGAAACCTCTCTATGAACCGTTCCACCTCGGCAATTTTTCGACTTTGGTTGGCGGCCTGAGATTTCAACAACTCCGCTTTCTCCCGTTTTTGGTTTTCGTAGTCATCATAATTCCCGGTATAAATCGAAAGGGTTCCACGATCCAACTCAACAATCCGGCTCGCCAATGCATTTAAAAACCTGCGATCATGGGAAATGAGCAAGACGCTTCCTTCATAAGCCCGCAGAAATGATTCCAGCCAGACGACTGAACGTAAATCAAGATGGTTTGACGGCTCATCCAATAACAGGACATCCGGACTCTGCAACAATAATCTGGAAAGTTCGCATCGCATTCTCCACCCCCCGGATAACTGGTCAAGAGGTTGCTCCCATTTTTCAGGTTTGATCCCAAGTCCCAGGAGGATGGTTTTTGCCCGCGCCTCTCGATCATAACCTCCTAAACGTTCAAACTCATGTT
>JABIXH010000182.1 GCA_018664975.1 Nitrospina sp. | reverse complement strand
AAACCTGTATCCTCACCGAGGAAAACGGGCTGTAAAAAGCTCAAAATATCCAAGACCAACATCCTGCTCCGGTGAAATATGCAGGTCAAATCGAACAAAGGCTCAAAATACCTCTCAAACCATTATTTTTAGAGGTGCCCTATAATTAAAAAACGTATCAAAGATGAGAAAGGAATTTTTATGCCTATTCTAATGACAGCTCGCTATCAGGTTCGACCTCATGCTATTGACCGTTGCAAAAAAGCAATCCAACTTCTAGCAGAGCATGTCAAAGAAAACGAGAAGGAAACGCTTTTCTACATGGCCCAACAGGAGAAACTAAACCCTTATGCATTTTTACATATAATGGTATTTAAAGATGAAGTGGCGCTGACCATGCACCGTTCTTCAAAAGCGGCGGAAAATTTTGTCAAAGTTTTATACCCTGAAACTATCGATCCACTTGAGTTTAAAGAATATAATTTAGTAGGAACAAACCTTCCTATTTAAATAGAAATTACCGCCCACACCCATTGATATCTTTCAACAAGCCTGCCACTTCTTCAAGGTTGCCAGCAATCCCGGGAGGAGGAAGCAGTTCACCCACCTCATCATTATTTTCAAGCCTGGGTTTATCTGTTGATTCCATTGTGGCTGGGCCGTCAGTATTATTAACGAAATATTTTCGTAGTTGATAATGCCGATCCACCCGAATCCAGTCTTTACCATCACCAGAAAGTTCATCGGTCCCAAGTAAAACTTTTTTCCTGATGAAGGTAATAAGGTTTTGTGAGGGGACATTTTCTACTGTACTGGTACCCCTTCGAATCATTACAATTTTTAAAGGATTTTTAGCCATGGAAAGAAAATTCAAAAAAGACAGGGATTAAACGATTTCAGAATTGGAATCAGGTTCCGTTGTATCGAAAAACAAGTCTATCACCATTAAAGATACACCAATAGTAATACAGGAGTCCGCAATATTAAATGCCGGGAAGTGATACCCTTTAAAAACAAAATCCACGAAGTCGATAACCTCCCCATGCAGTGTTCTATCAATAAGGTTGCCAATCGCTCCACTGAAAATCAAAATCAAACCCATTTGCACCAGTTTTTTGCTTTTTGGATTCTGATGAAAAATCACCAGGATCGCCATGATAGCGATTGTCGATATGGTTATGAACATCAGGGCTTTGTATTCGTATTGCTGATCTGCAAAGAGGCCAAACGCCACCCCGGAATTACGAATATGGGTTAAATTAAAAAAGCCTTCAACAACCTGCACCGAATAATTGAGGGGGATATGGAGCGTCACCATAAATTTAGTGTATTGATCCAATACAATCATGGATCCAGAAATAATGAGTAGAAGAAAATATTTATTGCTCAAACCTTTTATGCTCCTGCGGCCTGAAGGTGATCCTCACAACGGGAACAAATTTCATCGCTTGTTATTCCTTCTTTAATATCTGGATCAAAATAATTCCAGCAACGCTCACATTTTTTTCCAGGATGCATTTCAGAAACCACTTTTACCCCCTCCAACGAATCACTTGTAAATACTTTTTTATCAGAACCAAGACTGTCGACCATCTCCACCTTGGAAACAATAAAGATAAACTTCAATTCATTTTCATGGCCTTTGATAATTTCCTTATATTTATCGGGTAATTCAAGTTTGACATTGGCATCCAGGGAGTGACCAATAACTTTTTCTCTTCTGCTGATCTCCAGGGCCTTGCTCACCTCCCCTTTCAGATCAACAAGAGTCTCCCATTTAGTTATAAGTTTTTCATCGAAGCTCACGTTCTCTGGAGGAGAAAAGTTGGACAGATGAACACTTTCCTCATCTACACTGGACTCAGGTAGATACGACCAGACCTCTTCAGCGGTAAAACTTAAAATAGGCGCAATCAACCGCACCATTCCCATCAAAAGAATGTGCAGGGCAGTCTGACCCGAGCGCCTTTCACGGGAATTAGCGGGATAGGTATATAACCGGTCTTTTATGATATCCAGATAGAATGCGCTTAACTCAATAATACAAAAATTGGAGAAAGAATGATAAAACACATGAAACTCATAGTTCTCATACGCCGTTAATATTTTATCCCGTAAAACATTAAAGCGGTGAAGAATGTACCGATCTAGCTCGAGCAACTCGTTAACTGGTACCGCGTCTTTGGTACAGTCAAAATCATGAAGATTTCCCAGCAAATACCGCAAGGTATTGCGGATTTTTCGATACGATTCTGTAAGACGTTTTAAAATCTCATTTGAAACCCGAATATCCTCTCTGTAATTTTCCGATGCAACCCAAAGACGGAGTATTTCCGCACCATGCTGATCAATAATTTTTTGTGGCGCAATCACATTGCCTGCGGATTTGGACATTTTTTTACCTTTTCCGTCCACCACATAACCATGCGTTAGCACAGACCTATAAGGTTCCTTGCCCCTTGTTCCGATTGATTCCAGCAAAGAACTATGAAACCATCCCCGGTGCTGATCACTGCCTTCAAGATAAAGATCTGCGGGCCAGTTAAGCTCAGGGTTTTTTTCAATAACTGCTACATGGCTTACACCAGAATCAAACCAGACATCGAGAATATCGCTCTCGCGGGAAAAATCTTTACCTCCACATTGACAAGTTGTCCCTTCAGGCAACAATTCTTCCATTGAACTGTCAAACCAGTAATCCGCTCCATGCTTTTCCACCCCTTCAGCAATGCGTTGGAACAGGTCGCTGGAATTTAAAAAATCTCCGCAGGCCGTGCAGGTGAATAAAGTAATCGGGACTCCCCAGGACCTTTGCCGGGAAACACACCAGTCGGGCCGATTTTCAATCATGCTATGAATTCGGTCCCGGCCCCATTGGGGAATCCACTCAGTGCGACCGATTCCCTCCAAGGCATTTTTACGCAGATTCATTTTATCCATCGAAATGAACCACTGGTTCGTTGCCCTGAAAATAATTGGCTGATGGCAACGCCAACAATGTGGGTAAGAGTGTTTGATATTCTCATCACGAATTAAGAAACCATCCTGCCTTAGCTTTTCTATGATCGCCGGATTGGCCTTTCTCACAAACATTCCAGCAAAATGTTCGACATCCGGGAGAAAAACTCCGGCATTGTCTACAGGATTATAAGGCTCCAAGCCATATTTCAGACCAACAATATAGTCATCCTGACCGTGACCCGGAGCGGTGTGAACACAGCCGGTTCCCTGCTCCAATGTTACGTGATCGCCAAGAATGACTTTAGATTCCCGATCTATGAAGGGATGACGACAAACCGCGTTTTCCCATTCTGCTCCCTTACAAGATCCCAATACGTCATAATCCTTCATTTCCCATTCCGCGACTAAAGCCGACAACCGCTCCTCTGCCACAACATAGGTGTCTTCACCATGAACAACCGCGACATAATTAAACTCAGGGTGCAAACAAATAGCAAGATTGGCGGGAAGGGTCCAAGGCGTCGTCGTCCAGATAACCATATACAGATTTTCGGCACTCAAACTTCCCAAACTTTCTGGAATACCGGATTGAACCGGAAACTTCACATAAATTGAGGGTGAAGTGTGTTCGTCATGCTCAACCTCTGCTTCCGCTAAAGCGGTTT
>JABIXH010000171.1 GCA_018664975.1 Nitrospina sp. | reverse complement strand
CGGTTAGCTATTTACAGGGTTTTACTATATCAAAAAATATATCAACTTAAATACAGGAAATGCTAGCTGGTACTTGATGAGTCCAAAAAACTTTCCAGAGCTATTTTTGCCGCGGCTTGTTCTGCCTCTTTTTTACTTTTCCCAAAACCTTTGCCCATCACTTTGTTCTTTATTCTTACATCAACCTCAAATTCTTTTGCATGGTCGGGGCCAATTTCGTTAACCACCTTATAAGAAGGTGTGCAAACCAGTTTATTCTGCGTAATTTCCTGCAGGTCACTTTTAAAATCCCTGAATGACCATGAATTCGCAAAATTCGATATTTCCACTTGCAACAATGGAAGAAACACCCTGGATGCTGATTCCAAACCTCCGTCCTTAAACAGGGCACCCGCTACAGCCTCAAAAGCATTTGCAAGAATTGAAGGTTTCTCTCTCCCGCCGGACAAATTTTCTCCCTTACCAAGAAGAAGATATTTGCCTAAATCAATTTTCCTTGCAAGACCCGCTAAACAACTCTCATTGACAACCGCGGCACGGATTTTTGACAAGGTTCCCTCGGCATAATCAGTGAATTGATGGATTAAATAATCACTGACCAAAATATCAAGAACAGAGTCGCCCAAAAACTCAAACCTCTCATTATGCTTGAGATTTTCGCTTATTTCGTTTACGTAAGATTTATGAGTCAGAGCTTTGTTAAGGAGTTTCAAGTCGGAAAACTCATAACCGAGGGTTTTCTGCAGGGAAGCAACTTCCAGGGCACGATCCGAAGAGACTTCAGTCATAGGGGATTATGGTTTAAATTTTCTTAAAAATAAGAACCCCGTTGGTTCCTCCAAAACCAAAAGAGTTTGAGACACACACACTTAAATCACTTTCGCGAGCCTCATTGGGAACATAATCCAAGTCACATTCTGGATCAGGGGTGTTGTAATTAATGGTAGGCGGTATTACACCTCTCTCCATAGCAAGAAGAGTAAATATTGCTTCTACGCCTCCTGCCGCACCCAGTAAGTGGCCAGTCATGGATTTAGTGGAACTGACGGCAAGCTTGTATGCATGATCGCCAAACGTTGTTTTAATAGCTTGAGTCTCTGTTGCGTCCGCACCGGTAGAAGTACCATGAGCATTAATATAATCCACATCTTCTTTATTAATTCCAGCATTGTTCAAGGCAAGCTTCAGACAACGCGAAGCACCCTCGCCACTGGGAGAAGTCGCCGTAATGTGGTAGGCATCTCCATTGAGCCCATAACCAATTACTTCACCATAAATTTTGGCCCCACGCTTTTTGGCACTTTCAAACTCTTCAAGAATAAGGACACCGCCCCCTTCACCGATGACAAAACCATCTCGATCTTTATCGAAGGGTCGGCTGGCACCTTGAGGATCATCGTTGCGGTGCGATAAAGCCTTGGAGGCATTGAAGCCTCCAACACAAAGCGGAGTGATTACCGATTCAGTGCCTCCGGCAAACATCACATCTGCATCCCCATATTGAATAAGTCTTGCGGCTTCGCCTATAGAATGGGTTCCCGTTGCGCAGGCTGTAACCACACAGGAATTAGGCCCCTTGGCACCAAAAGTGATTGATACCTGACCAGAAGCCAAATTAGCAATCAACATGGGAATAAAAAAAGGAGTGATTTTTTTCACTCCTCTTTCCCTGGCAATATTATGGTATTTTTCAATCGCGGGCAAACCGCCCAAACCAACCCCGACTATAACGCCAACTCGCTCCGCATTTTCATCAGTAATTTCAACTCCGGAATCTTCCAGTGCCATTTTGCTACAAGCCACGGCATAGTGGATAAACCGGTCCATTTTCTTTACATCTTTGTGATCTATATATTGTTCCGGATCGAACCCTTTGACTTCGCCAGCTATTTTAACAGGGAAGTCATCATCAGGAGTGAAAGTTTTGATGTAATCTACCCCTGAACGGCCTTCAAACAAAGCCGTTTCGTTATCCTTTAACCCAAGGCCCAAGGGCGAAACGATCCCCAAACCGGTAACGACAACGCGTCTTTTCATACATATTTCCTGGGGATTATTTTGACTAATCAGTTGGTCCTACTGTTAATATAATTGGTGGCATCCTGAACCGTGGCTATTTTTTCAGCCTCGTCATCAGGAATTTCAATATCAAATTCTTCCTCAAGAGCCATGACCAATTCTACCGTATCCAGAGAATCAGCCCCCAGGTCATCAATAAAGGAAGCCTCGGATGTAACTTGTTTTTCATCAACACCCAACTGATCTACAATAATTTCTTTAACTTTTTCTTCAACAGACATAATATTTCAAACTCCTTATTGGTATCACATCAACATACCACCATTCACATTAATGACTTGCCCTGTAATATAACT
>JABIXH010000299.1 GCA_018664975.1 Nitrospina sp. | reverse complement strand
TGTCAACCGGATGATCGCATCGAAGGGCGAAGAAGCCGTAACGGAAATTCTGGCAAATAAAAAATTTGGAATAATTTTCAATCGTTGCCAGAACTCAAAAGAAATCGCAAACTGTCTGGATCAATTAAGGGAATATCTTGATACTCTGGACCGCTATGAAGATTATAAGGATAGAATTCATGCAGTCGGAATGGTTCCTCATCATAAAATTATAAATATAACAAATAACCGAGGTACCTTGTTTTACGATAAGGACAGTGCCCTAACTAATTGTGTCAATCTTGTTGCCCAAAACATTATCAGTGAGAATAAATTTTGCCCGACCCTTTCCAATAGCAATAATGATATTATTCAGTTCCTGCAAAAAAATGGAAAAGGAAGTTGGTTTAACCCTTTTAAAAGAATTGCCAGTAGCCTGAGCTAGAATCCACCATGAACGATCTTACCTTGCATGTCCTTACCCCAGCTGAATATGTTTTTCTGGAAACTAAAAATCAGGACGGGGTCTATAATGATGCAACCCGGAAAAAACTTTATAGCATCATCGAAAAATTAAAACAGGGAAAGGCGAACAGTTCTCGTGCAGAGAAAAAACTGTACAGAATCTTTCATAGTGCCAATTTTGGAATCCATTTTGACAAAAATTTAGAAACCAGGGAAACAATCTCTCACTCTGGGAAAATAAAGATATCAGCCAAGTTTGAAGGTGAAATTATTGCCAAAGCCGTTCTCATAGAGAAAACCGCTTCGGTTGCCGCCAATATTGCCGCAGAAGTGGTAATGTGCAAGGGAAAGGTTTTCGGTGATATACGAGCGACTCATAAAATAAAAATTACCAAGGATGCTGAAGTAAAGGGGGACATCCATTCCCCCAACTTTATTATAGAAAAAGGTGCAGTTTTTGATGGTCGCTGTTCAATGCCAAACGTCAAAAAGCCCAGTCTCCTGCTCCAGCTTGGAAAGGCTCTGAAAAAAACCGGTTGAATTTCTCCCGCAACCTCGATTTATCCTATTGAATATTAAAGTGCTCCCGGATAAAATACCAAGATTGTATCTCCCCTTTAGAGGTTCCTGTTAAATTTTTGTGTGTTGGGTTCTATGAGATCTGAAACTAAGCTTACAGTTTTAAATATTACCGAATACAATCTTATCGGTAATAAAGATCCAAATGGTAGTTACGATCGAAAAACTCGTGAAAACCTGTATTGGATAATAGAAAAGCTCCGAACCCATACCCGGCCCCTGGCAAAGCTTGAAGTCCGCCTTCTGGAAAAATTCCAAAACGCAACATTTGGTGCTTTAGAAGAAAAAGATAAAAAAGTAAAGTTTGAAGTTGCCAGATATCGTTTATCCAACAATGTCAAACGGACTCTCAAACTAGCAGGGACTGTTGTTGGGATAATAGTTGTCAGTGGTATCATTATCTACCAATTTATACTTGGTACGCAAACCCGACAAAAAGTAGATGTGGCCTGGTATCAAAGTTTGAGCAAGGTTGGCTTGGTTTCAAAGGAAGAAGTGGAACAGATTCGTCAGGACCTTTCTATGACCTCAGTTGAACTGAAAGAGACACGAGAGTTCAACGCTGAACTCAGTATGCAGATTGAACAGATGATTTTAAATAATAAAGTCACAGAAAATCTGAAATATATTCTCAAGCAGGTATATAACAACGAGCGTGCAAAATATGTACGTTCTGGTCAAACAATGACTTTAAAGTACAACAGTAAGGATGTTGCCTCTTTCAACTATAAAAATCCCAAGCTCTGGTATCTTTTGGGAATCATTGAAAGCGGTGTTCTGCGGATTTATTACAACGATGAAGAAATTTTGGAAATTGAAAGTATTTTTGGAAGGGCAGGGGAAGAAACCCCGCCCGGGGAATATGAAATAAAGAATAAAGCCTACAAACCTACATGGTATAAAAAAGAGACAATAGATGGAAAAACAAGAGTGCGAGCGATTCCGTTCGGTCATGAAGACCATGAAATTGGACATTGGTGGATGGGCATGAAAAAGCTGGGTGCCCCGGTTCCGGGTAGTTATGGAATCCATGGCGTGAATGCGGCCAAGGTAAATGAATTTTTTAAGAAAAACTTTGACTGGCGAAATGGTAGTGCGGGTTGCCCCAATATTCAGGAATGGTACCTGAACTTTATGGCTAAAATGATTCCCCTGGGAGCCCGTGTAAATATTGTGCAAAAAGATAAATGGGTTAAGAAACGGGATTTCATTCCTCCCTCCTCCGCCACCCTCATGCGAGGGAGGCAAATGGGCAAGGATTTGGTTGAGAAGAGCTAAATCGTTGTTTATCAATTAAATCGCTGAAAATTTTGGCTTCACTCCTAGTGGGCCGTTGAAGAAAGGTATTATGAAAAAACTTTGGGGTGGCCGATTCAAACAATCGACCGATGCTTTAATGGAAACCTTCTCGGCTTCCATTTCCTTCGACAAGCGGCTTTATGCCTGCGATATAGAGGGAAGTATTGCCCATTGTAAAATGCTGGCGCGTTGTAAAATTATTTCCTCTCCAGAATCACAGAAAATCCAGAAAGGATTAAAGCGGATTTTGCGGGAATGCGAAGAGGGGCGTTTCCAGTTCAGCGACAAGCTGGAGGATATTCACATGAATATTGAAAGTCGCTTGCGTGAAATTATTGGTCCCACCGCTGGCAAGCTTCACACTGCCCGCAGTCGCAACGATCAAGTCTGCCTGGATATCCGTCTTTATTTGCGCAACGAAGTGGATGAGACGGTAAAAGAAATCGACCGGTTGAGTAAGACTTTGGTAAGTCTTGCGAAAAAAAATTTAAGCCTGGTTATTCCGGGATACACACATCTACAGAGGGCGCAACCCGTTTTGCTTTCGCACCACCTTCTGGCATATGTAGAAATGTTGCTTCGCGATAAAGATCGTTTTCTCGATGCTAGAAAAAGGATCAACGTCATGCCCCTGGGCTCGGCGGCTTTGGCTGGGACCAATTTTCCCATAGACAGGCAATACACGGCTAAACTTTTAAAGTTTCCGGAAATTTCCCATAACAGTATGGATGCCGTGGCAGATCGAGATTTCGCCGCAGAATTTTGTAGCGCGTCGGCCTTGTTAATGATGCATCTTAGCCGATTCTGTGAGGAACTGGTCATTTGGAATTCCAGTGAGTTTGGGTTTGTGGAATTGTCCGATGCTTTCACTACCGGGAGCAGTATCATGCCGCAAAAAAAGAATCCGGATGCGGCAGAACTGATTCGAGGAAAATCCGGTCGGGTATTTGGGAATCTGGTTTCTCTTCTCACGCTGATGAAAGGATTGCCACTGGCTTACAACAAAGATTTGCAGGAGGACAAGGAGCCTTTATTCGATTCTGCGGACACGATCAAAGTTTGTCTGAAGATTTTTAACGATATGATGAAATCGACAAAATTCAAATCGCTTACTAATGAAGAGCTGGAAGCCGATGGATTTTTGACCGCCACCGATATGGCAGACTATCTGGTCCTGAAGGGAGTTCCTTTTCGCGAAGCCCATGAAATCACCGGCAAAACTGTAGCCTATTGTTTGGATGAAGAAAAAACTCTGGGCAATCTTACGTTGGCAGAACTCCGCAAAATTTCCAAGCGGTTCGAGGAAGATGTTTCGGAGCACATAGCCCTGGCGAACTCTGTTGACCGGAAAAATATTCATGGAGGAACAGCAAAAAATCAGGTGAAGGCGCAAATTTCCCGGTTAACGAAAAAACTGCGATAGAGCCGGCGGTGGCAGGTACCCGTGCGGGGCAAAAACATAATATAGAGATCCACTTAAGGTTTGAGTATGAAATTTAAAACTATTTTCCTTTTATTTTTGGCCCTGATTTTATTGAGCGGCCCAATTGGTTGCGGTCATAAAGGCCCTCCCACCCCCCCTAAAGATTTGTCCGCTAAAGATTCATCCGCGCCATAATTAACACAAAATACCTGCTTGATATCTGTTGCCAGTTTCGTTTAAAGTATTAGTTATACTTTCCGATACGATAGTTAATGATTAAAACCGATTCAGGGCTTGCGTTGATGACCTTTAAACGGGGCAGAAAAATTTTGAGTTTACGGAAGCTGATCCTTTTGGGGGTCATCATTCCGTTCTTTTTACTTCCGTTTATACATTTTCACCCGGAAACGGCGCATAGCCACAGTGAAGATGCGGACGTCCATCAGCACCCGGGACGCTACCATTCTGCGACCCTGGAAGCTTATGCCCATCTCGTCAATGGACATTTTTCCAATCATGAACTGGATGACCATTTTCATCATTCAAATTTACCCGAAGAACAGGATGAAGACGATTCAGGGTTTTTTATCCTGGCAAAGAACTTCAAGTCTTTCAAACAAGGCCTGACCTTTAATCAGATTGGATATGCCTCACATTTTTTAATTCCTGATACACGGGTTACCTTTTCCTCAGGCTCAGAACCCACCTTCTTCAAATCACGATCCAGCGAAAGTCCTCATTCTTCGCGTTCCCCTCCGTACGTGATTCTGTAACTCCCTCTTTAATTTTCCTGCGGCTTAAAAACTCGTAGAGATATGCATTGTATCCGTATTTGTGTTTGCCGGATACCATTTAAGGATTAGAAAAATGAACTCCATCCTCAAAACCCTGGGGGTTTTCTTGGTGTTGGCTGTTATTTTTCCGCTAATTGCTTTGGCGGAAGAAAAACAGGAGCCAACAAACATATTAGCCGGGCCTATAACCCTGGCTCAGGCGTTACAGATGGCCTTATTGCAAAACCCGGGTCTTCAGGCTTTTTCGTATGAAGTCCGAGCCCGGGAGGCTCAAGCTCTTCAGGCCGGATTGGTCTCTAACCCCCGACTTAATGTGGAGGTGGAAAATGTAGGGGGTTCGGGAAATTTTAATAGTTTTGACCAATCCGAAACCACTGTTCAGTTGAGCCAGTTGGTCGAACTGGGAGGCAAGCGGCATCTCCGAAAAAATTCAGCAGACTTATCGAAAGAATTGGCCGGCTGGGATTATGAAGTCAAGCGCCTGGAAGTATTAGCCCGCGTTTCCCAGTCCTACATCCATGTGCTTAAGGCGCAACAATTAATTGCTTTAGCAGACGAACGGGTTCAATTGGCCCAGAAATTTTTAGATGCGGTGGTGGAGAGAATTCAAGCAGGTAAGGTTGCGGCAATAGAAAAAATTAAAATGGAAGTGGCTCTTGCCAATATGCAAATTGAGGAAGAGCAGGCCAAATTGGAATTGGAAAATGCCCGAAGGAAACTTTCTGTCTTATGGGGAGAAACAGAGCCTAAATTTGACTCAGCCCAGGGAGACCTGTTTTCTGTTCCAGATAAGGTTTTGAAGACAATACCTACGTTATCCGCAAACCCACGTCTTTCCAAATGGTCAACCGCTTTGTCTCACCGGCAGGCGGAATTGGATGTTGAGAACTCTAAAACAATTCCCGACCTTACCCTCAGCGGAGGTTTCCGCAGGTTAGAGGAGACCGGTGATAACACTATGATATTTGGGGTGACTGTTCCTTTGCAGTGGTTCAACCGTAATCAGGGAAGCATTGCCAAAGCCCAACACCGTTTGTCTAAAACCCAGGAGGAAAAAAAAGCGGAAACATTGAAAATGAAGGAAACCTTGATGCAGGCCTACGGTGAAGTATCTTTTTCTCACGCCAAAGTGATTTCAATCAAGACAGAGGTATTGCCAGGAGCGCGCAAAGCACTCAATGCTATCAGCGAAGGCTATCGATTCGGAAAATTTAGTCTTTTAGATGTACTGGATAGCCAGAAAACATTTTTTCAAGTTCGAAGCCAATATCTCGATGCTCTGGTTAATTACCATAACGCGGTTACCGATGTGGAACGATTGGCCGGGGTTGATCCGGTTACCAGGAAAAATCCCACGGAACTCGGGAAAGGGGGAAATTAGCCATGAATGGAAAAGTATCTTTCGGCGCGATTGCCATTCTCGTTATAGGAGCGGTGCTGGGATGGGGCATTTTGAATATGGAAAAACTACCCACTAAACAAAGCCCAGGTGAGCATGGAGAAGAGGCCTCTCAGGATGAATCCGTCCCACGAGGAAAACACGGAGGCTGGCTTTTTGTGGAAAAAGATTTTCAGGTAGAAGTAAAAATATATGAAAAGGGAGTGCCTCCACAATTCAGAGTCTATGTAATGGATGCAGGCGGTAAACCGGTAAACCATAATGAAGTTAGCCTGAACATTGTTTTAAAAAGGTTGGATCGGGTCGATACCATCGGCTTTAAATCTTCGGGGGAATATTTGTTGGGAGATAAGGTGGTTGCCGAACCGCATTCCTTTGAAATGATTGTTAACGCGAAATTGAAGGGACAGGACTTTAAATGGGAACTTGCTCAAATAGAAGGTCGGGCAGAATTTTCTCCCGAGACAGTTAAAAACGCAGGCCTGATTTTTAAAAAAGCCGGGCCAGCAAAACTGGTAACAACGATACGTTTACCCGGTGAGATCGAGCTTAACGAGGAAAAGGTGGTTCATATTGTTCCGAGAGTCGATGGAGTGGTTAAAAAAGTATTTAAGGATTTGGGCGACCAAGTTTCCACTGGGGAGATCATCGCAATTTTGGAGAGCCGGGAATTAGCGGAAATGAAGATCAATTTTCTGACCGCATCCAAGAAGGTTGATCTGGCCCTGGCCGATTTTGACCGGGAGACACGAGTATTCGAAAATACCCGGAGCATGCTGGATCTACTTGAGCAGGATCTAGACCCCGAAGAAACTTATCATCAGCTCAAAGATCTGGTGATTGGACAAAGCCGGGAATTGCTCATCCCCGCCCATGCCAAATTGAGACTGGCAAAATCTATTCACCATCGAGAAAAAGGATTGCTTGAAAAAGGCATTTCGTCCGAATCGGAATACTTACTCGCATTGCAGGATTATAAAAGTGCTGAGGCTCGATATATCGCTTTGCGTGAAAAAATTGCCTACGATGGCGAGTGGTCTCTTCGGCAAAAGAAAAAAACGTTGGAGATGGACCAGCTCAATCTTGAAACCGCCAATCAAAAACTGTTGGCACTGGGGTTGAGCCAGGAAGAGGTGGATCAATTACTGGATCGGAATGACCAGAATTTTACCCAGTATGAATTACGCGCGTCTTTAAATGGAACCGTTATCCAGAAACACTTAACAATTGGAGAAGCGGTCAATAAAGACGATGCCATTTTTCTCTTGGCGGACCTATCAGAAGTCTGGGTGAATTTTTCCATTCCGCAAAAAGAACTGAAAAAAGTTAAGTTGGGACAAAAGGTAATCCTCAATGAGGGAGAAAAATCCCTCAAGGCCAAACTCTCTTATCTCAGTTCAGTCATGGATGAAAAAACACGAACCGTAACCGGACGCGTAGTTCTTCCCAATAAAAAACGTAAATTGCGGCCCGGTGGATATGTCACGGTAGAACTTATCCTTGGAGAACGAAAAGTTCCAATAGCAGTGGAACCAGAAGCTATTCAGGGTATTCGCGATTGGTCAGTGGTCTTTGTTAAATATGGGTCCCTGCTGGAGGCGCGGCCTTTGGAGCTGGGTGAAAATGATGAAAATAGAGTGGAAGTTCTGCAAGGTTTGAAAGTCGGGGAAGAGTATGTTGCGATAAATAGTTATGCGGTAAAAGCCGAGATTGAAAAGTCAGGCGCTACCCACAGCCATTAGGAATAGGACTATGTTAAAAAAGATCATCGCATTTTCAATTCAGCAGAGATTTTTTGTCATTGTCGGGGCTTTGGCCCTTGTTGCGCTGGGTGCATATAATTTTACGATCCTTCCTATTGATGCCGTCCCGGATGTCACCAATATCCAGGTGCAAATTAACACGGAGGCGCCGGGATTCACCCCGCTGGAAGTAGAACAGCGCATTACCTTTCCGATTGAAACCACCCTGGCTGGCCTACCCCGATTGAAGCGTACCCGTTCTATATCCCGTTACGGCCTATCACAGGTCACGGTGATTTTTGAGGATGGGACAGATATCTATTTTGCCCGGCAATTGATCAACTCCAAACTTCAGGAAGTAAAAAGTAACTTGCCCGATAATGTGGAACCAGCCATGGGTCCCATTGCAACAGGGCTGGGAGAAATCTTCATGTGGTCGGTGCAGGCGGAACCTGGATATCGTAAACCCGATGGAAGTTCCTACACTTCCCTTGAACTGAGAACCATTCAGGATTGGATCATTAAACCACAACTGATGAATATTCCCGGTGTGACCGAGGTCAACAGCCTGGGTGGTTATATTAAAAACTTTCAGGTGTCCCCCGACCCGCAAAAATTAATCGCCTATGATTTTTCATTTAGGGATGTCATCGCCGCATTGAGCAAAAATAATGAAAACAAAGGCGCGGGCTATATTGAACGCAGTGGTCAGCAATTTCTGGTGAGAACTCCCGGCCAGGTATCAGGCGTGGAAGATATAAAAAATATCGTGATCGGTACCCATAAGGGTTTTCCTATTTATATCAAAGATGTCGCAAGCGTAGGTCTGGGCAAAGAGCTGAGGACCGGTGCCGCCACCAAAGACGGCCAGGAAATTGTGCTGGGTACTGTATTTATGCTCAAGGGGGAGAACAGCAGAACGGTTTCATTAAGAGTTGCAGAGAAAATGAAGTCCATAAACCTGACTCTGCCGGAAGGCGTGCAGGCGCAAACCATCTATGATCGGACCCATCTGGTCAATGCCACATTGCAAACGATACGCGACAATTTGCTGGAGGGGGCACTTCTGGTTATCGTTGTTTTATTTTTGTTGTTGGGTAATTTTCGCGCGGCCGTGATCACTGCTTTGGTGATTCCTCTTTCCATGTTGTTTGCGGTAACGGGAATGGTGAGCAACCGGGTCAGCGGCAATTTATTGAGCCTGGGAGCCATAGACTTTGGCATCATTGTGGATGGTGCGGTGATAATTGTGGAAAACTGTTGTCGTCGTCTCGCAGAAGAACAAAAAAGCATGGGGAGGATTTTGAATCAGCAGGAGCGATTTGAAATTGTCCAGAATTCTGCCTGCGAAGTTTCCCGTCCCAGTATTTTCGGTGTGTTCATCATCATGATTGTTTACTTGCCGATTCTTACCCTGACAGGTATTGAAGGGAAAATGTTTCAGCCCATGGCTTTTACAGTCTTAACGGCTCTGGCCGGAGCACTGGTTCTTTCCATCACCTTTGTTCCGGCGATGATGGCTCAGTTTGCGTCCGTTTCTTTCCTTGAAAAAAAGAACGGTTTTTTGAAAAGCGGAGTGTATTCTTTCCTGCTTGATTTCACCTCTAAAAATCGCGCATCTGTCATTGCGTTTGCGGGAGTTCTGGTTGTTTTAAGTGTTTTATTGAGCCAGAAAATGGGCAGTGAGTTTCTCCCCACTCTGGATGAAAGAGATTTTGCTGTTCATGCTCTCCGGGTTCCCGGTACCAGCCTTTCCCAAGCTGTTTCCATGCAAGATACCTTGGAGAAAAAAATAAAGGAATTGCCGGAGGTGGATTATGTTTTTGCCAAGATCGGTACAGCAGATATCGCCACTGACCCGATGCCGCCCAGTGTGGCGGATGTATTCATAATGGTGAAACCCCGCGACCAATGGAAGGACCCTAAACGGGCAAAAGCTGAATTGGTGCATGATCTGGAAGAAAAACTGGCCGAAGTTCCCGGTAATAAATATGAAATCACTCAGCCCATTGAGATGAGATTTAATGAACTGATTTCGGGTGTGCGCAGTGATGTGGCGGTTAAAGTATTCGGGGATGATCTGGATAAGCTTCTTGAGTTGGCCGATGAAATCGAGCATGTTCTCGCCGATATCCCCGGAGCATCAGATGTAAAAGTTGAGCAGGTGACCGGGCTTCCGGTTTTGACGGTAGAGATGGACCGTCCGGCAATGGCCCGATTGGGGATCAATGTTGTCGATGTTCAAGAGGTGGTGGAAATCGCGGTGGGGGGTAAAAATTCAGGACAGGTTTTTGAGGGAGACCGAAGGTTTGATCTCATTGTCCGCTTGTCGGAAGACCTCCGCACCAATATTGATCTGCTCAAAGAAATTCCTATCCCGTTACCTCAAGGTGAAAAAGAACCGCATTCTGTGATGAGTCCGGACAAGCCTTTTACCCAATTCGTTCCACTCGGTACGATTGCAGAGTTCAGGGTTATCAAAGGGCCCAATCAAATCAGTCGGGAAAATGGCAAGAGGCGGGTGGTCGTGACCGCTAATGTAAGGGGCCGCGACCTGGGTTCTTTTGTTGAAAAGGCGCAAAACGCTTTGCGAAAAATCAGCGAACCGGGTTACTGGGTGGAGTGGGGCGGCCAGTTTGAGCATCTCATCTCGGCGTCACAAAGATTATGGGTGGTCATTCCTCTAACTCTGATTTTGATTTACCTACTTTTATTTGCGGCGTTTGGTTCCAATAAAAATGCCCTGCTGGTTTTCACCGGAGTTCCCCTGGCACTCACGGGTGGGTTTCTCTCTCTGTGGTTGAGAGGCATTCCCCTGTCGATCTCTGCGGCGGTGGGTTTCATTGCCTTGTCCGGAGTTGCGGTGCTTAACGGCATGGTGATGATTACGTTTATCGAAAACCTTCGCGATCAGGGGATTCCTTTAAATGAAGCCATTCGCCAGGGTTCCCTCACGCGTCTAAGACCCGTTTTGATGACGGCACTCGTGGCCTCATTAGGTTTCGTTCCCATGGCTCTGGCAACAGGAACCGGGGCAGAAGTGCAACGTCCGCTGGCAACTGTCGTCATCGGCGGCATCATTTCATCTACAGCTCTGACCCTGGTGGTCTTGCCCGCTCTTTACCACTGGTTCCACACCTCTAGCGAGGCAGGCAATGTGGGCAAAGACTCGTTGAGCCGAGAACACGGCCGCTAGCAGATAAATGTTATTACCCCTCCGGGGCACGAGAGCTGAGGAAGAATATCACGTACACATTGCAACCGGAGGTACTCCGCCGCATTGAAGGAGAGGGAATAGCACCGTATTTTGGGGCCGAGTTTACTTTTACCAGCAAAATACCTATGGCTAGTTGGCTCAACGCCTGGTGGCCGGTTCCGATAATCTCATAAGATATTGATTTTATGGGTTTTATTGCTATGAGATTGGCGGAGATTATGATATCTTATTGCCTAATCGAATTATTTCAACGCACTCAACAGGAAATCTTATGAACAGAGATCAGATTGCTATTTACCTTAATGAGCATCCCGAGTTTTTTAACGAATACCCGGAACTGTTGAAAAAAATAAAAGAAATAAAAGATGAAGATCTGCCCATCGAGCCTATGAGTACGTTGAGCCTGGCCGATCGAATTATTAAACGGGTGCATGATGATAAAGAACATCTTAAAAGCAAACTGGAATGGCTGTTCGAAATTTCGCGCTCTAACGAAAAAATTCAGGATCACTTGTTTGAAATAGAAAGATTGGTTTTGACCAGCACCAACCTGGATCAAATGGTGGGTCAATTGAAAAAAGAAATTCCTAACCGGTTTGGCATCCCCAACGTTAAAGTATGTTTGGTCAAAGGTTCCGATCCTTGTATGGAAGACCGGTTGCGGCAACGTTATAACGGTAACCTGGATGAGTCGGTGAAATTCATTTGTCAGGAAACCGCCGGAAGCTGGTTTGCGGAAGGACTCAAACCCGTTCTGCGAAGTGAAATTAAAGAATCCGATGTGTTCAGTCTCAATGGGAACGATGAAATTAAATCAGAAGCCTTGATCCCAATCGTAGCGCAGGATGGCCTGGTCGGGGCGATAGCGTTTGGCAGTCCCAACCCATTTCATTTTCACGAAGGCCTCGGCACCGAGTTTCTCGAACGCATGGCCGACAAAGTCTCCATCTCCATCAACAACATCCTCCTCATCGACCAACTCAAAGACCAACTGGTGGTGAACCCAGCGTGAGGCCAGTAGCCATTTTTTCATCCCTCCCTTCATAGAGAGGGAGGGTTGGCTTTATCTTTTTTGGTTTCGACTTGAGAAGGTTTTCCTTCCAGTTCTCCCTGTAGACCGCTCTATTAATTGCCATTGACTAAATCCTCATATTTTCGGATACTGTGGAGTCACCGCCTAATGAAATAAAAGAGACAAAAAAAGTTTTATTGACTAACAAGCGAAATTTCAATGTTTATCAAATCCCCGGTTGAAAGCGGGGGTTTTTTTGATTAAGGTTCCTAATATAATGTTACGAGAAGCTAAAATAGAGGATGCGCAAGCTATCCAGAATTTGATTTGTTTTTATTCTGAAGATGGCAAAATGTTGTTCCGCACCCTGGCAGAAATTGAAGTGAACATTGCTGATTTTCTGGTGTACGAAAAAAGCCATGAAGTCATTGGTATTTGTAGCCTGAAATTTGGCTGGAACCGGTTGGTAGAGATTCGCTCTCTCGGTGTGGACCCGCGTTTTCACCGGCAGGGTATCGCTACGAAAATGATTCAGGGCAGTGTGGAGCGGGCTTTGCGGAATGATAACTGCGACACCGCCTTTGTGCTGACTTACGCCGTGCCATTGTTCACCCGATTCGGATTTCAAATCATTGATAAAATGGAACTGCCGCAAAAGGTGTGGAACGATTGCCAGGCCTGTTTGCATAAAGACAATTGTGATGAAACGGCCATGAGCCTTTCATTGTTGCCTGTGAAAAAAGTGCCCTCCAAAAATCCGGAGGCCTTGAAAGATTCTGGAGAAGTCCTATATTCCTAAGATAAAGGATTAAAGGAGAACCAAGCTATGTTAGGTCCAATTTTTAATGCATTGACAGGATTAAAAAACGCCTCGCAAAGATTGCAAAACAGCGCGAACAACGTTGCCAACATCAACACTCCCGGCTTCAAAAAAAGCGATGTCAACAGTGCCGAGTTAAAATCTGGAGGCAGTCGGATTAGTAGTGTTTCCAAATCCAATACCCAGGGAGGTTTGATTCCGACAAACAATCCATTGGACCTGGCCATCAGCGGCAATGGTTTTTTTCAGGTGACGAATCCTAACGGAGGCACCAGCTTCACCCGTTCGGGAAGTTTCAAGCAGGACGGGGCGGGGAACATCGTGGATGCCAGCGGCAATGCCTTGACTCCAGCCGTTAACATTCCCGGAAACAATACCGGAATCAGTGTAGGTAGCAGTGGGCAAATTTCCGCTCAGGTTGGCGGACAAAATGAAGTAGCCGGTCAGATTCAGCTGGCTAACTTTCAAAATCCATCCGGATTGTCAGCGGCGGGCGGTAACCTGTTGAACGAATCGGCGGCATCGGGTGCGCCGGTTGTGGGCGCTCCGGGAGAAGGTGGACGAGGCACCGTGCTCTCAGGTTTTCTGGAAGGTTCCAATGTCGACATTACCGAAGAGATTGTTGATCAGATTGTTGCCAAGGCAGAATTTAAGGCCAATATTAATGTCATTAAAACCAACGATGAATTGTTAGGGACCATCCTTGACATCAAAAGCTAATCCCCACTCGGCGTGGGGCCAATAAGCCATAGCTTTTTTTGGCGAACAGAAAACCTGCCTTATGAACTATTTCTTGTTGCCCCTTCGGCTAGTCGTTGCTCATTTCCCGCGGAGTTACTCCGCATGAGTCAGGAACATCAAAACTATCTAGTCACCGTTGAACGATTTTTTCTTTCCTTAAAAGATTCGGGAATGGCGCTTTCTGCTACCGACTACGACCTCATTCAGCAATGGGAAAACCGGGGGATTCCGGTCAATATTGTTTGCCGTGGCATTGAAAACGGGGTCGCCGAATTTGAAACTCAGAGACAATCTTCGCGGATGGGTTTGAATTACCTCAAAGTTTTTGTCGAAGAGGAATTGGAGCGATCCCGAATATGAAAAGTAAAACAGTAAATTTAATCAACTGCAGTACCTGCCGCGACCAGCAGTATGTGGTGTCCAACCAAAAAGGCAAAGTTCGCGCTGAAGCTTGTAAGTGTATGGCGTGTGAAAGTTGTCAGGGAACGGGAAGAATTTTGGAAGAGGGCTCTGATGGCATCTCGCGAATCCGCGAATGCCAATGCGCTGATTTTTATAAAAAATTAAACCTCTTCAACCAGGCAGGAATTCCCGGAAAATTTGTGCATGAGGGTCTGGACAATTTTGAAGTCAACCGTCACCGAACCCAGAAAGATGCGTTAACACGGGCACGGACTTTCATCAAAGAGTTCATTCAAATGAAGGGCCAGTATAGTCAGGGCCTGATTTTCATGGGGGACCCCGGACTGGGCAAAACTCATCTCGCTGTTTCCATCATTAAGGAACTGATATTAAAACATGGAGTCGAATGCAAATTTGTCGACTTTTTTGAACTCCTGCGCGACATCCGCCACGGTTATGGTGAGGATATCTCGGAAGGCGAATTCATCAATCCATATGTTGGCGTGAAGGTATTGGTAATCGATGAGTTAGCCAAGGGCCGGAACACGGATTGGGAATTGACCGTTCTCGATCATTTCATCTCCACCCGCTACAATGATGACGACAAGGTGACCCTGGTCACCACCAACTTTAAAGATAATCTTGGAGCAGGGCAGGAAGACAGGGAGAGTAAAAAAGGTGGGTTATCCAATATCCGATATACACTGGAGGAAAAAATTGGCCCGCGTATTTTTTCCCGATTGATGGAGATGTGCAAGAAGGTCCCTCTGCAAGGCAAAGACTTCCGCCAGGTTTAATTTTTTCCTTTTAGGTTCATAGTTTACCCCTCCCCGGTTGCCGATTTCGTCTCCGAGCCCTATATTGAATACGAGAACCAGAGTTGGCCCGGTTCTTAGTCTTCCTCCAGGGCCAACGAATTCCCGATCTTACCCTTGCAGGTGCACCGCAGATAGGAGAGAAAAAAATGCCTACCCATGCAGAGTTTGCCAAAGTTCATATTGCCAAACGAGATCTCAAGCTTAGTGATCCTTTGTATCGCGGGTTCATTAATGTTTTGTTTGGAGAAACTTCTGCCAGAGATCTCAGCCATGAACAAATTGAAGAACTCCTCCAACATTTTAAAAGTCTAGGTTGGGAAAATGAATATTCGCCCTCTACGGATGGGGTAGGCCGTGGGCAAAGTGAGCGCACACCTCCTTCTCGCGGTAGTGGGCCTGCGACAATGGCGCAGATTGGGTTGATCGTGTATTTATGGCAACACGGGCCTGGCATCCGCCACAAATCTATGCAGGCCCTGGACCATTTCTTAAACCACCACTTTCATATTCAAAATTTGAAACAAGTCAAAGCTCGCCAGGTTCCCGGAGTTCTGGGAGCGATAAAAAATATGGGAAAAATGTGAGCCATTCTTACTTAACTGACTAAAACTTGAACTCTGGATCTTAAAGTAGGCAATACATCTTTTTCGAACCACCCGTTTTTGCGCAACCAGATATTGTTTCGCGGACTTGGATGTGGAAGTGGAATCATGCCGTCCTCCCAATAATGTCTCCACGTTTTGACTGTTTCGGTTAAAGTTTTTTTCTGTTGCTCTCCCAGGTGATATTTTTGAGCATATTGTCCTATTATCAAGGTCAGGTGGATATTCGGTAGCCGGGCCAATAGTTTTTCACGCCAGGCTTCGGCGCATTCCGGACGAGGCGGTAAATCTCCTGACTTCCCGGTGCCGGGATAGCAGAATCCCATCGGTAGCAGGGCAATTTTTTTAGCGTCATAAAATATTTTTTCATCAATTCCCAGCCAACTCCGCAGTCGCACTCCGCTCGGATCATTGAATGGAATTCCCGTTTCATGAACCTTGCGGCCTGGGGCTTGTCCCACGATCAAAATGCTGGCCTTTGGATGCGCTTGCAGGACGGGTCTCGGACCCAAAGCCAAATGCTCCTCGCATAGGCGGCAATCTTTTATTTCTCTTAAAAGTGAATTTAAACCTTTACTCATGGATATAAAAAATAATGTAGAGGTACTATTCGCTTATGAATTCGGATGTTGCTTATTGAGCAGGTGTACGATGGCCGCTTCGGTTTCTTTATACCGTCCTTCACCGAAGTGCATGTACCGAACTATTCCATCCTTGTCTATCAAATACATGGCTGGCCAAAACCTGTTTTTGTAAGCTCGCCAAAGTTGAAAATTATTATCGATGGCAACGGGGAAAGTTAAACCAAACTTTTTTACTGCGGCAATTACGTTATCTAACTTCTTCTCATAATTAAATTCCGGGGCGTGAATGCCCAAGACCACTAATCCTTTATCCTTATAAGTTTGATGCCATTTTTGCACATGAGGCAATGTGTGGATGCAATTTATACAACCGAAGGTCCAAAAATCGATGAGGACCACTTTTCCTCTTAACTCAAGGATGGAACGAATTTCAGAAGAGTTGATCCAGTTTTTCAGTCCTGTAAACTCAGGGGCCGGGAACATTTTTGGCAGGAGTTTTCCCAGGTCAGGCTTATCATGTGCCCAGGTCCAATTTGAAAAAAATATTCCCGCCAGAAAAATTGCGATGAAGGAAAAATGTTTGATGGGTTTCATGATGAAAGCATCCTGAAATAATTGATGGACGTCTCTTAAGAAAATAAGGTTACAGATGGGTCGTGTCTTCCTACTTAATCTTACATGCAGATCGAGCCATTTTATATTTTTCTGGTGGATTTTGGAATCAATGGGGAATACTACAATTTTCCAAGGTGATAAAAAATTAGGGAAAATACGGTGAGGGGGAAGAATTAGGGTACGCGGGAGGCGTTTCCTCCTGGATCTGCCTCCCGCGTTAATGGGTTAATTCCAACTTTCCAACTCAACCTTGGTGGAGGATTAGGAGTTAGCTAGTGATCGAAATTACCCCAAATTTGTTATTTTATCTCCGTTGCCGGAGTTAATAGGGTCCAGTCAACTTGTTGAGTCCAGATTTTCGTCATCACAATCCACATTTTTTTGTGGTTTTCGCGGGCGACCCTTCTTTTTATCCATCGCTTCGCTAAACGGGTTGTTAAAAAACGAATTCCAGTAGTTCTTACTGAGCTTTTTGCTGGAAAGAACCTTTTTGACATTACCCTTTTTATCAAATATTTTGACTTCATGAAACATGATACACTCCAAACTTAAGTCCGACTCGGGTGATGTGCGCCCTGGTATGGAGGATACATTTAAAGTGCCTCCGCCCGGGTGATCAACATCTTTGGGTCGGTTTAGCCCCTTGGGCCAATGATTTATAGGATCGGGTACTTGTAGTACTAATGATATCTGTAATTTATGATGTCAAGTCCCTGACCCAAGATTTATTTCATTGGCCTGTAAGCTCTTATCGGAGGAAGATTTTGAAACATTTAGCATTATTTTGGTTTTTTTCAGCAATTTTATTGGTATCAGGATGTGATAAAGACTTGAAAGAACATCCCTTGCCTGAAAGCCTGAAAAAAGAGCTGGCCCGTAAGGCCGACCCGAATATTCATTTAAATGATGTAACAGGTACTATTTCGCTAGATCCTGCCCTTAAAGTGGCCCTGAGTCCCAGTGCGGGCCTGTTTATTTTTGCCCGGCCAGAAGGTGTGGATGCCGGGCCACCGCTCGCAGTTAAACGCCATAGTGTTTTTAATTTTCCCTTTGAGTTTGAGATCGGGCAATTAAATACCATGATGGAGGGTTCCCAGTTTGAGGGAACCATGAACCTGACAGCGCGTTTGGATCAGGACGGCAACAGAAAGTCAAGCCCCGGCGATGTCGAGGGGAAAGTCCAAGTGGTTGGAGGACAAAAAGGCGTTAAGCTTGTGCTTGATAACCAGATAAGTGAGTCTGCCAGCAATATACAGGGGACGGTGAATGTGAGTGAGGCATTGCAAAACAAGATTCCCAAAAACGGTACGCTATTTATTTTTGCCCGGTCTGAAGGGGTTAAACGTGGCCCGCCATTAGCAGTTAAACGTGTGGCTGAACTTCAGTTTCCTTATGAGTTTGTTTTGGGGCCGCAAGATGTCATGGTTCCGGGAACGGTTTTTGAAGGCCCCATGGTCCTTGCCGCGCGGATAGATGTGGACGGCGATGCACGGGCAGGTCCGGGTGATATCGAGGGTTTTGTGGGTGCTAACCCCGGTGATAAAAATGTGCAGTTACTTTTGAATCATTTGACAGGGGGCTAATGGGGACCGCAAAACAAATTTAACTAGATCCGTGAGGTTCTATTGCAAATGATTGACAATTGCAGGCATTTGAACTATAATTAGCTTAGAATTTTTGCAAAGGAACTTTTATCATGGCTAATGATACTGTGCAAGTCCGCGTCACTCCAGAGCTTAAAGAACAGGCGGAATCCGTTTTTAAAGCCATTGGCCTCAAGACATCCGAGGCGATTCGTCTTTTTTTACAGCAAGCCGTAAATTCTGGAGGCTTGCCTTTTCAACCCATGGCAAAGCAACCCAATACTGCAACTCTGGAAGCTATGAAAGAACTTGAAAAAGGCGGTGGCGAACGTATTAAAAATGCAGACGATTTATTTAAAAGTTGGGATAAAAAATAATTGTCGCTGGAGATAATACAGTCAACCCGCTTTAAGCGGGATATTAAACGTCTCTAAAAGCAAGGCAAGGACCTTACCGATTTACGAACCATCGTTCAAACTCTGACCAAGAAAAAACTTCTCGAGCCAAAACTTAAGGACCACAAACTGATTGGCGACTGGAAAGGACATCGGGACTGTCATGTTGATCCCGACTGGTTACTGATCTATAAAGTGGAAGGAAACGAGTTGCATCTGGTTCGTACTGGTTCTCACTGAGCTCTTCGATATTTAGAGTATTTTCACTGCCATTCAATGGCAATCACACCTGTAGCAAGCAGGCACAGCCAGCTAAGCACATCGCCGTATCTGGAAACTTTCTTCTTCCCAGAGTAGTCAGTGTTTTATTCTACTCATTGGCCCCAAGCCTAGTGGCTAGAATTGAATTTGTATTCCCATGCTGGCGCCGTAGGTGCCGCGAGTCTGATCCGAGAAGCGGCTGTCGAGATGGAGGTAAGCCAGGGTGTTGTTGTCCAGCGAGACATTGGCTCCCAGATTGCCAGCGGCAGAACTTTCGTAAAAGGAGCCATGACGATAGTTAACGATCGTATCGCTGACCTTATAGGTCTGTTCCCTGCCGGCGAGTACCCGACGATGTTCCAGTTCGCCTCCAGCCGTGAGGGTCAAACGGTCATTGATTTTTGCGGTGAATTGTTCCCCGACATGGAAACTCCCTTGAACCAGATGGCGTTCTTCAAAAGAAAAGAACTGGCTCTCATCATAATCCTCAATGTATGAATAGCCGAAAGTGAACCCCAATTCGGTATGCCAGGTGTTTCGTTTTAATTGATCCGACTTATGATTGAACGTGTTGCTGACATGGGCTCCGGTGATGATCTCTTTACTGTTGAAATTAGCCACGATGTTGTCCTTACCGGTGCTGGTGGTGTTGGTGAAAATCTCCCGGGTTCCATTATGCCAGCTTGATCCGGCGACAAAAAACCCGCAGACTTTCCAGTCCCCTAAATCGGCAAAGTCTGTTGCGTTCACTCCGGCAAGCAAATGGGTGCGCGAGACATCGTGGTTCCGGTCAATTTCCAGTTCACTTTTTTCAACGGTGAATATCAGGTCGAGCTTGTGTTGTTTGAGAGGGTAGAGGAAGTTGATGCCGTAGCCATAGTTTTTGTAGCCGAGTACGGAGGAGTTGGTTCCACGTTTGGAGTAGTAGGAAAAAGGCTCGGCCCAGAGTTTGTCTTCTTTGAATATTGCGGGAGCGGCGGCATAACGTTTTAAAGCCGAGCGCAGGTTGAAGGCCCGTAGCCCCAGCAACTCATCAACACTCTCCTGCGCCCCGAGCCCAACGGACCCGGCAGAGCCTTTCACCGCCGTATTGCCACTGAGGTCTTCTATGGTAAAAGACCCAGTTCCTGATGTTTCATAGAAATAAGCCTGACCAAAGCCCTGTTCGAGTTTCAGGGTGTTTCCCGTGGTCCCAGCATCAAAAGTAATCGCACCGACAACAAGGCCCCCATCTTTTAAGGTTATCGTATTATTGTTCCCATCTAAACGGATTGCATTATTGTCAACACTTGTGGAATTAATAATCGACCCACTGTTAATGATGGTATTGTTTTGGTCTAACCTTATTACCCCACTGGTTCCGGTTGAAGAGATCACCCCTCCGGCGTTATTGGTGATCGTTAACCCTATTGATGTTGCCGTACGAATAGCATTTCCAGCACCCGTAGTGGTTATCGTGCCTGAGTTGGTGATGGTACCGCCGCCGGTAGAGATACTTATTGCCGTTCGATCCGCAGTGATCGATCCTCCAACATTGTTGGTGAGAGTAAAGTTGGAATCATTATTAACGCGAATTGTCTGATTGTCGTTTGCCGAGATGGTTCCTGAGTTATTAATCGTCAGATTATTTACGGCGGAATTTGATGCGTCTATTGCCTGATCATTTCCGGAACCCAGAGCGTTGATGCTTGCGCCTGCGTTATTGGTGATGGTGACTCCGGTAAAAGTAAGTATGTTGATCGCACCTGATCCGGTAAAGTTTATGTTGGCATCATTGGTGATGGTTACATTGTTGGCACCGAGAACTTGCTGTGAAGTGGTATCAGCGGATATAGTGGTGTCCACAGTGATCTGTGCCGCAACGGTTACGGGAAAAAACACCGCGATTGCAATCGCAACAAAAAAAGCTCTCTTCCAATATGAAATGGTGGGTGCACAGAACTTTTCCATGAGGAACCAGAACCTTTTGATAAATTGGCGTAAACCAGACCACTGTCAATGTAATATGAATTTGACCACCCTAATATGGGGGGGGTAGTTTGGCAAGATAAAAAATTGGCTAAATCGAAATTAGTCGAAATAAATCAGGGGTGAGGGGTTGTAGTGGGGGAGAGGTGGAGGAAAAGCAACCCCCCCCCTTGTCAGGGGGGATTATTTTAAGCTTGGGGCAAGAAGGTAGGCTAAATTTTGGTAGCTCACCCTTCGAGTACCTCAGGGTGACGCCGGTTTCTTCTGGATGTAACCGCTAACAGGCCCGTAGCCAGCAGGCACAGCCAACTGAACACATCGCCGTAGGCGCTGTAGAAGGTGAGTCCTCCGCTTTTTGGGGTGATTTGGGTGATTTGTGCCGCTTCGACAAAAAGATCGGTTTCATCACGCAGGGTGCCATTAGCTTCAATGGTTCCCGAGATGCCCGTATTCGCCGCACGAACTATGGGCACCCGGTTTTCTACCGCCCTTAGAACGCCCATACTCATATGCTGGAAGCTGGCGGCACTTTTACCAAACCAGGCATCGTTAGTGATGTTGACTAAAAAGTCGGCATCATTTTTGACCGCCTGCCGGATCAGGTCGGGAAAAATAAGCTCATAGCAAATAGAAACCCCAGCCTGGTGCCCCGCCACATCGAATATTGTGGCTACTTTCCCACGCCCGAAGTCGCCGATCATCTCCACCATTTTTTCTACGAAGAACAATAGTTTCCGAAACGGTACAAATTCGCCAAAAGGTACCAAATGGATTTTGTCGTAACGGTTTTGCGTTTCACCGGTTTCTGATACCAGGTAGGCACTGTTGTAATGAATGATTTTTCCATCCTTGTTTTCTTTGTGAGGGCTTCCGAATAATATTGGAGTTTGAGCTTGCTGTGCCAGATCATTAACAAATTGGGTGCCTGCAGGATGCTGGTTGTAGTAAAACGGAAGAGCGGTTTCGGGCCATACAATTAGATCGGGCTTTGATTGGGCGGCCTTCAGAGTCAGGTCGCGATATTTATTAATGACCTGTTTCTGGTAGAGAGGATTCCATTTCATGAACTGCTCGACATTTCCCTGAATCAGCCCCACTGTTATTGTGGATTTTTTTTCTGCGCCAGGGCGGTTCATCGCAATACTTCCATATCCCCACCAGCAGGCGAAAACCAGAAAGGTAACGGATAAAAACCGCACTCCCATCTGACCGGGTTCCCGCCACGATTTCCAGGCTAAATAGAGTCCAATATTGACCAGCATAATGAGCCAGGAGACACCATAGACTCCAGTGATCTCGGCCATCTGAATGACCGGCAGGGTTTGGAATTGGGAATAACCCAGCCCCAGCCAGGAAAACCCAAACTCGGAATGGGTGGAGCGGATATATTCCAATGAAGTCCACAGAACTGGCGCGAGCAGGAAAACCAAATTTCGATTATCTTTACAGAACCTTCTTAACAAATAACAAAAAAGTGCTGTGTAAAAGGAAAGGTAGGCCGCCAAAAGGCCCAGAACCATGAAACTCACAACTGGGAGAAGGTTTCCATAATTAATCATGGTGTTGGTGACCCAATTCAGCCCCCAGGAATAAAAAACCATCCCGAATATGAATCCCAATAATGCGGATCGTTGCGGAGTTTTTCCTTCAATTGCCGATAAAAGAGGGATAAAGGCAAACCACGCGAGAATTTCAAAATTAAAGCGTGGGAAGACCAGAACCCATAATATTCCGCTGATTACGGCGAGTAGAAAGGGGCCCGGTTCTTTAAGCATTAGGTATTTCACCAATACTGGTTTATATTAGAGGGTGGAACTTAAGGTTCAAAGTTAATGCTTAAGTTTTGTTAAAACAAAAATTTAGGAAATTTTTAAAAGATGAATTCTATTTTTCATGGATTAGAAGTTTCCTTAGATATAAATTTTTACAGTTAAAATATCCAGCGTAAGAATCATAGCTGGAAGACTATATATTTTGGAAGCAAAAAAACAACTTTTAGAAAACCTGAAAAAGGTTTGCCTGTGCCGAAGTATCAAGGCGGGTACCATCATGACTGCAATTCGTGGAGGTACGCTGAGCTTTGAAGCCTTAAGAAGAGAGCTTGGCGTGGGAACGGGTAATTGCAAAGCCAAACGCTGTCGGTCCAAGATCGAAGAAAGAATCTGCGATTATAAATCCAGCCTGAAAGATGCCGAGGTTTCTACCGTTCCAACCCAACCGGAAAGAAACTAAGCTTTAGGATATTGCTCGCATGTGCCATTAATCTGTCAATTTTGAGATAGCTTCTTTGATACGATGGACCCCGGCTTCAATTTTCTCTAAAGATGTGGCAAAAGACAAGCGGGCGTGCGCATCGGCACCGAAAGCAACTCCCGGAACGATAGCGACCTTCTCTGCGGATAACAGGTAGTCAGTAAAATCAAGTGAGCCTTTAATCTCGTTGCCATTCCCATCCTTCTTGCCGTACACCCCTGAAAAATCTGGAAAAGAATAAAAGGAACCCTTCGGTGTATTACAAGTCACTCCGGGAATTTTTGATAATTGTGCCACAATGATATTCCGACGCTTTTCAAATTCTCGGACCATTTCATGAACTTCATCCAGAGGACCGGTTAAGGCTTCGATGCTGGCCGCTTGCGATATCGCGCAGGGATTGGATGTGCTTTGGCCTTGTAATTTTCCTGCCTGCTTGACAATCTCAGGATCTCCGGCGGCTATATAGCCGATCCTCCAGCCTGTCATCGCGTAACTTTTAGAAACCCCATTGATCACCACACACTGTTTTTGCACTTCCGGACTTATGGATGCGATGCTGGTGTGCTGAAAGCCATCGAACACAATCTGTTCATAAATTTCATCAGTGATGATTAATAGGTTGTGTCGTAAAGCAACTTCTGCCAGCTTCTCCAATTCATTTTTGTCATAAGCGGAACCGGTTGGATTGGAAGGAGAGTTGACTAATATTGCCTTCGTATTCGGGGTGACCGCATTTTCAATTTGCTCGGGAGTAATTTTAAAATCCTGCGCGGCTCCTGCATGAATAATGATTGGACGGGCTCCAGAAAGGATCACTATTTCAGGAAATGATACCCAGTAAGGAGCCGGGATAATGACTTCGTCTCCCGCCTGCCAAAGCACCTGCGCTAAATTGTAAAACGAATGTTTGGCACCACAGGAAGCGAGGATCTGATTTT
>JABIXH010000058.1 GCA_018664975.1 Nitrospina sp. | reverse complement strand
TCGAGTTCTTCACCCTGTGTGTCTTTCAAGCAGTAGTTCAAACTGACGACCTTGTTTTTTGCAATCATGGTAATTCCTTGTTGTTAAAATTAGTATTTAATTGCGATCCCACTAGCATGAACAGAGTTCCAACAGTTGGTACCCCATGTATCGGTATTGTGTCCTGTGAATTCTACGTCCATGAGAGCTGTTGCGCCTAAGCGATACGCTAATAGCTCGGATTGAGATGATAGAAAAAAAACAACTTAGCTGTAGCTGGATGTGGCTAATTATATTTTTGCTAATATTGATATTGCTTACTAAACACTAAGAAGAAAATTAGTAGGACTATTCTATTACAGGTAGAGGGAGATTTAATACAATTTGCCCTTCATTTGTTACCCATAGTGTTACCCATAATAAAAAAGGACCTACAGCAATTGCCGTAAGTCCTTGTTTTAAATGGTCGGGGCGAGAGGATTCGAACCTCCGACCCCCTGCTCCCAAAGCAGGTACGCTAGCCAGGCTGCGCCACGCCCCGAATAATTTTTATAACTGTAAAATGCAATCTAGTGGGAAGAATACATTTTATGTGCTTTCTTTCGCTGTTCTTCCGTCAGTAAATTGAGTAAAGCGATTTTTGCCTCTGCTTTGGCCATGATCTTATTGGTTTTGGATTCGGCAATTTTCATGGCCGCAGATCTTATAGCTTTAGCATCTACTTTTTCTGCATGCACTACCCGGTCATACTCCATGTGTGCGATTTTGTGTTCGGCTTTGTTGCGAACACTCTGTTTTCCAAATTCAAATCGCAATCGTTTGACTTCTGCAATCTGTGCTTCTGTCAAACCCAGTTTGTCTTTGAACCGTAACAAATGTGTGAAGGGACATTTGCTGGAGTGCCCGCCATGGCCTGATTTATGGCCCTTGCTATAACCGTGACCCGATCGGGCGTGATGCTTGCCGGAACTTCCCTCTGGCTTTTTATGGCTGTAGCCGTGTCCCTTTGATTTGCCTTGAGGACCGGAGGATTTACTTCCCTCCGATTTATAATGGCCTTTCTTCCCGGAAATATGATGAGGCATGGTTTTTTTATCTTTACTGCCCTCACTTTTTCCTGCTCCATGGCTATAACTGCCAGTACTGCCGGTGCCGATAGAATCCATCGCGGTGGACGCCAAGGCATTTTGGCAAAAAAACAGGGTTGCTGTTATAGCCAGCATGATCAGTTGTCGTATTTTTAAATTAAACATCCTAACCTCCTTTTCCCAGTTGGGAAGCTACCCAAGGTGATGAAGAAAAAATTTATTTTACCCCGCACCAGATTGTAGAACAGGGCAGTTGCCAAATTCTGAGCATAAAACAGCATGGCTTTACGCATATTATGTGGTACGCCCGGCAGGATTCGAACCTGCGACCTACGGATTCGAAGTCCGGAACTCTATCCAGCTGAGCTACGGGCGCCTATTTATTATGGGGTGAGCCTCGGAATTTCAACTCACGGAACCTCAACTCAATGTTTATTGAGGACTTATCCAAAAAGGAAATACTATGAAAAATTTCTCAGTAGTTCGCTAAAGTTAGGTATTCTACTTGTCTTTTTAAAATAAGGGAACAAGAAAATTTCGAAAATTTACCCTGCAATTTCACATGTTTCTGAGTCCCAATGTATTGCAACGACACAAAAACGCAAACTTTAAGGCGGAGAAAGCCTGATTAGCGGTTTTCTATTAAAGCATTAAAATTAATGAGGGCTTAAAATGTTAAAGGTAATAGGGGGGATATTTCTTCTGGGCTTGTTGTTGGCCCTGATGATCTTCAATACGCCGGTGACGAAGTTGGGTTCCGGATTCCTGATCGGTGATGGGCGGCATGTTTTCACCTATCACCAATTGGTGAAAGAGGCGGATGTCATAAATGTTAAATTTCCCAATGAAGATGATATAGAAGCGAAGGTATTGATAGCCGACCCTTCTCATGATCTCGCCATTCTGGAGTTGAAAGAAAAGCCGAAGATAAATTTTCAGCCATTAAAACTGAACGCAAAAGGAATAGGCTTGAAGAATGAATCCGTATTTACCTTAGGCTACCCGTGGACTAATACGATGGAAGACCAACATGTATTGATAGAAGGCTCAACAATAGCAGATTCCGCGTCGGTGCTCATTAAACTGAAGATGAGTTTAGATCCCGTGCATAGTGGGAGTCCCTTGTTCAATGCCAACCAGGAAGTGATAGGAATGGTGCTGTTGGGAGTGCATGCCAAGTCCGTCTTTCCGGTAAAAGCTGTGCATGATTTTGCCATCCCTGGAATGATGCTGGAAAAGGCCGCCGAAAAAATTGTTAAATACAGCCAACCGGTTCAGAACCTTTCGAGAGATTCATTCATCCTAAAGTCAAAAAATAATATTGTTTTGATTGAGGCAAGATAAATGCAACCCAGTGATGAAACCTATATCCTGTATGGAGCCTTATTCATCTTCGTAATGTTGGGACTGTTGTTTAATGTCGTCAAACGTCTGGGCTCTTCCAAAAACTTCCCGCCGACCAAAGATAAAAAGAATCGCTGATCTGCACCAAAAGGTTGGCTTTTAATTTATCCCCATAAAGAACTTCTATTCAATAAGATAGCAGTGTTTGATCTGAATGCCGATAAAATAAGTTGGATAATTCTGTTATTCTATATTAATATTAACTGTAAATATAAATTGACAATGATGCATTTAGCCCATTTAAATTATTATGTTTATGGGATTTTAGTTGGGCTAGAAAATATATTACAGGCTTCGCTTTGATGCTGAATAGATAATAAAGAAATATACTTTCCTTTTATTGCCGGTCAACTTTTTGAGGAGACAGTCATGAAGAAATGGAAAAAGTTTGGGATGGGTTTTTTAGTTTTAGGTCTTTGGGTTTTCCCGGTTTCATTATTATTTGCACAGAGTTTGGAAACACGAGTAAAGTTTCTTGAGGATATTGATAATGTAGATTGGTACAAGGTTTATGAAAAGAATATCATCATTGGATGGAGAGGACTCCCGGACAATTTTTACGGCTGGAACCACAGGACTGCTGTCAAGGCCAGCTTGGCATCTTTATATGAGGTCAAAGTCTGGTCCGTGAGGCACCGTCAGAAAAGTTGGTTACCGGGGAAGGGTGGACATATTTGCGTGACAACCGCTAAATCGGGTCGCTTCGGAAAAAGCAATTGCAAAAAGTAGTAGAGGTTTTTATTCCAAGTCCTGTTTCCAGAGCACTTTTTTTTCTTTGTTTTTTATAAAGGCGATCTCGTTGTCTCCGTTCTCGTTCAGAGTTATCGGTTCCTGGGCATCAACCACCAATGCCGAAACCTTTTCCATATTACCGCCTAATTGAAGAAAGATTTGATCGCCGTTATCGAGAACCGCGCTTTTAAAAACGAATAAAAAATTATAGTAATGAGAAAAATAGAGGGGAGTGTCGCCGTATTTTTCAAATGCTTCTTCATCTTCCATCCTGATAGACCTCAAAAAAATTGGCTTATAAAATTATATTATAAGCCAAACACAATACTATAAAAATGGCGTGATCAACGGGATTTGAACCCGCGACCCCTGGAGCTTAGAGCCAGTCGGGTTACGGCTATTAAATTTTGCCGACCTAATGGTCGGGTATCAAGTATTTTCTAAAACAATCTTCCCAATATGCTTATTGCCTGCAAAGAGAGCGTGGGCTTCATTCGCCTGAGCAAAGCTGAATTTCTCTGCATGAATAAGTGGCTTAACGAATCCCTTATCTATCCATTCTGCGACTTCTTTCAGGATAGAACCATGATGGGCACGACCGTTTCCGGTTAGCATGGGTAGAAGCATAAACACTAAATGTAAACTTAATCCCTTTATATGCATCGGTGTAAGATCGTGTTGGTTTTGCCCGATTATACTGATCACTTGACCGCAGACTTTAACAGCTTCTAAAGATTTATCGAGGTTGTCCGCGCCAATGGTATCGAACACCACATCAAAACCTTCACCCCCAGTGAGGCGTTGGGTATAGTCTGCAACCGTTTCATCACGATAGAAAATAATATCATCGGCTCCCAGGCCTCTGGCGATTTTGGATTTATCTTCCGAAGAAACCGTGGATGCAACCCGTGCACCCTGTTGCCTGGCAAGTTGAATACCTATGTGACCCACCCCTCCCGTTCCAGCATGAACAAGAACATGATCGCCCTTTTTTATATGGGCACGATCAAAGAGCCCCTCCCACGCGGTGATCGTCACAAGAGGTAATGCCGCCGATTCAGAAAAGCTCAGAGATTTGGGTTTCAAAGCGATTAACTTACTATCTGCCAGCATGAAATCAGCCAATGCCCCTTCAATATTTCCGGCTTTCCCTT
>JABIXH010000064.1 GCA_018664975.1 Nitrospina sp. | reverse complement strand
TTAAATGCGGATGGTGTTTGGAAAAAATGGATTCCATCTTTTTTGTGTTGGTGACTGAACCGAAATAATAGTGAGTTTGCGTCTCTGCCACCTCATCGGATAAAAACATTTGAAGATCATAAAGATAATTTTCTCCCCTATCCAGCATTATGAGAGCTTCAGGGGAATGTTCCAAAATATGGGCGCATAATTGAGAACCTATTGAACCTCCCGCCCCGGTAACCAGAACCCTCTTCCCTTGAATCATCTTTTTAATAGACGTAAGGTCCAAAGAGACCAGCTCTCTACCGAGCAAATCATTTGTTTCGATATTTTTTAGTTTGGAAATATGGATTTCATTAGTGGATAAATCCAGGACTGAAGAAATCATTTTGTATTTGACACCACTCTGGTCGCATATATTTATGATTTGGTTCAATGTTTCTGAGGAAATATTGCGCACAGCAATAAGAACTTCTTTGACTCCATAACTTTTGGACAGCTCAGATATGTTGTTTCGGTTACCTAAAACCTCGATTCCCATGAGACTGCTTTTCAACTTTTTGGGGTCGTCATCGATGAAACCTTTAATGGAGTAGTTAGGTGCAAATCGGCGAATATATGTTAAAAGCTGGGCTCCGGTATCACCAGCACCCAGAATTAAAGCATATTTTTTGTTGGGTTCACCCAGCGTTAAATGTAGCCTCTTTCGTTCCCTCCACATCCTCCATGATAATTTTGACCCTCCCAGCATGGTTATTAATAGAACCATGTCTATGATCATTACAGATCTCGATATTTCAAGATTCCGGTCATAAAGAAATACGAAGAAAATAGCTAAAAAAGAACCCAGGATGACAGCTTTCACGATTTCAATCAGGTCTTCCAGGGTGGAGTATTCCCAGAATTTTGAATAAAACTTAAAACCCATGAAAACTACAGAGCGGATAGCCAGAAAGGGGAATAGGAGCTTTAAATGGTGGTCGGTATAATATTCAGGGATATTGCCATCCCATCTGAGCAGATGGGCGAAAAAAATAGCGGCGAAGGATAAGATAATATCGATGAATAATAGTATGATTTTTCTAGGGTTTGTGAAAAAAGAGATCATAAAGTCTGGTAATTTTAATTAGTTCTGGTCTGCGAGCGGATTTACGTGGAATTCCAAGGTCAGAATCTTTCTGTACAACTAACCTAAACGTGTAGCTTCACAAAAATTGTATTACGTGAGGGTGCAAAAATTCTCTGTATTATTGTATCACAAAGGATTGTCACTAGATTAGATATGTCGAAATCGGTATGTTTTATTTTTCCTGTCTAAATAGCTGGAAAAATATTGAGGGTTTGACTTTTCAAGCTTTGATAATTTTATTTGATTTGATTTTTCCACAGGCGTTACGGGTATCCACTACGACTTTAGACTGTTCAACAATTTTGGCATAATCGTATGCCGAGTGATCGGTCAAGACGACAACCATATCATACTGATCTATATTTTCCAGCGTTACGCTCTTTTTCCCCACAAATTGTTTGTATTGCCGGCGAGGCTTTATAACAGGTATATAGGGATCGTTGTAATCTACTTGCATCCCCTTTGTAGTCAGAAGCTCCATAATTTTGAAAGTCACTGATTCCCTGTCATCATCCACATTTTTTTTATACGCCAAACCCAGTAACAGAATCCGGCAATCGCTGAAATTTTTACCCTCCCGATCGATGCCAAACTCGATTTTTTGAACGACATATTCCGGCATGGACAGGTTTACTTCTCCCGCCAGTTCGATGAACCGTGAGTCGACTCCATATTGACGAGCTTTCCAGGTTAAATAGAAAGGGTCAATGGGAATACAGTGGCCTCCAAGGCCTGGCCCTGGATAAAAAGGCATAAACCCAAAAGGTTTTGTGCTGGAAGCTTCAATAACTTCCCAAATATCTATTCCCATTTTTTCAAAAACAACTTTAAGCTCATTCACCAAGGCAATGTTGACAGATCTGAATATGTTTTCCATCAGCTTTGTTGCTTCGGCTACTCTCGTCGAAGAAACCGGAATGACCTTCTGGATGACAGATGAATATAAGGTGCTTGCGAGTTCCAGGCTCTGAGCATGATCTGCTCCAATGACTTTTGGAATGGTTGCAGTTGTATAATCCTTGTTATTGGGGTCCTCTCGTTCGGGCGAGTAGGCCAGAAAAAAATCCTGATCTGCCTTCATACCGCTACCTGACTCTAGCTCAGTGGCAAGGACTTCGGAGGTTGTGCCAGGATAAGTCGTTGATTCAAGCGCAATCAACTGTCCTTTTTTTATATGGGGAACTATTTCCTTCGCCGTCGATATGATATAGCTCATGTCGGGCTCCCGTTCTTCAGTCAACGGAGTAGGAACACAGATAATAATGCAGTCTAATTCTGAGACCAGAGAAAAGTCGGTGCTGGCCTGGAAGGCTTTTTCTGAATTGAGGGCGAGAATGCTTTCTCCAGAAATATGTCGGATGTAGCTTTTACCTTTTAACAGCTGATTGACTTTATTTTCATCTATATCCAATCCTGTGACCGGG
>JABIXH010000152.1 GCA_018664975.1 Nitrospina sp. | reverse complement strand
TCGCTAATCCGTTTGATTTTTTTGCTAGAGCCGTAGGTTTTGGCAATTATGTTTTTAGCGACTGGCTTTTTCTAGGGTTTTCTACCCTATTTTTATCCGGCATCGCATTAGTATTTTCAAAAGACAAACGCAAGCATTTATTCTTATGGACCATTGTCTTAATCATGTTTCTACAGCTCCCCAGAGACCCTCTTGCAGTAAAATCCATAGCTCACTGGCTCAACGTCCTGACCAACCCTTTCCACTTCCTGGTGCGAGTTCCGCACATGACCTCCCTATTGCTCCCCTTTTTCTTTTTACCACTGATAGCGCTGGGGTTAAAAGCTATGTGGGATTTGGTTTGCTTAAAGAATCATGTCGCAATTTATATCAATAGACTTTATATTGGCGGAGGACTGCTTGCGGCCGCGCTTTTTTTGTATATTTTTTATTCAACAGGGCACGGACTTATGTCTGAAGTGATCATAAAACCCCTTCTTTTCGGAGCACTCATTGGGGTAGTTTACGCTCTATTTTTTATGAAAAGTATTTGGATTCGGGTTTTATCATTTCTGCTCAAGTACCGTTTAAAGCTAATTGTTTCTTGTGTCATTGGATTCCTGGTTATAGATCTAACCCTCCTCTCTATTTATATAAAAGATGATAACTGGTCGAACGTACGTGTTTTCCCCGGGGAAATTAATACACTCGATGATTCTGAACTCATTATTCCTATCTATCAAAATCCAAAAATACTAGCCTTCAGGGAGTACTACAGAGCCAATGCTAACGAATTGATTAGTCGGGATCCGCGAGCTCCAAAACCATACGTAATTCGCAATCCCGAATATCACGCGGATGGGAAAAGCCAGGAGCCTGGCGAGGTGTCATGGTACCGTCTAAATAGCAGGGGAAGCGTTTACGGTCTTTTCTATCAATTCAATCATATTGGAAGATTTTTATTCCCAGCAAGTATTTATCACCCTCGCCCATCAATATTTAAAGGTTTAGAAAGCGATGAAAAGGCAATTGATTATCTAAAACATGATGAACAATTAATTTATTCGGCAAAAACCCGTATTACTGATACTGGAAACCCCGATCTTGCAAATCCTGCCATATTAAATCGAAATGTGGTTTACATAGACTCGCCTGAAGTAAATTCTCAAACAGAATTCCCCACCGAATTTAATCGGGTAGCGTTGGAAGGCCCAGTAAACCTAGGGAAGGCCACTTCTGGCCAAGAACTAGCCGGAGTGGATATTTATTTCGACACTATTGAGGGTCATTATGACAAATTGGCCCTTTTCGCGATTGATGAAAGCAATAATATTCTCACGCAAACTTTTCTTGAAAAAAAAGAGTTTAGGAAGACCTCCCTGCTGAAGCAGTTCATATTTTCCAAACCAATCCTGATTAAAAAGGATCAATCCGTCAATTTGGTTCTTTCTCCGACAAAAGGTTCCGCAAGTATTTTCAAAATCAAGCAGTCCAAAAGTGATAAGAAATATATATATTTTGAAAAAAGTACCCCTTCACCCCGGATTCGAGATTTTCGGTTTTCTATAAGCAATGGTCAAAAGCGCCTGATAGGCTCATATACTGAGTATTCTTTTAAGCTCCCAGACACTTTCCCAACCTATGCTTCAAGCACAGTTTTCACCAAAGATCAGTACAAAATGACCCTTATCTTAGGAGATCATAATTTCCAACCAGCCCAGGGAAAACTGGTTCGTCCTTATACTTTTGATGTGCAAAACATTCAAACAGGTATGTTAACCATTCTGCTCCCCCAAAACCACAAACTCTCTGAGGACACCCTGACTCTCAGCTATACTTTTCCTTCAAAAATTTTAAATATATGGAAAAATGAGCATGACAATTTTGGGTTCGACTATTCAGCCTCAACCGATGGTTGGTTGGTTATACATTATCCCTTTGATAAAAAATGGCGTTTAAGCATCGATGGAAATCCTGTAAATATTTACAAAGCCAATAAATACTTCATTGGAGCACCGATTGAAAAGGGAGAGCATAAAATACTTTTGGAGTATTGGCCTGAGTCTTGGCTGCGCGAATTGATTTCTCTAACTATCATTCTAACACTAGTCGCTTTTTTTTCATTAATATTCATTGGCATCAAATCCGAAAATTCGCATGATCCCATGACAGAAAGCATTTAAAGTGGTTACTTATATGACAAATAGCTTGAGAGAGGTTTCCGAATGAATACCCTGCCTGAAGATAAGAATTCAAAAAAAAACTATGAGGCCGTATTATCTATAAAAGATGGTAAATATTTTTTTTATGTGAATGAACTACAGTTGATAGCCTCCGGTGAAACATTGGATTCGGCATATCACCAACTGAACCTAATGAAAGATGAAAGAATTAGGGAATTTGAAGAAGCAGGCTTTCTGGAAAAGCTACCACCTCCTACTCAGAATTCAGCTACATTGAGTGTTAGCATTAAACGCAAAGAAACAGGTATTTTTATTATAAAAAGTCTCGTGGCGGGTTTCATGTTCATTATGGTAATTATATTTACGGGAAACACGTTAAAAAGCATTCTTTCTTCTTATCCTCAAAAAATTAAAACTACGCTGAAGGAACTCCCCCGGCAATTTTTAAGGGAAATGGAATATGAACTTCACAATGCCGCTGAACTGGAATTATCTGCGGCCAGACAAGAAAAAATTAAAGCAAGCATCAAGGTTGTAGGAGAAAACATCAAACCCTATTTAAATGAACTGGGCCTTTCTTTATTAAAATCAGAAAAGGGAAAAGAGGCATCAGGGCAGCAATAAATTTTACTGCGATATTTGCTGATTTATTAAGGTTTTGAAACCCTATGAACATTAAATTTCCCTGAAAGTTTTCGTGATTGGGGAAGTCCTCCTCAATAAAATTAAAAGTTTTGTTTGGATTGGGCGCATATGTTGCCATGCTTCCGTTAATCCGAATTATTG
>JABIXH010000175.1 GCA_018664975.1 Nitrospina sp. | reverse complement strand
CTTCTTGATGCAATTCCCATCCTTGAAACCCGCAAACCATTTAAGCCCTTATTAGGAGATGTGCCCTCTCCACTCAATCCCCCAACCGGTTGCCACTTTCATCCTCGATGCCCCATTTACCTGAATGAAGAGCAGGGATCTGTATTATCAAATAAATGCCCCAGCCAATATCCTGAAAAGACAGGCGATAGCACTTCTTTTGTGGCCTGCCACCATAGTGCGGCCAATACTACAGTTCCAAATTAAATAAACTAACCAGAAAATTCTTTACAACTCTTTGTTATTAAAGATTCTCTAAAAAACCACTACATTTCAGTTTTAATTCAATAAAAATTCTGTCTCCCAGAAACTTGAATTTTTTAGCTTTACACGTTCCATCTTTACAGGTCGACTCCTCACAGCTATAGTTCCCTTCAATTCAGGAAACCGGTTTTCCAACACGGTAAAGGCAGATTTCATGAAAAAAATATTGGCTTTCTTAGTAAGTGTGGTTTTTTATACCGCCAGTTCTTCGGCATTGTCGCAGGAGGAAAATGCGACAGTGAGCTCGGTGAAAGACGCATTAATAAATCAGCCGGAAAATCCCACCCTCCTCTCAGAGTTGGGTCTTGCCTATCTCAAAAACAGACAGTTTCAGGAAGCAATTCCCCCACTGGAACACTCACTAAAAATCCAGAAAAATGATTTCAAATCACATTTTTATCTGGCCTTGGCCTTTGGTGCTGTAGGGCGTCACCACGAAAAACTAATAGAATTGCGGGAGACTCTTCGTCTGAATCCGGAGTTTGCCGAAGCCAATTTTAAAATTGGACTGGCCCATGCGGCTTTAAAGCGGCATCATGAAGCAAGCGAATATTATCGCAAAGCTATTAAATTAGAGCCGGGAAATTATGACACCTATTATTTTTTAGCATTGTCCTGCATTCTATCAAACCGCTATCAGGAAGCACTTTCTGCCATTAACGAATCCATTCGACTCAACCCTTATAATGCTGAAGCCCATTACACTTTAGGGCAAATTTATATGAAAATGGGACACTATATTAAGGCTATTCAGCCTTTACAAACCGCGATGAATATTCATCCCGGTTTACCGCAAAAAAAGCATCAAAATTCCCTGCATCAAAACTTGCCGTAAATCAATAATTTTCAAAAAAATAATCACCCTTCTTCAACTTCCTGTAAGCTAATTATAAATCCTGCGACTGATATACAGTTATTGAACCCGCATGATTTTGGTATCATATTAATTCAGGACTGAAACCATGGATATTATAAGGATGATTATCATGAATAAACTCTATGCAGCCTTTCTGATATTTATCAGTTATTTTCTACTTGTAACCTTTTTACCCAAAAATGTTGATAGTGCTTCAAAGCAAACTAATACGGCAACAAATGTATCTGACACATCCGGAAGTACAGAGATAGCGATTCTTGCAGGAGGTTGCTTCTGGTGTATGGAACACCCTTACGAAGACCTGCCGGGAGTTTCAAAGGCCATTTCAGGTTATACAGGTGGAAAAAAGAAAAATCCTACCTACAAGGAAGTCGCCTCAGGCTCTACCAGCTATGTCGAAGCTGTAGAGATTCATTTTGATCCGGCAATCATCTCCTTCAATGACATCCTCGAAATTTTTTGGAGAAACATTGACCCAACGGATGCAGGCGGACAATTTGTCGACCGGGGAAACCAATATACATCTGGAATCTATTACCAAGACAAGAAGCAAAAACAAATCGCTGAAGAATCAATAAAACGCGTGGAGGCCAGCAAACGATTTAGCAAAAAAATTGTGACTAAATTAGTGAAAGCCGGAACATTTTATCGAGCAGAAGAATACCATCAGGATTTTTTCAAGAAAAACTATATCCGGTATAAAGTTTACCGCGCAGGATCAGGGAGAGACGAGTTCATAGCAAGAGTATGGGGAAAGGATCGGGAATACAAAATATCCAAAACGGTATTCGATGAGGCAAAACCTCCCCAATTCACCTTAATAGGAAATAAAACCCAGTCTAAAGCTAACCTGACTCCACTACAATATAAAGTGACTCAAAAAAATGGTACCGAACCTCCCTTTAGGAATAAATATTGGGATAATAAGCAGCCAGGAATCTACGTAGATATCATTTCTGGAGAGCCTCTTTTCAGTTCTAAGGACAAATTCAAGTCAGGCACGGGTTGGCCTTCTTTCACCCGACCCTTAGTCCAGGAAAATATAGTTGAGGAAAGGGATACTACTTATAATATGACTCGAATCGAAGTGCGATCAAAAAATGCCGACTCACATTTAGGGCATCTTTTCAAAGACGGCCCCAAACCCACAGGGTTAAGGTATTGCATCAACTCCGCTTCGTTAAAATTTATTCACGCAGAAAACCTGGCAAAAGAAGGTTATGAAGATTTTAAAACTTTATTCAGTAAATAGTATTGGATTTTAAATGACAAGCAGGGCCTCCATTTCCAAACCTCAACAATGGCACCTGTATATGATAAGGACTAACCAGGGCCATCTTTATACAGGAATCACCCAGAATGTCAGTCGGCGCTTTTTGGAACATCAGGAAGGCGGGAAAAAAGCGGCGAAATATCTTCGTGGAAAAGGCCCGCTAAAATTGGTATTTCAGCAGAAAATTGGAAGCCGGTCCTCGGCATTGAAAGCAGAAAGCTCGCTTAAAAAACTATCGAAGCTAAAAAAAGAAAGTCTTACAAAAAATAAAATCAGGTTTAATCTTGACACCCCGGAACCTTGTAAAAAATAACAAACGATAGCCTTAAAGCATCAGAAAACCTTACTGGACCCGGTTATTTTGAACGTGTTATTAGTGAAGAACAATTTTCCCCCACAACTAAATGTTAGTCCGTGTTCCACTCTGTGAAGAAATAATAAACCAGCGTAACCATAAAAACACCCGCCAGTCCAACTGTTATAATGCAACTTAAATTCATTTCTTTCTCCGCCTTAAAAAATTTGATTAAGATGCCTCGCATTTTATATAAAATTCTACCCAAAAAGCAAAGTTTCACTCACTCCAATGTAATTTTTCTCACAGCACTGGACAGCATTATATGGGAAGCCTATATTTTTATATAAGCAAATGACTTTCAAACGGTGATTTATGCAACTCCTCTATCCATTTGCCAGGCGTTTTATTGCAGGCCCCGACTTAAAAACAGCTATACCCTCAATTCACAAAATAAGCGAGTCCGGTTATTTTTCAAGTATAGATATCCTTGGCGAAAGTGTCACCACTCGCAAACAGGCTGAAGAAGCAAAAATTGATTATCTGAAGCTATTTGAATCTCTCGACAGCATCCATCATTCGTTCGATTTTTCTATCAAACTTTCCCAATTAGGCTTGGATATTGATAGAGAATTCTGTCTGGAAAATTTAATGCAATTGGCACAGGCACTCGGCAATCACACCATCCGATTAGATATGGAGGATTCCGCCCGTACTCAGAGTACTCTCGACATTTGCTTAGAGGCGCACCGTACCCATCCATATATTGGCCAGGCCATCCAGGCTTATTTATACCGCTCAGGGGATGATGTTCGTCATTGCATCGAAAATAAAATCTCATTAAGGCTTTGTAAAGGAGCTTATAAAGAGTCTCCAGATGTAGCCTACCAGGCTATGGATAAAATAAGGAAAAACTTCTTAAAGCTTGCCTGCCAATTGCTTAAAGAAGGCCATCAGCCTGCCATTGCAACACATGATGAAAGCCTGTTGGTGAAAATTCTGGATTTTATTGCTCATGAAAATATTTCTCCGAAATCCTTTTATTTTGAAATGTTGTATGGAGTCCGGAGGGATCTGCAAAAAATACTTAAAGAAAAAGGATATCGGGTAAGAGTTTATATTCCCTATGGAAAAGCCTGGTTGCCTTATACCCTCCGCCGCCTTGTCGAAAAAAAGGAAAATCTGCTATTTGTAATCACTCATCTTTTTAGAGAAACACTGGGTTTAAGAAAACTCCAACAATAAAAACCTCCTACCCACTCCCATAACTCATTGACAAATAAAGAGATATGTGAATAATGGAAGTATCAACCCTATTAATATTAAGATATTTTAAGGTCCGCCCTGTAAGAAACAAGTGACCCTGGAACCGGTTCCTATCAAAAAGGAGACCCCGTATGTTTGATATTCCTGAAAATGGAAAAGAGATTGTCCTTTCATTTTTAAATGACAAGTTTGCAGTAAAGAAGCGCTCACCTTTCCGACCAGAAACAAAAACAGGCGTTTTAGAAAGTCTGCGAAAAAAAACACGCTTAAAAAATCTGTTACTTTCCAAATCCTTAATTGTCAAACTTTAAGCCACTGGGCGTGGTATGAAACTAAAAAGCCCTATAGCAATCAGCTTTTTCACTACTTCTTTCCCCCGATATGAAGGGGACTTTGCTGGCAATTTTATTCTTAATTATGCCCGTGAAATCGCAAAATTGGGAACGAAAGTAGAAATCGTAGCGCCCGATACTCAGGATGCCCGTCCTTTAAAGCTCCCGCCAGAAATAAACCTAATACGCTTTAAATATTTTCTCCCTCGGTCTGCACAACAAGTCGCATACGGCACAGGAATCACCAACCAATTAAAAGAAAATCGTTGGTCGCTATTTCAAATTCCTTTTTTGTTTATAGCATTTATTTTAGCAACTTTTCGGTCTTCCAGGAAATCACAAGTACAGCACGCCTTCTGGTCTCTAGCCGGCATAGTATCAATAGTTGTCTCCCTCATTAAGCCAAAACCCGTTGTCATAACCTTATGGGGTTCAGACTTATTATTTCTTAAAATGCCAATTCTTTCATACCTTTTCAGGTTTCTATTAGATAGAGCTGATGTCATAATTTGTGAAAATCAACATTTCAAAAATCAATTAACTGAGCTGAGATTCAAAAATAATAATATATTTGTGATTCCTAACGGCATCGACCAGGGTTATTTTAGACCCAGAGATATATTGTCAGCTCGAGCTACTTTAAATTTACCTGAGAACAACCTGATAATTTTATCTACCGGAAGCCTGACTAAAAATAAAGGCCATAAATATTTGATCCATGCGTTTTCTGAACTTCTACAAGCGAGAGACGATATTCGTCTTTATATTGTTGGAGATGGAGAGGAGCGCGAGTCTTTAACGCATGAAATTGAGCAATTAAATTTAAACACAAAAGTAGAATTAGTTGGTGTGGTACCCAACGAGAAGATGGTCACATGGTTGAGCGCGTCAGACATTTTCGTTCTTCCCAGCTTGCACGAAGGCACTCCCAATTCTCTACTGGAAGCGATGGCAACCGGTCTACCTGTTGTTGCCAGCGCAACAGGAGGTATTCCCGATATCATAGATGATGGGAGTAATGGATTCCTAACTACCCCTGCCAGCACAGCAGAAATCAAAGATAAGATGAGTCAATTGATCGAATCTACTGATTTGCGTGAACGTCTTGGCAAACAGGCACGCTTAAAGCTGGAGTCTGATTTTGGTTCCTGGGAGGAACAAGCTAAGAAGCTATATGAAATTTATCAAGAGCTCTTAAGCAAAAATTGAATACCCCTTCATAAAAATGATAAATAGCATGGATACTCCAACCAGGGTTTTAACTGCTTACTACAAGCATAAACCCGGTGGATTTTGTAAACGTCTGCAAATGAAAATCAATGCCTACTTGGAACAGGGTTGGGTGGTACATTATGTGGCGGTAGAAAAATTTCCCTATTCGCATCCAAACTTAATTCCACATATCCTTCCCACCCCTTTAAAAGATCATAATACTTTATTATTCTGGATCTATTTTTTTACTTTGGCTCCCTGGTTTACTGCTTGGATAGCGTACAGGGAAAAAGTGCAGTTAATATCAGTCTTCTCTCTGGCTTATGCCTGCCTTTGCGTCCCTGCAAAATGGATAACAGGTTCCCCTCTTCTCACTTTTATTCGTACCATGAAAGAGAAAAGAGAGTTCACATTTGGCAACTATACAATTATTTATAGGATTAAAAGTCTTTTAGATAAGGTTGGTATCGCCCTATCCGATTTCCTGGTAGCAAATAGTGAGTCAATTAAGACTGAGTTGGTGAAATTCGGCAAAACAGAAAAGGAAGTTGCAATCATCTATAACAATATCATCGAATCAAAGCTTGATAGATCAGAGCAAAGGAAAGAAGTCTTGAAGGAGTTTGGACTTCCAGAAGAATCGTTTTTGATCGTCACAACAGGTTTGCTGATAGCAAGAAAAAACATTCAATGTTTAATCAGAGCTTTTGCAAAGGTTGATTCAAATAAAGCTGTCTTGCTGATAATTGGAGAAGGCCCTCTGCTCGATGCGTTACGGACCCTGGCAATTCAACTCGGATTGAAGGATAAAGTCATATTTACAGGTTGGCGGGAAGATATTCCGGAAATTTTATCGGGTTGCGACCTGTTCGTATTTCCATCCTATCTCGAAGGCCTTTCAAATTCCATTCTGGAAGCAATGGCCTGTAGTCTACCCTGCCTCGTCAGCGACATTCCTGAAAATGCAGAAATTATTTCCCATTCGACACAGCGCTTCCCAGTAAATCAGGATGAAGTTCTAAAACAAATGATGAGCGAAGTTTTGCTCTCCAAAGAGAAACTGGAAATTTTCTACGAATCCACATTAGAAGACAGAAAACGTTATATTTTTAATTGGGAACAGAAAATAATTACGATTGCAGAACAAGTGGTTAAAATGCACTAAGCACGTAATCGATTCACATAACGTATGGTTTCCTGAGAATATTTTCCGGTAACTTGCGGAAGCACCTCAGCAACTTGATTCCATTTTTTCACCGGTCCGTAAGAAATTTTATTAATCGCCTTGGAAATATTTCCCATCCCCGCATTGTAAGCTCCCGCCGCAAATTTCCAGGCCTCCTTATCAGTGATTCCTTCTTTACGATATTTATCATAAAGCTTTTTCAGATATCGAGCAGAGGCATCCAGGTTCGATTCAGGATGCCAAACAGATCCTGGAGCCTTATCACCTGAAATGTCCAACCCCAACTCTTTAGCCGTGTCCGGCATAATCTGCCCCAAACCCATCGCTCCTTTAGGACTCAATGCTTCTGGATCAAAGCTGGATTCTGTTTGAATTAAGTTTTTGAAGAATGCTTCAGGAATACCATTTTTTTCAGCAATACGACCCGTCAATGCTTTAAGAGAAGTTTTGCTCAAACTGCCCTCATTAAACCGTTGCTCTGACTCATAGGACTGAGTAGCTCGTTGGGAATTGATAGATGGACGAAATGATTCTGTCGTATTTGTAATATTTTTTAATTTAAGTAGCACTTTAGAAAGTGAAAATGGATCTATCTCAGATTGGCTATTCGGTGCTGTT
>JABIXH010000115.1 GCA_018664975.1 Nitrospina sp. | reverse complement strand
GTAGGGATTAGATAAAGTGGGTCGTCCCGGGTGGCGAACAATTCTTCCTCAAATTTAGGTAGCTGTCCAGTACCCTGCATACTCTCTTTATTGACCAGGAATGGGGGATACAATTCCTGGTAACCATTTTCCCGGGTTTGCACATCGAGCATAAAATTGATCAAAGCCCGTAACAACCCCGCCCCCTGACCTTTATAAACAGCGAATCGGGCTCCTGATATTTTTGCGGCTCTTTTTAAATCGATCAGATCAAGTTTTTCCCCAATTTCTACATGGTTCTTTGGTTTGAATGTAAACTCAGGTTTTGTCCCCCAATCGCGTACCATTCTGTTCGCGTTTTCATCAATGCCATCGGGAATAGAATCATCAGGGATGTTGGGGATTCCAAGTAGTTTTTCTTGAACCTGTTGTTCCAAGACTTGAATTTTATCGTCCAACTCTTTAATTGATATATTAATGTTTCGAACCTCTTCCATAGTTTCGGAAGCGTCTTGACCTTTTTGTTTAAGCTGACCAACTTCTGCGGAAAGTTTCTTTTTTCTGCTTTTTAGTAATTCTGACTCCTGGAGTCCTAACCGTCGTTCTTCTTCAGGCTTGAGGAGTTCATCCAGTTCTTTAAAATCACCACCTCGGCGTTTGAGTTGGGTTTTCACCGCTTCTGGATTATTAAGAATGATTTTTAAGTCAAGCATCAGTGTTGCTTTTTCATCCTTTTTTCAATGCCTACCAGTTTCATTTTGAGTATGGCGGGGTAAATATAGCGTCCTTCCAAAGCTTTGAACCGGTTATAAGCATCTTGCAAATGCCCTTCTTCTTCCAGACACGAAGCGACAACAAAATCCATATCCTCCTTAAAGCGACTATCTGAATATTCCAAACTAAAGTGTCGGTACTGTTCTCTCGCTTCTGGGCACCGGCCCAATGCATAAAGAATTTCGATAATTTTAAATTTGGTTTCTTCAGCCCAAGAACTGCGAGGATAGTTTTCCAGCAGGATATTCAGTTCTACCAAAGCCTGTTCATAATTTTGTTTTTTATAATAAATAGAAGCGATTCGGTATTGATGGTTACCATTCTCATTTTCGCTTTTGTAATTATTGATTAAATTCTGATATTCGATGATGGCTTGGTCATAATCCTTCAAACCAAATTCAGCAATTTCAGCAATATATTTTTGAGCGGGATAACTAAACTCCCCCGCGCGATTCATTTGCATGACTTCCTGAAAATAGATAAGAGCCTGTGTACTATTGTTCAAACTAAAGTGATGGATTTCACCAAGTCGAAATAAAGCTTCTTCCGCTTCCACTCCAGAGGAAAAATTTTTCAGCACCTCATTGAACGTCTCAATAGCGCTATGGTTTCTACCTTGAATCCATTCTTCATTGGCTTTTTGAAGAAGAGGGTTCATCGGTTCCGAGCAGGAAACCAAGAAAATCCATACCAGCAAAAAAACTCTGGCAAAATTTTTAGGCCCGATTAAACCTTTTTCATGTGAGCTAGTTTGTTTTGAAATGGGAATGTCACCAATCCAGGGAATCGCATCCATTAAAAGGTAAGTTTTATTCGACCAGTTTTTCTATGCTAACAACCTGATTGCCTTCGCCGATACCCACCAGACGCACTCCTTGAGTATTTCGGCCTATTAACGATATTTCGTTGACTCGCATGCGTACAATATTGCCATCGGAGGTAATGACCAGAAGCTGATCGGATTCATCCACCTGTTGGATTCCCACAACGGTTCCTATTTTTTCATTGCAACGGATAGTCATTACACCTAAACCGCCCCGACCCTGTACCGGATACTCTTCCATTTGAGTTCTTTTGCCATAACCCCGAGAAGTTACGGTAAGAAGTTTGTTTCCGGGGTGGACTATTTCCGCTCCAACCACCTCATCCTCTTTTTTAAGACGAATACCACGAACTCCTCGACCAGTACGGCCAATGGGGCGCACTTCCTTTTCAGAAAAGCGAATAGAAAATCCCTTTGCGGTGGCAAGCAATATATCGCTTTCACCATCACATAATTCGGCACCAATAACCCTGTCTCCATCATCTATTGTTAGTCCAATAATACCTCCCTGACGGGGTTTGCTATAAGCCATTAAGGAAGTCTTTTTAACGATGCCTCTTTCAGTGGCAACCATGACAAATTTATCTTCTTCAAATTCTCTGACGGAAAGGATGCTGGCAATAGACTCACCAGGCTGGAGCCGTAAAAGATTGGCAATGGATTTCCCTTTTGCAATACGACTAACTTCCGGGATAGAGAAAACTCTCAACCAGTGAATTTTTCCTGTGCTGGTGAACACTAGAAGATGGCTTAATGTTGAGGCGATGAAAAGTTTTTCAACCACATCTTCTTCTTTAAGATTCATGCCTCGAATTCCTTTACCCCCCCTTCTTTGAGCCCGGTAATTATCAACCGTTTGCCGTTTGATATAACCACTCCGCGTATAAACAACGACCACGTCTTCGTCGGCAATGAGGTCTTCTATGTCTATATCACCTTCATCTGTATCAACAATTTCTGTTCGACGCTCATTGCCATATTTGTTTCTAATTTCCGTCAACTCTTCCTTAATGATAGTGAGTTTGACTTCTTCATGAGCAAGGATATTTAAAAGTTCTTTAATGCGGTTTTGTGTTTCCTCCAGGTCTTCAATTATTTTTTGCCGCTCTAGACCTGTAAGACGTTGTAGTCGCATTTCAAGAATAGCTTTGGCCTGTATTTCTGACAATCCAAACTCGGCCATGAGCCCATCTCGTGCAGTAGCAGGGTCTTCGGCATTGCGGATAAGCTGAACCACCGCATCCAAATTATCAAGAGCCGTGGCTAAGCCTTCAAGGATATGCTCCTTCTCGCGCGCCTTTCTTAAGTCGAACTCCGTTCTCCGGGTTACTACTTCTTTGCGGAACAAGATGAAGTAGTGCAAGAACTCTTTCAGGTTAAGCACTCTGGGTTGTTGATTCACCAAGGCTAAAAGGATAACCCCGAAAGTATCCTGAAGCTGTGTGTTTTTGTAAATGGAGTTTAAAACAACCTGACCCATGACACCTTTTTTTAACTCCACCACAACCCGGATACCATCTCGATCCGACTCGTCTCTCAGGTCCGAAATTCCTTCCAATCGTTTATCTCTCACCAATTCTGCAATTTTTTCTACCAGCTTGGCTTTATTAACTTGATAGGGTAGCTCATTAATAATGATCCGCTCCCTGTCTCCCTTTTCCATGGGTTCAATTTCAGCCCGCCCACGAACTCGGATAATCCCTCGACCTGTTCGATAAGCAGACCTTATTCCATTTCTTCCCAAAATAACACCTCGGGTAGGGAAATCGGGACCCGGAACAATTTCGATAAGGTCTTCCACTGAACAATCGGGGTTTTCAATAACGTGGATTGCAGAATCAATGACCTCGCTCAAATTATGTGGAGGAATATTGGTTGCCATTCCCACAGCAATTCCCGAAGAACCATTTACCAGCAAATGCGGGAAACTGGCGGGCAAGACAGATGGTTCTTCCAAAGAATCATCATAGTTTGGAATAAATTGAACGGTGTCTTTTTCTAAGTCCCGAAGCAATTCACCGGTGATTTCTTCCATTCTAATTTCTGTGTAACGCATGGCGGCCGCAGAATCCCCGTCAATCGAACCAAAGTTTCCCTGACCATCAACAAGAGGATATCTTAAAGAAAATTCCTGCGCCATGCGGACAATGGTGTCATAAATCGCCTGATCACCATGCGGATGATATTTACCCATTACATCACCCACTATGCGAGCAGATTTTTTGTAGGGCTTGTTCGAGACATTTCCAGTTTCATGCATCGCGAAGAGTGCGCGTCGGTGAACAGGTTTCAAACCGTCACGAATATCTGGTAAAGCACGACCAATGATTACGCTCATAGCGTAATCAAGGTACGAGCTTTTCATTTCATCATCTATATTGATCTGATTGATCGTTTCCGGCATTCAAATACCTTTCTATACTATATTTTCCAAAATGACCGGGCTTCGTCCGGCAGGAGTTATATTATTTCTGAAATTTTGGGAACCGGTTGCATATCTTTATTGGCCTATATACCCCGGCAGAAAAGGATCATCCACTTGTAAAGTGAAGAAAGCCCTAAATATCCACATTTCTTACCTGTAACGCATTTTTCTGAATGAATTCACGGCGAGGCTCTACTTCTTCCCCCATTAAAGTGGTGAACAGTTCTTCAGAGGCTACCAGGTCGTCAGCCCGAACCTGTAAAAGAATTCTAACTTCTGGGTCCATGGTTGTTTCCCATAGCTGTTCAGCGTTCATTTCCCCGAGTCCTTTATAGCGCTGAATGTATATTCCCTTTTTCGCTAAACTAAAAACTGCCTGTAAAAGATCATGTTTGGAGCTGGCAGTAATACTATCCCCGTTATTGTGTAATACGAAAGGGGGGTAGTCATGCACTTTAATGGGCTCATAAATTTCCATGATATTTTGAATAATTACCGACTCCACAAACTCAGCATTAAACTTTAGCTGGAAGTCTCGCCCATTATTGGAACCAAACATTAATATTTGATAGTTCCCTTTTTCAGGATCGAACATCAATTGAAAATGGACATCTTTCAGTTCTTTATTCAAGTCGACTTTATTAAAGTCGTGGGAAGCTTTAGCAAAAACGGGAGAAGAGTCTCCGTTCTCTATTTCAATCAAAAATTCTTTTAGTCTGGTTTTGTTTTCGGTATTGAGCTCAACGCTGTCAGCAAATTGAACTGGAACATTTAGGTATTGCGACTTATATTGGTATTTTTCTCGACTTTCCTCATCAATCAAGGAATCCAGAATGTGAATAATTGTTTCCATAACTTGCTCAAGACTTCCAAAGGCTTCTTTTTTCACACCCAACTCTATCAACACATTTAAAACCGCCCGAGGAATATTATTCCTGACAACCTGATTAAAACATTCTTCAAACCGATAAAGGTCGCTTACTAACTGGCTGAGTTCTCTACCAAGTATCCTATGATCATTTTTATGCGTTGTTATTTCGAGTTTTTCTATGCCCTGATCCATTAGAAATTGAAAGAGCAGTTTTTCGTCTTTTAAATAGGTTTCCTTTTTCCCCTTTTTTGCTTTATAGAGTGGGGGTTGAGCTATATATAAATAGCCTTTTTCAATCAGTTGTGGCATTTGCCGAAAAAAGAAGGTCAACAGCAGGGTTCTGATGTGAGCGCCATCTACATCAGCATCTGTCATTATAATTACTTTGTGATATCGAAGGCTTTCAATTTTATAATCAATTCCGATTCCTGTTCCCAACGCTGTGATAAGCATGCGAATTTGTTCACTGTTAATCATTTTTTCTGTGCGCGCTTTTTCTACGTTAAGAATTTTCCCCCTCATTGGTAAAATCGCTTGAAACTTTCTATCACGACCTTGTTTTGCAGTACCTCCTGCCGAGTCACCCTCAACAATATAAATTTCTGAGGATTCGGGGTCTTTTTCTGAACAATCGGCTAATTTGCCAGGTAAAGAACTTACTTCAAGAGAGTTTTTTCTTCGAACGAGATCCTTGGCTTTCTTTGCGGCCTCTCGAGCTTGTGCAGCACTTATTATCTTGGTCACAATTTTTTTAGCTATTATTGGTTGCTCTTCAAATAACTGACCCAGTTTCTCATTGACTATTTGTTCCACAATCCCTTTTATATCAGTATTTCCCAACTTACCCTTTGTTTGGCCCTCAAACTGCGGTTCAGGAATTTTAATACTTAACACCAAAATCAACCCTTCTCGGGCATCATCCCCCGTCAAGGTTACTCCTGAGTTTTTTAATAAATTATTCTGGGTTGCATAGCTGTTAATCGTTCTGGTCAATGCCGACTTGAAACCACTTAAATGAGTACCCCCATCTCTTGTATTAACATTATTTACAAAAGTAAAAACCTCCTCAACATAGCTATCGTTATATTGAAGCGCCATTTCCAAGTCACAATTGTCTTTAGTTCTTTCAATATAAATAGGGTCTTGGTGAATTGTTTTTTTGTTTTTGCTTAAATGTTCTACAAATGAATAGATCCCTCCTTCAAATAAAAAAGCATCATCTTTTCCATCTCTTTCATCATGGATATGTATTTTTAACCCTTTATTTAAAAAAGCTAGTTCCCGGAGACGGTTGGATAAAATCTGAAAGCGAAAATTTAAATCTTCAAAGATTTCACCATCTGGATTAAAAATTATTTTTGTACCCGATGAACTTGTTTTCCCTGTTTCCTCTAGTTTTGAAATAGGCTTTCCACGATCATACTTTTGGTTATATATTTTTCCTTCTCTCTTTATTTCCAGACTTAACGATTCTGATAAAGCATTTACCACTGAAACCCCAACACCATGCAGACCTGCAGATACTTTATAAGAGTCTTTATCAAACTTTCCTCCCGCATGAAGAACCGTCATCACAACTTCTGCCGCTGAAATATTTCTATCTGAATGCATATCCACGGGAATACCCCGCCCATTATCAGACACTGTCACAGTGCCATTAATATGCAAAATAACTTCTATTTCAGAACAAAAGCCAGCAATAGCTTCATCTACACTGTTATCAACTAATTCAAACACTAGATGATGTAAACCATCTAAGCCTGTTCCACCAATATACATGGCGGGTCTTTTTCGAACAGCCTCTAAACCTTCGAGGATTTTAATGTTTGAAGAATCGTATGTAGTTTTCTGGGATGTATTCATATATGTTTAATAGTTACTTAATAAAAAAATTTATATTTATTTATAGTTGTAGTTGTAGGGCCTGAAAGTATGTGGAAAAACCTTCTAAACATTCAAAAATAAAGGTGGATTTTAAAGAAGAACTTGTTAATAAAAATGCTTTTTTTGAGCAAGGGTGGGGAAAAGATTTACTCTGTAAATTATACCTTATTTTACCTGTTTTTTTCAGGTTTTTTTAACATGTTTTTAACAGATTATCCTTTTTCAATTTGTTCGATAATCTCTTGAATAGAGGCTTTTAAATCATTGTTTTCCTTGACTAATCCAGATATCTTTTTGTAGGAAAAAATCACAGTTGTGTGATCTTTGCCACCAAACTGGCGGCCAATTTCCGGGAGGGAGGATTTGGTGTGTTCCCGACATAAAAACATGGCTATTTGCCGTGGAATGGAAATGTCGCGGGTTCGTCTTTTGGACTTAATATCAGAGACCTTGATATCGTAATATTTGGCTACAGATTTCATAATATTTGTAATAGTAAAGTGCTTATTTTTATCCAAAGTGAAGTCTTTTAAGACCTCTTTGGTTAATTCCAGATCAAGTTCTCGATGAGTGAAGGAAGAAAAGGCGATTACTCGAAGCAAAAACCCCTCTAACTCACGAATATTTGATTTTATATTGCTGGCGATAAAAATAGCCACATCCCGAGGAATGGTTTTTTGATGAAAATCGGCTTTCTTGTACAAAATCGCAACCTTTGTTTCTAAGTCAGGAGGATTAATATCGGCAACCAAGCCGGATTCAAACCGAGATCTCAGCCGTTCTTCCATGTTATGAATATCTTTGGGATATCGATCACTGGAAATTACTAGCTGTTTGTGTGATTCGTATAAGGTGTTGAAAGTATAAAAAAACTCTTCCTGCGTCCTCTCCTTCCCCGCGATAAATTGAATATCATCGACTAAAAGCACATCCAGCGGGCGATATCTCTTGCGGAAAAAAGGCATCTTATCCTTTTTTATGGATTCTATAAGGTCTACAGTAAAACTTTCGGCAGAAATATACCGGACCCTGGATCCGGGGTTGTTTTCGCAAATTTTGTTGCCTATGGCATGCAGTAAATGGGTTTTACCTAAACCAACCGACCCATATAAAAATAAAGGGTTATAAGCTAAAGCAGGGTGTGTGGAAACAGCCAATGCCGCCGCATGAGCAAATTGGTTGCTCGTTCCAACTACGAAATTGGAAAAATTATACTTTGGGTTTAGAGAGGATAAACCCTGAGGAAATGCGTCTTGATTTAGCTGAACTACCGAAATATCTTTCGACTCATTGTTTTGCTCCAAATGGGCAACTTTATCAGACTCAATACAGAAATCGACAAGGATGGGTCTTTCTGTCACAGACTTCAAAGTCGTTTCGATGAGATCTCGATAATTTTCTATAAGGCACTTTCTATAAAACTGATTTGGAACCGCAATAGTTATTAATCCACCATCTAGAGTTCTCGGATAGGTGGGAGAAAACCACGTAGAGTAGTTTTCAGGCAGTATTTGCCCTTCAATTTTTTCTAGACATCTTTTCCAAAGAGTTTCTTTGGCTTCCATAGTTTTTGGAACCAAACAAAGAGTTATACGGGGGAGACTGGCGTCCAATATATAAAATAAGAGTCTTAAAAGCAACCGCAAAAACGGGAAGCTCTTCAACTCCCCTATTAACAAAAGTTTTCCAAAAAGAATTTTTGTCAGTTCGTCTAAAATAGAATTGTTCCCTGAATAATTTTTCCCGTACTTAATTTTTAAATGATTAAAACCATGTGATTCCAGTAAGTTGGCAGAACTGGACCCTGTTCGTAAATACATAGTTAAGGGGGTTTGCTTTGGGACCCTTGCAGTTTGTAGAATTTAGGTAGTTATAGGTTTTCAGAACCGCACTTTATTATTAGCCTATTATTTCTAATTTTCACTTCAAGCCTTTAGTGCACAGGGCTTTTGCCTACCTTAGGAAAGAGACTGGATTTATCCGGTCTCTTTCCCCCTTCTACAATTTAACTATTCACTAGCGTTTATTTCGAATTGGAGATATCCCGGTATGAATTGGTTTAATGGAAAAAAGACATACATTATTTCTGTCCTTATGGCCTTAACTTCACTAACACATTTTATGACTGGTGAATCAACCTTATTGGAGTTTGTGGGTAGTGATCAAATGGTCAACTTTTTTGAAGCCTTGGGGCTCTCTACTTTACGGGTTGGTATTCAGCGAAACCAGGAGGAAGCGACCCATGAAATTGTAAAACAAGTTCACTATCCTCACGCTGGTTAAATAATGAAAATTTTTTACTTTAGGTTTTATTTATGAGCCTGGATTTCTTTCGGGCTCTCACTCCCTGGTTTTCTTTTTTTCTTTTATTGGGATTTGGAACTATTGGTTGGCTGATACGGTGGATGCTTTCTGAAAACCTTCGCCGCTTTCATGATTTTAAAGAAAATATTGAAGATATTGAAAGCTCCATTCGTGATTTGGAGCGGGTAAGACAGGAGGATCAAAAATATTTTTTTGAACAATATGTTGATAAAAAAGCTTTTTACGTAGCTGTTGGAAAAAACGAAGCTTTGATAAGCAGAATTTTTAAACAGTTAAATGAACTTGCAAAATCCGTGAACCAGATTGTCGGAGCCTTGAATGCAGGAGAAAGTAAAAATGTCTAAATCGATATCTACAAATCTGGATCATCTCGAAGACCAGCTTTTAGGGTTGGTGGAGCTAAGGGAAGTAGTTCGGGACACGATTAAAAACTTCCCTGATGACTTAAAAAGCCATCGTGTTTACTGCACCTATGCAGGAAAAATTTTAGAAACTATCAAAACCCGCATTCAAACTGAAAATATGGATCCTGACTGGCTTCTTTCTGAAGCTTTAAAAACAGTTGCCCTTTTTCTTGCAGAAAATGGAGAAATTGGAGCCGCCAAGCTTGTGGGGAACCGTGTAGAAGAAATTGAGGAAAAAGTTAAAACCATATGGTGGCAACCCGAAAAAATAAAAGCATAGAACCTAAATATAAAACCGGAACCTTTATTAGAGAGTTTCTCATTCCATTTGGAAAAACCAGCCAAAATCAAAAAGATAAACGAAGGGACAGAGCAACTGAAGATTTTAAATTTTTTGCCCAAAAATATTTTCCCCATCACTTGAAAGAAAAACCTTCATCTATGCATGAAGAAATGTTTTTGCGCTACCAACGGCAAATTAATAATTCTGAAATATCCGGGAAAGGAGGCAAAGAAGCCTTAGCCGCCCCGCGCGGTAATGCAAAATCAACTCTAAGTACCCTTATTTTGCCACTTTGGTGTATTGCGGCGGCAAAAAAAAAATTTATCGTTATTATTTCTGATACCACCGAACAAGCTGAAGAGTTTCTTGATGGTATTAAATTTGAACTGGAAGCTAATGAGAGATTAAAGGAAGATTTTCCTGAGGCATGTGGTTCAGGCCGCACCTGGAAGGCGGCAAAACTTATCACTGAAAATGATATTGCTGTTAGATGCTGGGGAAAACGAAAACGGTTGCGGGGAGCACGGCATGGGAACCGTCGTCCTGATCTGGTTATTTGTGACGATCTTGAGGACGATGAAAACATAGACTCTCCTGAACAACGTGAAAAAGACCGAAAATGGTTTTTTAAAGCGGTTATGAAAATTGGGGGTCGTTATACGGTTTATGTCGTTATTGGTACCATCCTTCATTACGATTCACTTTTAGCGCGGTTATTGAAAAGACCTGGGTGGAATGGGAAAAAGTGGAAGGCTATTATTTCTTGGTCTTCCTCTCAACTTTGGGAAAAGTGGGAGAGTATTTTTAGCTCTCGTATCCCCGATGCAGATAATAAGGCCGAAAATTTTTTTTCCCGGCATAAAAAAGAAATGTTACGCGGCACTCGTGTTCTCTGGCCGGAGGCGGAAAGCTACTATTACTTAATGACAATGAGGGTTTCAGATGGACCCGCATATTTTGATTCTGAAAAACAGAATGAACCGGTTAATCCTGATGACTGTTTGTTTCAGGAAGAATGGTTTTGTTTTATCCCCGAACCTGTGGGCATTCAAAAAGAAACTAGATTTTATTGCGCGATTGATCCTTCCATGGGTGGCTCTTCCAGCAAGGCGGACCCTTCAGCCATAATTATAGGTGCGGTTCAGCCAGATGGGATCATTGATATTGTCCAGGCAGATATTCAAAAACGTCACCCGGATTTAATCATGGAAGCAATTTTTGACTACCATCTCCAATACCAGTTTGAAAGGATTGCCATTGAGGAAGTTCAGTTTCAGCAACTGTTTAAGGATCAGGTGATTAAAGAAGGAGCAAAGCGAAAAATTTATCCTCCAGTTGAAGGAGTAAGGCCAATTAATGATAAAACCCTTCGAATTTCAAAACTACAACCTCATGTTAAAAATGGACTCATTCGGTTCCGGAGAAATCAGACTTTATTTTTAGAGCAATTGAAATATTTTCCAAAGGCCAGTCATGATGACGGACCCGATGCCCTGGAGATGCTTTTTAACCTTATTAATAATGGTTTCAATGGACCTCGGATTCGCCGGGTGACCTGATCATATGGCCTCAATCGATTAAGTTGTTGTTTCAGCCTAATAAGCTCTTGCCTGTCTTATTAATCAAATTAATTTAATTTTAAAGGAGTTTTCCCATGACCGATCCCTTTATAAGTCATGAAACGGCCCTCTCTAGTCCGGCTCGCAATTGTTTTTCTATAACCCCGAATGATAGTGCAGACCTTTCTGTTGTTTGCAGGTCTTTATTTATAGGTGGAGCTGGCGATGTTTCAGTCATTCTTGCTAATGATTCTTCTTCCGTTCTTTTTAAAAATGTACCGGCGGGAACTGTATTGCCGGTTTTTGCAAAAAGGGTAGAAGCCACTCTTACAACGGCAACTGATATTTTGGGGTTATATTGATGGATATTGGAATGGGTATGAGTCTGACAAATAATCCGCCTAGTCGGAAGTCAGGATCCTTTATCAATCCGGAATATGCAAAATTATTGTTTCACACTGATTCTGCTATTGTGGATGATTCTTACTATGACCTTGCTCCGACCCTTGTTGGAACTCCGACAATTAGTGCTACACAAAAAGTTTTCGGAGCTGGCTCTTTGCATAAGGCCGCATCCGAGGCGATAGAATTCCCTGCTAGTGACACGTGGAGGATTGCTGATGGCATCCCTTTTCAAGTGAGCTTTAGGCTGTACCGTGAAACAAGCCACCAGTACGCGGCATTTCTTTTTGGAAATCACGGGTGGGCTACAGGCGGGTTCCATTTCAGGATGCAAGATACGACAGCAAGGATTACCTCCAATGGATCGGATAGAGTCACATGGACTCATACCATCGCCTTAAATACCTGGGAAGCGCATAGAATTACTTATGATGGAACTAGCTATAGGTGGTATGTAGATGGGATTTTGTTACCCGAAGGTGACCAGACAAGCGGGGCAATTCTGGATGCTAGCACAGTATTGGCCGTTGGCAATAGAACAGGAGTCGGTAATCAGGGCGATGGATTTCCCGGATACATGGATGAAATTTTATGGGAGAAACATCCTGATTTAGTCGTGACCACAGGTTTAACTTATTCTGTTGAACCGGAGCCTTTCCAGTTTGATACCACGCCTGCAATGTCTCCGACTAACCCATTTTCGATGACACAATTGCAACTCCACCTTGACTCAGATTTTTCTGACTCTTCTACAAATAATCGCTCCCCAACTCTTTATGGAACTCCAACCATTGATACATCCGAAAAAGTTTTTGGAGCAGGCTCTATGCTATGTGGTTTAGCCAAGGCCGTTAAATATCCCGCTGACCCTATTTGGCGACTCACTGATTCTACACCTTGGCAAATAAGTTTCAGGTGGTTCAGGGATTCCTCTGCAACGACCAATGTACACATGTTTGCAACCCGTAACCCTAGTACCTTTGGAGCCAATGGATACAACATTAGGGCGGTGGATTATTTGGGTACTCCTAGAATAGATATTTTAGACCCTGGTGGTGTTAGAGCCGAGTGGATTTACACCCCCCCTCCAGATGTGTGGACTGCTTATAGATTAAATTATGACGGAGTGGGTTTAGTACGTCTATATGCAAACGGAGTTTTATTGGGAATTCGAGAGCTTGTTCCAATTAATTCTTCGCCGCAGGCTTTGTATGTTGCGAATGTCATAACGTTAGATCGTGGAATTGTGGGAAATCTAGATGAAGTTAAATGGGAAAAACATGCGGACTTAGAAATAACAACCTCTCCCGCTTATATTCTGGAAACGTCTGCATTTCCTGATTTGTAAGACCTCTTTCTTTTTAACAAGGGAAAAAGAGGCAATGATTTAGCCCAAGGATTTTTGAATACCCCATTTTCTTAAAGGGGATTTTTATTTTTAAAAGGAGGAAATTAATATGACTACAAATAACCTGAACACCTCTTTGAAATTAAATAAGGTAAAAAACGAGTTTTTTTCGATTAAAAAAATATTTGGGCTTCCTGAAATTCAGGATGAAGGTAATGAACCTTTTATTGAAAAGTTGATTAAGCAGCAAGAAGAGCTAAACCGGTTCCAGGATATCAGTAATCCTGGGGTTTCTTATGGTTTTTATCATTATTTTAATAACCTGAAAAGATATTGAGGGACGGCTTTATGATTATTAATAACTTTAACGTTTAGAATATGAAAATTTTCGATTGGTTTCAAAACATTAATAAAAAAGAAAGTGCAGTCACGCGAGCAATGACCCTATGGTTACCAGCGGGGCAGGGAGTTTCCAGTAAAACCGATTATGCTTCTCTGGCAAAAGAAGGTTTCACAAAAAATAGTGTCGTGTTTTCTTGCGTTAAGGAAATTGCTTCGGCCAGTGCTGGTGTGCCCTGGCTTTTGTTTCGCCAATTGCCGAGTGGAGAACGGCGGGAGATAATTCAACATCCTTTGCTGGATCTAATAAGCCGACCCAATCCGCTTCAAGGAAAATTTGAACTGATTGAATCGGTGGTTTGCCATCTCTATCTTTCCGGCAATACTTATATGGAATATGTGGGTCCTCCAGATGAAAATCATTCAATGGAAAACTTTCCTAAAGAACTTTATGTCCTTCGCCCGGATCGTATGAGGGTTATTCCCGATCCGATTCATTATGTGGGTGGTTATGAGTACTCTGTATCTGGACGCAAAGTAGAGTTTCCTCGGGACCGTATTTTACATTTGAAATTATTTAACCCTCTTGATGATTGGTATGGTTTATCTCCTGTGCAGGTTGCGGCATTACCCATTGATAAATTAAATGCCGGGGATAAATGGAATGCATCTCTATTGCAAAACACGGCGGTTCCTTCTGGCGCTTTGACTTGTAAACAACGCTTGACCGATGATCAGTTTGATCGGTTGAAAACGGAAATGCGGCGCCAGATTCAGGGAGTCAGCAATGCTCGCGAACCCCTTCTCCTGGAACAAGATCTTGAGTGGAAAGAATTAGGTATTTCTCCCAAAGATATGGATTGGATAGAGGGTTTTAAAATGAGTGCGCTTCAGGTGGCTCAGGTTTTTAATGTTCCGCCTGAACTGATTGGACTGGGTCCTGCGACATACCAGAATCGGAAAGAAGCCCGAAAAGCTTTGTATACAGAAGTGGTTTGCCCATTTCTCAATCGACTACGCGATGGTTTAAATAATTGGTTGGTACCACGCTTTGGGGAAAATCTTGTTTTAGATTTCGACAAGGATGGAATTGAAGCGCTATCGGAAGATCAGGAAGCATTATGGAACCGCGTTAGCCAGAGTGAATTTTTAACGGTAAACGAAAAACGGCGCATGGTTGGGTTTGATGATATGACCGGCGGTGATATTCTTTCGTTACAACCCGACTCGAAACCAAATTCTGAAAGTGAATCTTCATGAAAGAAATTAAATCGTTTCCTTTTAAGCTGGATGCGCTAAATGATGCCGGAGAATTCTCTGGTTATGCTTCCACCTTTGGTTCTGTCGACCTGGGTGGGGACGTGGTGGAAAAGGGAGCTTATAAAAAAACCCTGAAGGAAAGCCAGGGGCGCATCCCCATTCTTGATCATCACGATCCCACCCGGCAAATTGGCTGGAATGTTGAGGCACATGAGGATGAACGGGGTTTGTTCGTACGCGGATTGCTCGACCTCAATGTTAATACAGCCCGGGAACGCCATAGTCTTATGAAAATGGCTCAAAATATTGGTGGACGCACAGGACTCTCCATTGGCTTTCGAACCATCAAAGAAGAGCCGGACCGGAAGCGTCCTCATGTCCGCCGATTAAAAGAAATTCAACTCATGGAATATAGCGTTGTCACGTTTCCTATGAACCTACATGCGGGAGTAGTCAGCGTGAAAGCGAAAGAACAATTAATTGGCCAGTTTCTACGAAATGCCGTGGGTTTAGACCAACGGCAGACTCAACTGGCAATTCATAATTTAAAATCACTCCTTTCTAAAAATAACGAGCCGGATTTTGCCCACTCGAGGAATATTGAAATAGGAGCCGATTTCCCCGTGAAAGGATGGGAGTCGTTGCGACTTTCTCTTCACCGACTTTTAAGCACTGTAAAAGGAGCTTAAATTAACCAAAATCGCTAATTTTTGACCCCGCATTGACCTAAATATTACGAGTTCGTTCATTATTATATAGTGACTTTCGCAAGTGTGGTAGATGAGGGGTCTTTTTATTGAAGGAGATTGAAATGGAAGAGATTAAACAGCTTGTTGAGGAACTCAATCAGGCATTCATGGAACATAAAGTTAAAAATGATCAACGCCTGACTGAAATTCAGGAAAAAGGCTATGCCGACCCGGTTCTTGAACAGCAAGTTGATCGCGTAGCGAAAGAAATTCAAAACCTTACCGAAGTAAAGGCGCGACTTGAGCGGGTGGAGACTAAGCTCGAACGTCCTGCTCTAGATCAACATTTGAACGTAAAGGCGGATCAAATAACCCTGGAAAGAAAAGAGGCGGTTGTCAATTACCTCAGAAAAGGGGAAGGGTTTTTAACTCCGCAGGAAATAAAACTTCTAGCAACTGACAGCGATCCTGATGGCGGGTATTGGATGACTTCGGAAATATCCAACCAAGCCATTCAGAAAGTTTTTGAAACATCACCTATGCGTAATATTGCTACGGTAGAGACTATATCCACCGATGCTCTGGAAATCCCTGAAGACCTAAATGAAGCTGATAGCGGATGGACTTCTGAACGATCTACTCGTACTGAAACCAACACTCCGCAGATTGGCGTAAGGAGAATTCCTGTACATGAACTTTATGCAATGCCTAAGGCAACGCAGACTTTACTGGATGATTCGCGTATTGATGTGGAATCTTGGTTGTCGATGAAAATTGCTGACAAAATGGCTCGAATAGAAAACTCTGCCTTCCTAAATGGAGATGGTGTTGGAAAACCTCGAGGTATTTTGACCTATACCTCAGGAACCAGCAATCCCGGACAGGTACAACAGGTTAATTCTCAAAATGCTAGCGCATTAACCGCTGATGGTTTGCGAGCATTATTTTATACCTTGAAAGGTCCTTATATTCCGAATGCCCGCTGGTTGATGTCACGAAGTGCTATTGAAGAAGTTTCTAAACTTAAAGATTCTGCGGGATCGTACATTTGGCAACCCGGGTTTCAGGAAGGCGAGCCACAAACTTTGCTGGGCCATCCGATTGAGCGCATGGAAGACATGCCGCAAGTAGCGGCCAATTCCCTGTCTATTGCATTTGGTGATTTTAAGCAGGCTTATACCATCGTTGATCGTATGGGACTGCGAGTTCTGCGCGATCCTTTCAGCTCCAAACCTTTTGTGTTGTTTTATACCACCAAGCGGACGGGTGCTGATGTGGCTAATTTTGAAGCCTTTGCTATTCAAAAAACCGCCGCTTAATTTCAAAAAGACTCCCCTTACTAATAATGGGAGTTTTGAAACGCTCAATTTAATTTTAATCGGAGATAAAAAATGAAAGACCTTAATAATCATTTAGACGTTCTGGCTTCAATAGGACCGGCGGTTTATACCACTTCCCAAAATGGGACGGGTGTAGATCTGCGCGGATTCGATGGAGCCGTTTGCGTTTTCGAGTCAGGCACCGTAGACAATGCGGATGCTGATGAAACCTATACCCCAAAAGTACAGGAATCAGACGACAACTCGGTATTCACAGACATTGCGGTCGCAGACCTGGAAGGCACCCTTGGCCCAATGGTTGATGATGAAATCCAGCACGTCGGCTACAAAGGTAGCAAACGATATATTCGTAGTGTCATGACGCTGGCTGGCACCACTCCATCCTTCGCGGGTCGCGCATCAGTGATTCGAGGTATTCCTCATCGAGCACCTGTTAATTGATTAATTAATTTCCCCATCCTTTCTTAGAAGGGATGGGGATTTCATTTGGACATACTATATGAAAATTAAGATGCTCAAAACCCGGCAAGGCTCTCCGGATGGAATGCTTGTTAAAACTTATACCAGCGGTGAAACGGTAGATGTTTCCGATGAACTGGCTCTGGTTTTTATTCGCCATCGCTGGGCGCGCAAAATTTATGTAAAGAGTGTGAAAAATCAGGGCAAGGCACCTGAAAATAAATGCACTGGAAAAAAACCTTCTTCGAAAAAGTAAAATGTCTTTAAAAATAAAAACACCTCCCGCTTTGGAACCGGTTTCTCTATCTGAAGCCAAAAATTTTTTGCGTATAACAGATTTCGATGATGATGCTTTCATCAATTCCCTCATTATCGCTGTCAGGCAAAAAGC
>JABIXH010000103.1 GCA_018664975.1 Nitrospina sp. | reverse complement strand
TCGGTGACGGTTCCCAAAGGCACCAAGGTGGTGGATGCGGCCAAGCAGGTTGCGGTGGACATCCCTGTCTTCTGCTATCACCAGAAGATCGGCCCACTGGGTTGTTGCAGGATGTGTCTGGTGGAGGTTGAGAAGATGCCGAAACTGATGACTGCCTGCACCATGGATGTGGCACCTGATATGGTAGTTAAAACCACTACTGAAAAAGTGGAGCAAGCGCAGAAGGGAGTGCTGGAGTTTACCTTACTCAACCATCCTCTCGATTGCCCGGTTTGTGACAAGGGTGGCGAATGCCCCTTGCAGGATAACACCTTCAAGTATGGTCCGCCGGATACCCGTATGGAGTTTCACCGGGCCAACAATGCCAAGGCGACACCGCTCAGTCCTGTCATTACCATAGACAGGGAACGTTGTATTGCGTGTCAGCGGTGCACCGCTTATAGCGAACGGATTGAACAGGGGCAAGGGCTGGTCATGTTGAACCGTGGGTTTCACAATGAGGTAGGTACATTTAACAATGAACCTTATGACACTCGCTTTTCAGGCAATGTCATCGATATTTGTCCGGTAGGGGCTTTGACCAATACGGACTTTCGTTTTAAGGCCAGAACCTGGGATCTCTCTAACGTGGAAACGCTTTGCGCGCATTGCGGTTGTAACTGCAATATCACAATAGGTACCCGACTCAATGAGCTCATGCGTGTTGAGGCGCGTCCCAATGATGCGGTGGACGATGGTTGGATTTGCGACAAAGGCCGCTGGGGTCATCATTTTGTGCAGAGCAAAAATAAAATTCTTACCGCCCGGGAAAATGGTGTGGGGACGGGCAAAGTTACATCTTTTCCGGCCTTCCCTCTTAACTGCACGACAGAGGAGGCGGCTGGAAATGTGGCTGAAGCGTTTAAAAAAATAGTGGAGGAGCACGGGCCTGAAAGCGTTGGGTTCATTGGGTCTCCCTACGGCACTAATGAGGAAAATTATCTTTATCAGAAATTTTTCCGCCAGGGCCTGGGTACGAATAATATAGACCATAAGACCTATCAGGATACTCCCGGCCTTCCGGTCAATCATTATGGAGTCGAGCAGATTGAAACCTCCAATGTGGTTTTGTTGATTGCCAGTGACCCAACGGAAGAATTGCCCATTCTTGATCTGCGAATAAAAAAAGCGGTGACCGGTTGTGGAACCCGGTTGGTGAGCCTGAACGATCAAAAGATCGCGCTGGATAAATACTCAGCGCAGTCGGTGCAATACAAGGTGGGTTATGAAGCGGTAGCTATCGATGCATTGGCAAATGGCCTGGCCCGTGAATTGGGAGAACCGGCTATTGATGTTGACTTGGCCTCAAGCGGAATTTCTGCGGAGGATATGAAAGCTCTGGTTGAGACAGTGCGCTCCAGCATGAAAATTTGTGTTGTGTACAATCCATCCGCCCTTTCCGGAGATGCCGTACTACGGGTCAAGCGTCTGCTTAAATTGATTTCTAAAGTTCCGACACTGGAATGCGGAGCCATTCCCGCGGCCCCAATGACCAATGCCGTGGGGGCTATGGATATGGGATTGCTTCCCGATTATTATCCGGGGGCTGTGCCGGTTACAGATCAAGAGGAGATAAAAAACCAATGGGGAGAAAACGCTCCGACTGGAACCGGACTTTCCGCATTAGAAATGATTGCACGTGCTAAAGCGGGGAAATTGAAAGCCCTGTTGGTGCACCGTTCTAATCCTGTCATGGATTTTCCTGGCGGGTTACAGGTGACAGAGGCTTTGAAGAATCTGGAGCTTCTGGTGGTGCATGATATGTTGGAAACTGAGACGACAGAACTGGCGCACCTTGTACTATCCTCTAATGGCCCAGGTTATGACGAGGGTACGACCACCAATATTGGAGGCCGGGTGCAGGCTAGAAAAAAAGCGTTTGAAACCAACCAGGTACAGGATTGGAAAATCATCAACCTGATGCACAAGGCGTTAGGAGATGAAACTGAATATCGCAGGTTTTCGGATGTCACCGAAGAAATTTCCCAGAAGGTTCCGGGTTATCAGGAGGTCAGCCAAAGATCAGTAGGTAAAAACGGGTGCGACCGTGAGGTCACAGCTTCTGTCGATGAACCGGGTTTAGATAATCAGGTTCAGGCTGAAGCAGAAAAAAACGGAAGCTTGAGGCTTCGTGTTGCCACCTACCTGTTTGCGCATGGCAAGATTCTGGATGCCTCTTCGAAGCTGGCGCATCACTTTCAACCTTCCAGAGCTTATTTGAACGAGAAAGATGCCCAGAAGCTGGGTGTTCAGGAGGGTGATACGGTTTTACTTTCGACCGGAGATGCCAGATTGGAGGCCACAGCGATGATCAACAACCGTTGCTTATCGGGGGGTGTAGTGGTGCCAAGAATCTCGGACGAGCAGGGTGTGAACGCTCTGGTTGACACGGAGGGCCGTCCGGCATGGGTGGAAGTCCGAAAAGTTTAGAGTCAGGTATTTTATAGACAGGAAAATGTTTTTGGAGTGGTTACGATTTGGAATGGATTACTGAAATTTTGAATGCAACCTGGGACTTCATCGTTCTGTTTTTGAATGAGAATATTCCTCTGATTGTGGGGAGTGTTAAAGCCGTGGTTATTGCGGTGGGGATTATGTCGGTGGTCCCGGCTTTAGTCTGGCTGGAGCGACGCTTGATGGGCCGGTTTCAGGTGCGTTTGGGTCCGAATCGGGTTGGGCCTCTGGGTTTTGGCCAGCCGATGGCTGATACGGTTAAGTTGTTATTCAAGGAATCCATCATTCAGAGTTCTGCAGATAAATTTTTGTTTCATCTTGCGCCAGCTGTGGTGGTGATTACAGCGATTGTCGGGTTTGCGGTGATTCCTTTTGGTGAACCCTTCGAGGTGTTCGGTCAGAGCATTGAGATGTGGGGAGCCAATGTTAACAGCGGAATTTTATTCGTGTTCGCGATTTCCGGGATGGGTATTTATGGGATGGTTCTTGCCGGATTGGCATCGAATAATAAATATTCTTTAATGGGTGGTTTGCGCTCCTCCGCCCAGATGATCAGTTATGAACTAACGCTGGGCCTATCTGCGTTGAGCATTATATTGCTTACCGGATCCCTGAACCTGGTAGACATGGTTAAGGCTCAGGAGACGCTACCTTTTATTCTTATCCAACCGTTGGCATTTTTGTTGTTTTTTATTGCGGGTATTGCCGAGACCAACCGTGCTCCTTTTGACTTGCCGGAAGCGGAGCAGGAACTGGTGGCGGGTTTCCATACCGAGTATACGGGCATGAAATTTGCCATGTTCTTCATGGGTGAGTACATCAATATGGTGACCATGAGTGCTTTGGTGACCCTTTTGTTTCTTGGAGGGTGGAACGCTTATGGTTTGCCACTGTGGCCCATTGTAGCGTTTGCCCTTAAAGTGATTTTTCTGTTGTGTGTATTCATCTGGTTGAGATCAACATTTCCTCGCATTCGTTATGATCGGTTAATGACGTTTGGCTGGAAAGTTTTACTGCCATTATGTTTATTGAATCTTCTGGTCACCGGTACGCTTAAGGTGATCTGGTTTCCCTGAGGGGATGAGCTATGTTGCAAGCAACTATTAGTGGAATAAAAAATCTTATGATCGGAATGGGGGTCACTTTCCGGAATATGTTGAGCACACCGGTTACCTTGCAGTATCCCGAGGTCAAGCGAACTATGCCCAAGCGTTATCGGGGAAGACATTTCCTGAACCGTGATGAGGAAGGACTGGAAAAATGTGTGGGATGTTCCTTGTGCTCGATCAATTGTCCGGTGGGGTGCATTCATGTTGTGTCGGCGGAGAACGATCCGGAAAACCCGGTTTCAAAAGGCGAGCGTTATGCAGAGGTTTATGAGATTAACCTGTTGCGGTGTATTTACTGCGGGTATTGTGAGGAGGCCTGTCCGGTAGATGCGGTGGTTTTGCGCGAGCACTATGAATTGGCGGATTATGATCGCGACAATTACATCATGGAGAAAAAAGATTTGCTGGTTTACCCGGAACCAAACCAGTTCCGCGTCAACATTCTCGGTAATACGGAGCGGATCGATTCGGCATGACCGGCAATATGGCGGTGACGCTGACGCGACCGCCGAAAGCGTGGAGCTAAATAGCCAGCCACGCTTGGTGGAGGTAATTCTGTTTTTGGAGTTAATTTGTGTTGGAAATCGCTACGGTATTTGATTTTGCGCAGGACACGGTAATTTTGGCGGTTGGGGTGACGGCAGTTCTTGCCAGTCTGGGGGTCGTCCTATGCTCCTCACCGATTTATTGTGCTCTGTACCTGATTGGCCATATGATCTGCCTGGCCCTTTTGTTTCTTCTGTATAACGCAGAGTTTCTGGCAGTGGTTCAGATCATCGTTTATGCTGGAGCGGTGATGATTCTGTTTTTGTTTATCATTGCCCTTCTTGGTGGAAAAAAAGAAGTTCAGGAAAACTCTTTGCACCGATCCCTGGCACTTGCCTTTGTTTTTACCCTTTTGGGAGAATTGTATTTATCGGCAACGGTGGGTCCTACCCAGCAGGTTCACGGAGAAGTTCCCCCAGAACTGTTTGGAACAGCAAAAGCCATAGGCCTTGAATTATTTTCAAAACATTTGGTGGCATTTGAATTGGCCTCCGGCTTGCTTCTGGTTGCGGCGGTAGGAGTAATTTGCTTGGCAAAATTTTCTTTTGCGCCTTTAAGAAGGCGGGTGAGGTAATTATGGGGCCAGAGTTTGTTTTACTAATCAGTGCTTCTATTTTCTGTGTGGGTGCGGCAGGGTTTATCATTCGCAAAAATCCTCTCATCATGTTCATGTCTGTCGAGTTGATGCTCAATTCAGTGAACTTTCATCTGATCACTTATTCCAGTTTCCTCAACTCGCTGGATGGACAGATTTTTGCCTTGTTCATCATGACGGTTGCGGCGGCAGAAGTGGTGGTGGGGTTGGCTATCATTCTAACTATTTTCCGCACTCGTCATGACTTGGATGTGGATCATAT
>JABIXH010000069.1 GCA_018664975.1 Nitrospina sp. | reverse complement strand
GTGGTCTGAGCTATCAAGAATCTTTTTATAAACCCTGATTGCCTGAATAATCTCTTCTACGGTGAAGTGTTCTAGGCAGGATTTAATGGCAGACTGAAACTTATTAAAGACCCTGTGCTGGACTATGTTTTGCTCATTCCAGAATTCAAAAATCCTATATATATCTTTAATACTTTCTTTAGTACTTTCTTTGGAAGTACCATTATTGGAACTACAGGCATGGTTACCGTTTTGTTTTGAGTCACTTGAAGAAGTCACATTTTTGATACCTCTTGACAAATCTGATACTTCTCCTTGCGTAATCTGATACTTCTCCTGACCAGATTTGATACTTCTTATTGGATTGAATATAGATCGGCTCCATCGGTAAAAGTTCCATCTGCGAAAGTTGCAACCACTACATCATTACCGCAATCACAGCACAACCAATATTTGGCATCTTCATCCCAAACCGAGCCCTCCTTACCCCTAGAGCGTGGGATTAAAAGACCTTTTCCTGAACCACACCAACCGCAATGAAAGTTTTTAATTTTCTCTGCCATGCCGCTACCTCGTTAAAGTGTGCATGGTCGGAACGTAAAACGTGCGCCGCTTGTCCTCTTTGCGCTCCGGATACTCTTCATCAAAAATCGTTATGAGGTCGATCACAGCTTGCAGCCCGTGTTTGTCGGCAAGCCTTCTCAGGACATTCCCGGTTATGTTCTCCCGCTTGGCCTTCACCTCTACTGCTACAGATTCATTCATAATCAACCCTTTCTTTAAAATTATTGTATAATCTCTCTCGGGAGTAACGGCCTAGCCGTGGAGCCTCACGGCAAGTTCCGGCCCCTCTTCTTGTCCATTTTTTTAAAATACTCTCTCATAACGTCCCAGTGGACGCGGTTGATAAACTTTTGTCTTGGCGCACCACTTAGCTTGATCTCCTCTCTGATTTTATCAGCTATAATTTTTTCTAATCGCCTCTGCTCCCTGACATCCTCCTCAAACTCAGTCATCGCGTCAGTTTTTTCTGAAGCCGAGGGACTATGGTGCGACAAAAGCAACTCTTTCATCTCATCCATCTTATCCATAAAGTCGGAGGTCATGGGCTGAGAAATAGCTGTATCCCTTGTGGTCACAAGCCTACCAGTGTGGGCTCTACACATCCGAGTAAACTCTTGATCTTTTGTGTACTCCCTCCCCTTTTCCCTATCATGCAAATGCCTCTCAATCTCCCATCGTTCCAACAAAAACCTCTCTTCATGTTCATTTTTCACACCATAAATCATATTCCCGCTCCCTGCTCCCCGGCTGTCAAAGTTCTTGAATTTCGACAGCCGGGAAATGCACAGCCATCATTGCTTTCTGCTTCTTATATGCCGCTGTTTTCATGCCTTTAACGTCCTCAACGGTAACGCTCCCATCATTCCAGAAAACCATAAAATCAGCCCAGTACGTTGATCCTGACATCCTGAATGGAACTTGATGCAAGAACATCACACAATCTCCGGACTGCTTGCAAAGCTTGAGTTCATCGTATCTCTTGCCCTCTGCCTTCGATGGAAACTTAAAACCGTCACGCTCAACCTGGACTGCGTTGTATTTATGGCGTGGCCTCACAGCGTAGCCTGCGGGATTTCCTTCAGTTTGAATCCAGCCTGATCTATAAACTCTTTGGCCTCTTCAGGGCTTGCCGCATCCAGCTTGTATTGCTCAAATTTTTCCTTGAAGGTGTTCTTTTTCGCAAAGTCCTTTGATTTGAAAACGCTGGCATTCTCCCTGATTAAAGCAGGGATGTTTGTGCCTGGGTAAAAATCCACATGGGTTTTGCAGATATGAACAACCGACTGCCTGAAATATTCAAAATCCAGATCAATCAACAATTCCTTCCAGGTTAGGATTGTTTCAGGCTCCAAGTTTCCTAATATTCCTGATGCTGACATTATCGCTACCCCCAGCTTGTATTCGTCTGTTGTCATTTTCCTCACCAAGATCAATGTTTTTAATTAGCTCAAGGTTTCTTGAAACCGTTGATTGTTTTTTAATTGGGGAGGCTATTTGCTCAGATACCTCCAGGCCCTCCCAATTCCTAAAGAACGTTTCTGCGTGTTTTAAAAAATTGTGATCCTTGACGCTTGCCACATAAACCCGCATTTTCTCTAAAAAGGCCTGCCTCTTCTCAGGATTATCACCAACCGATTTTTTGTAGCAGGAGAGAGCCTTGCTTTTAACTCCATCTTTCCTTGGGTAAGCTTTCCAGTCCTGCTCGAAATTTTCTAAAACAGGATCAACAAAATTTTCATCTGGTATATATTTCTTTTTTTCTTTTTCTTTTTTTCTTTCTAATGGTTTTTTTAATTCGCCACCCATTTCATCCGTGTTGCACAAAATCTCTATAAGTCCCAAGTTTACAAAGATGTCTAATTTTACGTTTGAGTTGAAACAGCCGCGCTTTTTGATCCAAGCCGAGTCCCAAGGTATCTTGTTATCGGTTGCGTGTGCGATGCAGACGAGTCCCAGCCAGTGTGCCTTGTGGCTGTCGCATAGCTGCCCTATGGCTGGGTCCAGGTTCCAGGTGTGGTACAGCCTTATCCAAGGAGCGTGTTTTCCGTTCCTTTTTGGCTGATATTTCTCAAAATTTTTAACTCGGAAATGCTTTTTAAACTCAGGCATTATCTCAATTCCTTTTTAGATGTCCATTTAATCAACAATTTTTGTCACCTCACCTTTTCACTGTATCCTTTTTCATACGCTATATAATAAAACTGTCACCTTTTTTATATTTCCAGTTGCGATTATTATTGTATTTTGTGCGGCTAATCGAAACCGCTCCTCCCATCTGCGGCCTGGGTAGTGATCCAGGGCATCTGGGTGAGGTGATTTTTTTACCAAGCCGATCCACTTCAGTAGATCAGAGGGAAATCTTCTCCTGTTGAATCTCATGGCTTTCTCCTTTTAAAAGTTAAAAAGGCAAGGGGGTTTGGGTGCCTTCTCGTAACTAGTATGCGAGTCTGGGCCAACCCCCCTGCCACCGTTACTGTGGGAACGTATCCTCATTGGTAACGGCTTGCCTTTATTTATCTGATATGCCACACCTGCGACAAGGCATCTTCAATTCAATTTTGAGCTTAAGATTTTCCTCTTGCAAAATCCTCTCTCTTGCTTTTAGGCGTTGTCTTCCTTCAAGCCAGCAAGGACAACAGATTGCGCCATGAATTTCCACCTCAAACTCTCAACTTCTTCTTTTAATTTGTTTTCTCTTTTCTGTGCAGAAATCATATCTTCGTCACATTCTTCTACTAGCTTTGCGGTTTCAGCTTTTGCTTTGTTCGCAAGTTTAACAAGGGCAACTAAAGCATCGTTACTAGTTTTCAAACTCTCAACAGTGGCGACAAGATGCGAAACATCCTGAGATGAAGCACCATATCGTCCATTATCCCAGTCTCTTTTAAAATTCTCAAATTCCTCATCCGTCAGCACAAGTTTTTCATTCATTTCTTTTTCTCCCAGTGGGCACAGCCATCACTTTCCTTCCATTCGCTATGTAGACACATGTGGGTGCATCTTTCGTCATCCTCACGATGTTCATTGTTTGGGTTAGGTATCCAAAAAGCACACTCCCCACAAGTGCCGATAACGTGAAGTCCTTTTTCTTTGATCTGTTCACGCAACCACCCAATAGAGGCTGACTGTGGTAAATCTTCAAGTTTCATTTCTTTTTCCTCCGAAGGCAATTTTTACAGGTTACGTTTTTTCAGTAAGGGGTTGGTTGTTAAAAGGCAAAGCATTCCTGCCTTCTTTCGTCTGTGATAAACATATTCTCACAGCCCCACTGGTCAGCCATTGCGTTTGATATTCCCGGGTAAGTGGTTGCCCTGAGTTTTGACCTGTCATTGCTCGGGGGAAGTTTGTTTTGTCCAGAATCGGTCTGATTTCCCCATAC
>JABIXH010000012.1 GCA_018664975.1 Nitrospina sp. | reverse complement strand
TCCGGTCGTGCGTGACCTACAGGTCAACCGTGAGCGTATGTTTGAAAACCTAAAGAAGGTTAAAGCCTGGATCGAAATCGATGGGAGCCATAACATCGGAGAAGGCCCGATCATGCCAGACCAGGACCGGGCCAAGCGATACGTCATGTCAGAATGCATGACCTGCGGATGTTGCCTGGAAGCCTGTCCCCAGTTTACGTTGGATAACTCTTTTTTAGGGGCGGCCACCTTCAATCAGGTTCGCCTTTTTAACCTGCACCCCTCGGGAGAAATGAAAAAAGAAGAAAGGCTGGATGCCGTCATGGGGGAGGGAGGCATCACCGATTGCGGTAATGCGCAGGTTTGCGTTGAAGTCTGCCCAAAGAATATCCCGCTAACAGAATCTATTGGGGATATTAGCCGCCAAACAACCTGGCAAATGATAAAAAACCTTCTTACCAAATAAAGGTTTTTTATTTAAAACCTGTTTGTTATGATCTAAGCTGTTGGTTCGCGAGTAAAATCGAAAACATATCCATTAAGGAATTCATATATGAAAGTCTCCCTTGCCAGTGCTATGGGCACCTGTTTTGGAGTTCAGGACGCCATTAATCTAGCCATGTCACCCGAATTTGAATCTGACCTGACCATAGTGGGACAATTGGTTCATAACCCACAAGTCAGTAAATCTTTGAAACAAAATGGTGTTTCTCTGGTACCTGGAATCGAAGATATCGATAAGATCAAAACCAAAAAAGTAATGATTACCGCACATGGAGCGGCTGAGAAAACAAAAAAACAATTGAATGAGGCGGGTTTCATAGTCTACGACGCAAGTTGCCCTCTGGTGATGAGAGTCCACCAAACGATAAAATCATTAGTGACAAAAGGTTATTTTCCCGTCGTGATCGGGCAAAAAGACCATGTCGAGGTAAAAGGAATAGTGGGCGATCTCGAAGAACATTTGGTCATCAATAGCGAGGAAGACTTTGGTAAGATTAAAAACTGTGGCAACCGAAAACTTGGGATCGTCTCGCAGACAACACAACAAACCGATAAAGTAGAAGCACTCGTGGAGAAAATCCGCGCTCTTGATTATGTGGACGATGTCGCATTCATCAATACAATTTGTCAGCCTACCCGGGATCGGCAGGTAGCGGTGCATGAATTAGCCGACCAGGTAGATTTAATGATCGTCATTGGAGGGTTTAATTCTTCCAACACAAAAAAGCTGGTGCACGTTTGTACAGAAAAAGGTGTTGAGGCCCACCACATTGAATCGTCTAACCAGTTAAATCAGGACTGGTTTGTAGGAAAGCAACATGTGGGTATCACCGCAGGGACAAGCACCCCAGAAGATATCATCAACCAGGTGCATTCTGAGATTTTAAATATTGCCAAAAGGGTTGAAGGCCTGGAAAAAGAAGCGCTCCTTTCCTGATAGCAAGCGGCGGTTTTATAAGAAACCTTTGCTGTCTTTGAACTGAAGGTTTTGAAATTTATATTTTTCTAACCCTCCCCTTATACATTTAATCATTTGGAATCTTTTTGTTCCTCAATTTCCCCTTTGGGAAATTTTATTTTGTCACAATGGACGACTGGACCTATTGCGTACAAACGCTTCCCAAAGTTAGCAGAACCTTTGCTCTCAACATATCCGTTTTAAGAGGTGCACTTCACCGCAGTATTCTCACCGCTTATCTTTTTTGCCGGATCGTGGACACGGTAGAAGATGCGGCCAAATTGGATCCCAAAATAAAAATCAAGCTCCTGATGGAGTTTTCACGGTTGATGGAAGATTCGGGTTATCGTGACAAAAACCTCACGACCTGGATTGAGGACTGCCAGGACGTCGATGGTTCCGTCAATGACCTGGAACTCCTCAACCAGACACAGCGGGTGTTCAATGTCTTTGACTCTCTAGCCAAAAATCATCAAGAACAGATAATCCCTTCCGTTTCAAAAATGGCGAAGGGTATGGCTTTTTTTCAAAACCGCTTTCAGTTTGGCGAAATCACCCCTCTGGGAAACATTCAGGAATTGGAAGAATACTGTTATTTTGTAGCAGGCGTTGTGGGAGAAATGCTTTGCAATCTGTTTTTTCAAAAACTGCCGCATTTGTCAAAAACAGCACGAAACACCATGCGCCAAAACGCTGTTTCTTTTGGACTGGGTCTCCAAATGACCAACATATCCAAGGATATTATTGCTGATCGTGATAGAGGCTGGTCATACATTCCTAAAAGCATCATTGCTGAAAAAGGGTTAACCATGGATGAATTCCACTCCGGGGCATCCATGGATAAGAACCTGCAAATTCTGGAAAACTTGCTATGCAAAACCAATGGTCATTTGGAAGATGCCTTAAAATTCACCCTGGCCATACCCAGAACAGAAATCGCCTTACGCCTGTTTTGTATCTGGCCTTTATGGATGGCCGCCAAAACCGTTTCTGTATTGCACAACAATTCTGATTTACTAAACTCAAATGCTCCGGTAAAAATTTCCCGCAGCACCGTAAAGCGTATATTATTGGGAACTCCGTTTATCGCTTGGTCAAATAATCTCTTAAAAGTTTCCTTTGGCAACATCATCAATGATAAAGTGCTCCAAAGCGCTCCCGTCTTTGATCTGAATGGACTGATGTCAAGATTGGAAAGGATTCCCCTGGATACCGTTAACTCTAAAAATTAAATTTGCTTAACTATTATGCCGAACTCAAATAGATTTAAAGACAACCAGAATGGCACCATAACCGACACCCAAACTGCTCTCACATGGACTCAGGAAGACGGATGGCAAAAAGAAGGTAGATGGTTCAGTTGGGATGAAGCCAAAGAGTGGGCCGGTGATATAAGTTATGTCAAATTTGGCAATACTCAAGATTGGCGATTACCCGATGAAGAAGAGATCCTGACCTTGTATAACACTGAAGCAACCAACAAGGACAAATATGGCAACGACATCCACCTGGATCCTATTTTCCCTTCGGGATGCCAAGCGACTGTATGGCTGAAAAGCGAACAGGGACACGAGGGAACTTTATTCGATTTTAAAAATGGTGAAACGCGACACTTATATAAAAGCAAAAGCGGTAGAATGTCGGTTCGCTTGGTAATTGGAAATATTCCAAGGTGAATGATCCATCAACTTTAAAGATGAAACCTTTACCCGCTATTTATCATCTAATCCTAAATCTATCTGTGAGGATTTCTTTTGAATAAAAATAACCTTATTTCCATTGCAGGTGGATTTTGGTGCGTTGTGGGGCTGTTTCTTGTTATCCGTGGTTTTGGCATGTATCAACTTGCTGGACAGGAACAACACTCAACCCAAGTCGCCATTGTTATCTCTGGAATCATCGCCGCATTGATCGGATTGGTGAAAGGAAAGTTTGTATTGAGTAAAACAGCCCGGAAAAATAAAACCCGAATTCATGAACTCGAAGACCCCGTACACATTCATCAAATATTTGCCAAACCGTTCTATATTTTGATCCCGATGATGATGGGAGTGGGAGTCCTTTTGCG
>JABIXH010000156.1 GCA_018664975.1 Nitrospina sp. | reverse complement strand
CGCCGGGGAAATATGTCAAGGTGCAGGATACCATTGAGGGATTCAAAGCCATTCTTGATGGAAAGGGCGATGATATCTCTGAGCAGGCGTTTTACATGGTGGGAACCCTGGACGAAGTTCACGCAAACCAGAAAGAACTGGATAAAAAATCGGCATGAGCCAGAAACTGATTCTCAACATAGTAACTCCCGAAAAACTCCTCGTTTCGGAAGAGGTTGACCAAGTCAACGCCCCCGGTACCGAGGGCGATTTGGGAATACTCTATGACCACGCTCCGATACTGACCAACCTCCGCTCAGGACAGTTGTCTTACGAGAATGAGGGTGAAACCATCGCTCTGGTTGTCAGTGGAGGGTATCTGGAAGTGACGGATAACCGGGTAACGGTATTGGCCGAAACCGGAGAGTTTCTGCAAGAGATTGATCGCGACCGTGCCGAACGTGCCCATGCTAAGGCGGAAAAACAATTGAGCCAAACCGACCTTTCGGAAGAAGAATTCATCAAAGCACAGAAAAAACTCTTTCGTGCTACCGCCCGCCTTGAGAATATCGAAAAGAATTAATACCCGCCTCCCCCTGGCACAGCAGAAGATCATCCCCCCTATTTATGTCTCTGGCAAGCAGTCAGAAAATGATAAAATATGCGATATAAATAATTCTCAATAGGAGAGTTCCATGATAAAAAACCGCTGGGTTTCCCCACTTATCGCAATTTTTGCATGTGTATTTATTCTGATTTCAACGGCGGAGGCGGGGAGCAACCGCGATGAAAATGGCAGGCTCAAAGTTTTGTACCACATTGATGGATCGGATGCAGGCGTTGCAAAATACGCGATGGCATTGATCAATAAACATATGGAAGCGGAAGGCGGACCGGATAAAATTGATATCAAGGTAGTGGTTCATGGTCCGGCCCTGAAACTTTTTGATCGAGAATCTGTAGACCCTGTTTTGAAAAAGAAACTTGCCATGGTCATTGCCAAAGGGGTTCAGCCAGAAATGTGCCAGGTCTCGATGAAATTGTTTGGTAAGCCTTTGGAATCTCTGGAGCCGGGTTTTATCCCGACAGAACACCCGGTCGCTGTCAAACGCATTGCTGATTTGCAGGAACAGGGATATATTTATATTAAGCCCTGAGTAAATTGCATGAGAAACGACTCTGAAATAAAGCAATCTGTTTTAAGGTGCAGTAAAAAATGGATCGAATGCTTTAATAAGGGGGATGTAGATTCCTGTACTGGTTTTCCAGTTAGGTTCATTCTCCGCACACGTTTTAATTTGAGTGTTTGCTGGTACTTCTCTGGTCCTATTCGAACCCTTAAACCGTTTTGAATATCAGCTCCGCATATCATATTTCCATGGCGCATGAATTAAAGGCCACCGAACATATTATGTTCGGTGGCCACTTTCTTCCCCCTTGAAAATATCTCTGATTCTCTGATTTAATCCTTCCTTGTGAACCATGAGTACTCTTATATCTATGAAAGAGGGCTTAAATAAAGTTTAAGCCGCGTTTTTATCCATTTTCGGAAAATTAGCGGTGTCAAAAAATAATTCCGCTGAAGCAATTTTTTCATTTTTTATCTGGAAGCATTCGCACATTCGGAACGTTCCCTCAAAGGGTTTGCAGACCATCCAATCAAATATTACTACTACCTGGCTTCCATCGCTAATAGTCCGAATTGTTTTGTGACTTGCATCAAAACCGCATTCTTTCATTTGGGCTATACATTCATCTGCACTATTGAATTGCATCATAGGCCCTTTAAACGTGTAATCATCGTTTAAAAACGACCGGGCTTTTTCAAAATTCTTTTCTTCAAAAGCACGGTAAAAATTGTTAACAATATCCAAAGCGTCTTTCATTTTTTTTACTCCTTTATTAAAGTTATTCCCGATTCCCTTTTTAAGAGTTTTTGGCCAAGTGAGATTCTAGGAAGTGGATGGCTCCCTCCCAGCCGAGCTTGTGTCTGTTGCACATTTCGATGCTTCCAAAAGCCTTCTGGGTAAGGAGTAGTTCAGTGCTATTGTCATCTTCTGATAATTCGATCGTTACAATCGTTGGAATTCCTGCATCTTGAGTGGGTTTTTGCCAGGTCCAGGTAAACTCAAGTTTTCTGGGGGGATCTATGATCTGGTAATTTCCGGAAACGAAATCCACTTGTTCCGGGCCATGAAAAGCGAACCGATAGTTTCCACCAACGGTAAAGTTAAACGCTTCAACTTTAACAGGGCAATTTGAATCCGGGAATAGCCAGTTGGAAATGTGGCCAGGTTGGCTCCAGGCTTGAAAAACCAATTCTCTGGGATGATTAAAAGTTTTTCTAATAACCAACTGTTCGTATTCTTTCATTTTCTTTTTTTCGTTGAAATTTTTTTCAAATAGGTGTCCAGAGAGCTTAAACTGATATCCCAAAACTTTTTATATTGGCCCATCCAATCCCCCACACCCTTTAAGGGTTTGGGGTTTAATTTAACCCAATGGACCCTCCCTCGTTTTGTCCGCTGTATTAATCCCGCACTTTCCATTACCCGCAGATGCTTACTGATTGTTGGCCCGGCGTTATTGTAGCCTCTGGAAATATCCGTCACGGAAAGATCGGAATCAATCAGTCTATCTAGCATCTGCCGTCGCGTGGGATGCGATAAAGCAAAGAAAACGTTATCTAATTGACTGTTTATTTGATTAGCCATTTGGCTAAGTATTGTGCAAAATGATGCCTATGTCAATGGTAAATTGTAGTGAGTAAAGAAAAGTGGGGGAAAGGAAGGGAAATTAAAGATATTCTTTTAAATATTTACCGGTGTAAGAAGCTTTAACCTTAGCGACCTGCTCCGGTGTGCCTTCGGCGAGTACTTGTCCGCCTCCGTCTCCGCCTTCGGGACCCAGGTCGATGATATGGTCGGCCATTTTGATCACTTCCATATTGTGTTCGATAATTACAACTGTGTTGCCGGAATCAACCAACTTGGCGAGAACTTTTAGCAGGTGCTCGATATCAGCAAAATGCAGTCCGGTGGTCGGTTCATCAAGGATATACAGAGTCCTGCCGGTACTGCGTTTGCTCAGCTCTTTGGAAAGTTTGACTCTTTGCGCCTCCCCACCTGATAATGTGGTGGCTTGTTGTCCGAGATGAATGTAGTCGAGTCCAACATCGGTGATGGTTTGTAGTTTGGATTTGATAGAAGGAATGTTGGTAAAAAATTCCTTGGCTTCCTCGGCGGTCATATCCAGCACATCGGCAATAGTCTTTCCCTTATAATGAATTTCAAGAGTTTCTCGATTGAAACGTTTGCCCTGGCAAACTTCGCAGGTGACAAACACATCGGGGAGAAAATGCATCTCCACTTTGATGACCCCATCGCCCTGGCAGGCCTCGCATCTTCCGCCTTTGACATTAAAGCTGAATCGTCCAGGTTTGTAACCGCGGGCACGGGACTCAGGAACCTGACTGAACAATTCCCGAACAAGTGTGAACACCCCCGTATAGGTGGCAGGATTAGATCGCGGTGTTCTTCCAATCGGAGACTGGTCAATGTCGATGACTTTATCGAGCCATTGAATGCCCTGAATTTTTTTAAACTCACCGGGCTTGTCCATCGAGTTCCAAAAATGCCGGGCGAGGGCCTTGTATAGAATATCTATGGTGAGCGTACTCTTTCCTGAACCAGACACACCGGTCACGCAAACAAAACAGCCGAGAGGAAACTTTACAGTTACTTCTTTCAGGTTATTTTCCTGAGCCCCATGGATCTCGATGGTTTTGCCATTGCCCTGGCGGCGTTTTTGGGGAAGTGGAATTTTCTTTTTTCCTGAAAGGTATTGTCCGGTAAGGGAATCTTTTGATTTAAGCATAGCTTTAGGAGTGCCGGAGAAAGTGATTTCTCCCCCATGAACTCCCGCTCCGGGTCCCAGGTCTACTACATAGTCGGCGGATCGGATTGTTGCTTCATCATGTTCGACCACGATGACGGTGTTACCTAAATCTCGCAGACGGAGAAGGGTGTTGAGCAGGCGGTCGTTATCTCTCTGGTGCAGGCCGATACTAGGTTCATCGAGGACGTATAGTACTCCCATTAGACTGGAACCGATTTGAGTAGCAAGACGGATGCGCTGGCTTTCTCCCCCTGAAAGCGTAGCGGAAGATCGGTCGAGGGAGAGATATTCCAATCCGACATTGGTGAGGAAACCCAGCCGCTCCTTAATTTCCTTGACGATTCTTCGGGCGATATTATTTTCCTGTCGGCTCAGTTTTAAATCCTGAAAATATTCATAGGCATGGCCGATAGAAAACGCTGTGAGTTCGACAATATTCAGGTCGGCGATTTTTACCGAGACCGCTTCTTTACGTAATCGTTCTCCCTTGCAGGTTTGACATGAAAGGGGACGCATGTAGCGCGCAATTTCATCTCGGGAGGAGTTGGAATCGGTCTCACGGTAACGCCTTTCCAGATCGGGAATCACTCCATCAAAGGTGTCTGAATAAAATTGTTTTTTTCCATCCTTTTCAAAATAATATTTTATGGTTTCGTCACCGGAACCGAATAATAAAATATCGCGAGTTTTTTTTGTCAGTTTTTCAAAGGGAGCGTTGAGCTTGAATTTAAAATGGGTCGAGATAGTATCCAGCATCTGGTGGAAATAAATGGAGCTACGCTTTTCCCAGGGTTTCAAAGCCCCCTCGCGGATAGAAAGTCGGGGATCCGGAACGACCAGTTCAGGATCGATCACCATTTTAATTCCCAGCCCATCACATTTAGCACATGCTCCTTGTGGATTGTTGAAGGAGAACAGGCGCGGCTCCAATTCCGGATAACTGATATTGCAATAACTACAAGCAAATTTTTCGCTGAACAATAATTCTTCATCCTCGAGAATTGCTACGACGAGAGAACCTTCTCCATGATTGAGTGCGGTCTCTACCGAGTCAGCCAGCCGTTTGCCCATGTTTTCCTTAATTACCAGCCTGTCGACCACTACTTCCAGAGTGTGCTTGAATTTTTTATTGAGAACAATTTCCTCATCCAGTGAGCGTATTTCACCATTGATTCGGGCGCGTACAAATCCTTTCCTCTTCATATCCAGTATTTCTTTTTTAAATTCTCCCTTTTTGTTTCGAGCCACAGGGGAAAGGATGATTATCTTCTTTCCAATGGGGATAGCCTGAACCTGGTCAACAATATGTTGCACGGTTTGCGAAGAAATTTGTCTCTCGCAACCGTAGCAGAATACCTTGCCGATTCTGGCATAAAGTAGGCGCAGGTAATCATAAATTTCTGTAACGGTGCCAACGGTGGAGCGGGGATTTCTGCTGGAAGTTTTTTGCTCGATTGAGATGGCAGGCGAAAGACCGTCAATGGAGTCCACATCGGGTTTCTCCATCAATTGCAAAAATTGGCGGGCGTAGGCAGAAAGAGACTCCACATAACGGCGTTGCCCTTCAGCATATATGGTGTCGAAAGCGAGAGAAGATTTTCCTGAACCGCTCAAACCTGTTATCACAACAAGTTTCTCTCTTGGTAGAGTGAGATTCAGGTTTTTAAGGTTATGCTCCCTTGCGCCTTTAATAGTGATATGCTCTAGTGCCATGTTGCGGGAAAACCAATTATTCTTTGAAGAGGTCGCTCCATTTTTTATCGACCTGTGATTTGATTTCCGAAGACATTCCAATCTCCTCCGGCCAGTTTTGTTGATAACCTTCTGCGGAAAATTTTTGAGTCACATCTATTCCCAGACGTCCATCATGAAAATGAAAATCCCGTTTTGGATCAAGGTTGTTAAAAAATTTCCACATCACTGTAGAGATATTTTCTAAATCGACATGACCTTCCAGTACGATGACTATTTCCATGTCAGAAAATTCAAGGGACTCAAAAAAGGACTGGATGAATTGCTTTCCCTGGTTTGGGGCAGTTTTATTGAATGCAACCAGCATGACTCTACGCTGTGACTCAAGTTCTAAAACCTTACAAGCTTTGATTTCATCAAATGCCCTCATCACACTTTCCGGTGCGGGAGGATTTTGATTGGGTGTGCAGGTTTCTTTGCCGTAACCGGGTTCTCCTTCAAATTTTTGGGTGAGATCTATTCCAAGTTTTGATCCATATAGCATTTGGTCGGAGGCATGGTTGAGAACATCGAGCACGCCTTCGGAGAAAAACAGGTCCGTTTCAAAATCCACGGTATCGAGTAAAAGCTTTACCACTTCTCCATAATTATGGACATTGACTTCGGAATCCACCGTGATGATAGTTTTGACGAAGCTCATTTGGCCCAGTCCCCACAAAGCACTCATCAGTCGTCGGGACTGCATGGGGTAACGCTTATCGAGAGAAACGATTACGCAATTGTGAAAGACTCCCTCCACCGGCATATCCATATCCACAATTTCTGGTAGTTGTGTTTTTAGAAGAGGCAGAAAAATACGCTCGGTGGCCCGGCCCAGATAAAAGTCTTCCTGAGGCGGTATGCCTACAATGGTGGTCAAGTAAACAGGGTTTTTTCGGTGAGTGATGGCAGTAAGGTGAAAGATAGGGTATTCCCCATCCTGCGAGTAATAACCTGTGTGATCTCCGAAAGGACCTTCCAGCCGCATCTCTGATGGATCGATGTAGCCCTCTAAAATGATTTCTGCATTCGCCGGAACTTCCAGGTCCACCGTCTTGCATTTTACTAACGGAACGCCCGACTTGCGAATGAATCCTGCCAGAAGAAATTCGTCAATGCCGTAGGGCAGGGGGGCGGAGGCAGAATAGCAGGATGCCGGGTCGGCACCGAGGGCGACAGCGACTTCCATTATTTTATTTTGTTTGCGGTATTCGTGAAAAAAATGCGCCCCATCTTTATGAATATGCCAGTGCATGGCAGTTGTTTTTTTGTCGTACACTTGCATGCGGTAGAGTCCTACATTCCTGATTTTTTTGTCTGCACTACGGTTGATCACGATGGGAAAGGTGATAAACCGTCCAGCATCCTTAGGCCAGCACTGTAGAATCGGGATCATTCCCAGGTCTATATCATCATTGAGATGAACAACTTCCTGGCAGGGAGCGGAACCCGTTTGCAAGAGTTTGGGGGGGAATTGCGCCGCCTGCAAAAGCATGGGCAATAGCTTGGCCTTATCCAGCAAGGTAGTTGGCGGAGGAATTTTTATATAGCGTTCAATTCTTTTGGGGATATCTTCAATATTGTGAACACCCAGTGCCAGGTTCATGCGTTTTGCACTACCAAAAGCATTGATCAGCACGGGCATTGAACTGCCTTCCACATTTTCGAAAAGCAGGGCTTTGCCTCCGCCAGATTGCTTTGAGACCCGGTCGGTGATTTCCGCGATTTCCAGAATGGGAGAAACGGATTCTTTGATCCGCAGAAGCTCTCCCTCAAGTTCCAGCCGGTCAATGAATTCTTTTAGAGAAACGTATTTCATGAAATTTTCCGTTAATAAATGAACGACCAGACATTATATCCTACCGTCTTGATTGGAGCGGGAATTATTTCCTCTGGAATATATTAAACCCCTGCTTTCCCCCTGTACGATGGTAAAATACTGCTCATGTTGCGATTTATTATCAGACGGATTTTGTTGGGAATACCGGTGCTGGTTACGGTTGCCACCCTTACCTTTTTAATCATGCATTGGGTTCCTGGCGGCCCTTTCGATACGGATAAGATTCTCCCACCAGAAATCATTGCCAATATAGAAGCCAAGTATCATCTCGATAAACCTCTTCCCTTGCAATACCTTCTATATATGAAGCAGTTGTTGCAGGGAGATTTAGGGCCGTCTTATAAGTATTTGGGACGGGATGTTTCAGATATTATCCGGGACACGTTCCCCGTTTCTTTTACCTTAGGGCTTTGTGCTGTTCTGGTTGTATTAGGATTAGGAATTCCTGCCGGAATGATTTCCGCATATTGGAAAAACTCCTTGCTGGATCGTTCTGTTCTATTATTTGCGGCGATGGGAATTTCGGTGCCCAGTTTTGTGCTGGGTGCGATATCTGTGTGGATTTTCTCCCATCATTGGCATTTACTTCCCCCCGCTTTGTGGGAAGGGCCTCGGCATATGGTTTTGCCTGCATTCGCACTGGGGGCAGGTTTTGCCGGATATATTGCCCGCCTGACACGAACAACCCTGCTGGATGTTTTGGATTCGGACTATATTCGAACTGCTCGGGCAAAGGGTCTGAAGGAATCTACAATAATGTTCAAGCACGCACTGAAAAATTCTATTTACCCTATCGTTTCGGTGATGGGTCCTCTGACTGCCGGACTGGTCACCGGCTCTTTCGTTATTGAATATATTTTTTCGATTCCTGGGATGGGGAGGTTTTTTATTACTGCCGTGACCAACCGGGACTACCCCTTAATCATGGGCGTGACGCTGGTTTATGCCGTACTGATAGTGATCGCCAATACAATAGTCGATATGGTTTACACCTGGCTGGACCCGAGGGTTACATTGAAATAGTATTATGAACAGACTCGCTTCCAAATTGAGTGCCGGTTTTCTTCTGATTGTTTCTGTGCTGGCGATATTTGCCCCATGGGTGGCACCCTTTTCCTATGAAACACAGGATACACTCCAGACTTTGGCGTTTCCTAATGCGGAGCACTGGATGGGCACCGACCGATTGGGCCGTGATCTGTTTTCGCGCATGATTTATGGAGCGCGGGTATCATTATTCATTGGTGTATTCACCACTTTGTTTGCCCTGTTAATCGGAACTGTCTATGGAGCTATTTCAGCTTATGTGGGGGGCAGAACGGATAATTTGATGATGCGGGGGGTGGATGTCGTTTTTGCTTTACCTGATCTTTTAATGATTATCCTCATTACTGTCTTGATGGGAAGGGGAGTGGCGGGAGTTTTTATTGCTCTGACATTGGTAAGCTGGGTCACCATCGCTAGGCTGGTGCGGGGCGAAGTTCTGCGGATTAAGGAGTACCCTTATATAATGGCGGCCCGTGCCTTGGGGGCAGGGCCGATAAGAGTTCTAGTGCGGGAAATTTTCCCTAATATATTGGGTATTCTTGTAGTGACGTTGAGCTTTCGGGTGCCTGTGGCAATTTTAGCCGAATCAACCTTAAGCTTTATCGGGCTGGGTATTGCTCCTCCTTTCAGCAGTTGGGGGAGCCTGGCTAATGATGGTTGGACGGCGATCAAATTTTATCCGCATCTTATTTTGTTCCCCTCTTTAGCTATTTTCTTAACCATACTCTCGTTTAATTTTTTAGGCGATGGCTTGAGAGAGGCCCTCGATCCAAAAACTTCAAAGGTCTCGGTATAAGAACTGGCAGGGGCAAAAACCGGATTCTGGTTAGGCAGGGGAGGGAGCACTCTGAAATTACGCTGAAAATGATTGAAATCGAGGAGGTAGAGTAGTCTAACTTATTGAATTCAAATGGAGTGCCGGGTTCTGGAAATATCACGTTGACAAGCCTGAAAAACCGTTATATGGTGGCCCCTTTTTATAACCAATGGGTTATTCTTCCCTTAAATTTTGTGTTAAAATTTTAGTATGAGTCAGATCAAAGAAGACTTGATTTGTGAAATCATACGGTTATCCCAGACCAATCTGCTGGATAGAAAATGCGCCAACATGAGTTGCGAAACTCAGGAGCAGGTTGCTGTGGATTGGATCCGTAAAAATGCTGCAGATTACAGAGTAGATTTTCAAACCCGATTAAGCACTTACTCTGCCTCAAGGTTGGGGGAAATATTAAGAGACCTTACCGAGTCGGGAAAAGATTTGAATGAAATTTTGAAAGAGAATGGTTCCGTTCATAGAGGATAAAGATGGCAGAAGCTGAAGAAAAAGCATTATCACCTGCTGAGAAAGCCAAGCTTGCGGCGGCAAAAAAAGCTGAGGCGGCTAAAAAGGCCGGTCCGGTAGGAGAACCCCTGGTCGATAATGGGGATGGAACCATCACCGATCCCAATAGTGGTTTTATGTGGAAAAAGACGGATGCCTGGTTGGATATGAAAAAGTTTTATACCTGGTTCGATCATCGGGAGTATGTAGATTGGGTCAATAAGAATAAAGATAAGTTTGGCGGTTACGATAATTGGCGAATTCCCAATAAGGCAGAGGCATTGACCCTCTTCGACAAGACCGGGGTTAAATCTTTAGCGGATAAAAATGGAACCAGCTATCCTATCGATGGAATTTTTGCCGTCGGGGGTGCGTCCAATACCTGGATCACTGAATGTTCCGATGAAAAAATTATCCGTATGGATTTGAAGATCGGGGTCGACACGGCCTATCCGACTCCAGATGTTTGGTCTTCTATGCGGTTGATTCGCAAAGAGGGTGAGGCCGCCCCTGCTCCAGCAGGAAAGGCACCAGAACCTAAAGCTGACAAGCCAGTAGCAGAAGCCCCGGCGGCGGCAGAACAGACTGCGGCCGCTCCGGCCAAGGCCCCGTCTTCAGGAGGCGCTCCAAAACCCATCGCAAGAAGAGACTTTTCTTCTGAGGAAAGAGCCGCAATGCTGAAAAGGGCTAAAGCCCATGCCGCAGAAGTGAAAGCCCGCAAGGGTTAACTCTCACTTTTCACGAAGCCATTGTTTCACCACATAGCTGACTATCTCAGGGTTCTTTTTCAATAACTCCGTAGCAACTTTTTTCATCATTTCTTCGTCTGGAATTTCCGCTTCAAAATCAATAGGGTTGTTTGTTTTAACGGGACTTGTTGTTTTTGGGGGTGAATTTTTTCTGGGTGAAGTTTTTTTTGCTAGTTTTTTAGTTTTTTTGACAGGCTTGGGTTTTTCTGATCGAAAAATCAGCCACAGAATAAAAGTCAGCAAAAGGGCAAAGGCAACCATGAATAGGATAAATTTCATATTCATTCAACCTCTATATTAAATTTGATGATGAGGTCGCCCCGTTTTTTCCCCCAGCTTATTGCCGCACCTTCTCCTGGCACACGAAGTTCTTCTCCAACCAGGGTTTCTTCTTCTACCTGAATGGTTGTCTTTCCATTCAAGGTTTCAACCTCGAGAGGGCCCCCTTCTTCGGCAAGGTTGGCAGAGATAAATACTTCTTGAATGATATCATTTTTAACCCGCTTAAATTTTGGGTGGGGTTGAGTGCAGACTTTTAAAAATAATTCACCCGGTGGGCCTCCGTTTCTTCCCGCCCCACCTTCCTTGATAAAAGCCAGAGTGTATTGGTCT
>JABIXH010000202.1 GCA_018664975.1 Nitrospina sp. | reverse complement strand
TACACCAAATCCTGATTTCCATCGAGGCTTCTTCAAAAGAACTTTATGAATACATTCGCGGTTCTGATTTCGATTTAATGAAAACCAATATCAAACACTTGACGGATTATAAGAAGTCCACGGGCTCTCCCTATCCTGTTTTGTATTTTAATGCGGTTTGTTTGAAAAAGAATATCGATGAACTTCCCGGCATCATGGACCTAGCCCATGAATTGGGTCTCGACTATGTCTACTTCGTTCATCTCAATGCCGTTCCCTCAGATATTTATAAGGACCGGAGAGAAGAACTTAGCGATAAACTGTATTTCGAGGACCAGCATTTGAACACCTGTGATAGAGAGCATATTGAGACGGTGTTTAGAGAAATTGACAAAAAATCCAAAGAATATCAGATTCCTTATTTACCTCCTGAAGATTATCTCTCGCTTCCGCAAGTAGAACCCATTAGCGAAGAAAAACCTCTTGAAGAAAAAAAGGGCTGCCATATGCCCTATTCATGGGCCCAAGTAGACCCTGAAGGGAATGTTTATCCCTGTTGTCAGATTTCCCGCCGTTATTCTGTAGGAAACTTAAATGATCAGGACTTTGAAGGCATCTGGAACAGCGAAAAGTTCGTTGAGTTTCGGGAAGGGCTCACCAATGGAAATCCCAATAGATGGTGCGAGGTGTGCAACGTCTATAACGGTAAACGGTTTTAATCCCTATTTACATCTTTAACTGAGTATGGAGCAGCTTAAAAAAGAGATTATCCATTTTATCCTTAACGACAACCTAGAACAAGCTGATAAACTCCTTGCCCAATCTGCTCCTTCTGAGCTCAATGATCTTGCGAAACTTCTCAACAAAACCCCAAGACAGAGTCACCCTTTATCGGAGTGGAAATCGCCGCTTCCAAAATTCATCACCACCTCGGTTTCCTACACCTGCGGTATCGGTTGTGAAATGTGCAACTCCGGTTTTGCGGATAAAACTTCTCTGTTCGAAGATTACAAATACCTTTCCCCCGATGAGTTTGAAGCCTTAACTCCATGGATTCACAATGCCACCCATGTTGCCCTGGTAGGGCTAGGAGAAACTCTGGATTCCCCACACCTGGAAATTTTTCTGGAGAAACTTAGGGATAAGATCACATTCATTTCGACAAGTGGGGTACCCCTAAATAAGAAGGCCATCGAAAAACTGATTCGCGCCCAACTGCATTACCTCAACCTTTCGTTTGACGGCAAGACTACAGCCGGGCATGGCGGAGGCCGGGACAGCTATATCAATAAGTTCTGGGAAAAGGTTGGGCTCATCCAGAAAACTAAACAAGCTCTGAATGTTTCACATCCTATCCTTCACCTCACCGTGGCGGTCGATTCTGAAAACATCAACCAACTCGATGAAATCATAAACACTGCAAAATCGCATGACATACATTCAGTGGACCTTATCTATATGGTGCCGCATAACTACTCTCTGTACCAAAAATCCATTTTCACGGACCTGAAAGTTAATCGCGAAAAAATTAATTCTGTGATGGCAAAATGGAACGCCCTGGAAATGCATGTGCGTTTTTTTGAAAAAACAGAATTAGAATCTTCTTCGGAAACCTGCTATTTCGTCGACAAACATCTGATGTTCAATTTAAACCGGCAAAAGCCAGACTTGTGTTGCGGCTCACTCGACATGCCCCTGAATATTGATGGGCTTCTTCCAGAAGAGTACTGGAATTCCTTTCCCTTGCGTTATTTCCGCTTCCTTCATTTTTCGGGAGCCCAGGAAAACCTTCCCGAAGTCTGCCAAACCTGCTGGGTGCTTGATCCTGAAAAGTTGAACGATGCTTTCGCAGACGCAAAACCCTCCGATGAAGATTGCCTGCCCTGGTATCGCGAGGCCGGACAGTACAAATCGGAAAATAAAATGGATAATGCAGAGTCCCTCTATCTAAAAATCACCCAACTTTCCAGAGATCGGCAATTGATCGGGAAGTCATGGTTTCATCTTGGAGTGATGAGTCTGAATAAAAACCGACAAAAAGAAGCCCTGCAACACATGAAAAATGCGGTCCAGTTCTGTTTCGACCATACCCTTGCTTTTGCTTTTCTTGCTCTTCTCATGCGTTACCCAAACAGCATGAAACCCTCTGTTTCCGCTAGAAAGACAAACTATGAATTCATCGATTTTTTCAAACCCGCTATCTTTTCAAAAGTAGAAGAAACAACCCTGTCCTCGTAATATTTAAAATTTGGCTCAAAGCAAAGTTTTTTATCAGGTCTTTTCGCTTCCAATATGATTTGTTTTATCATTGCAGTTATGATTAAATGCGGGAGAATTCAATAGGCATTCCCCGCACGAAATCTCCAAAGGTTCACTCGTTCATGACAACCGCCCTGTTTCCCATAAAATTTGAAAATGCTTATCGTGCTGAGGACTCTTCCAATGAAGAATTGTCTCCCCCTTCTGGATTATGTTTTACCCATGATGGCAATCTTTTACTTTCCGATGATTTCAATCATCGCGTTCAAATTTATGATTCTCAATTTAACCTGCTAAATAGTTTTGGCGGGAAGGGGAAGGAGCCTGGACAATTTCAATATCCCAAAGGCATCGCCGTGGACCCTGAAGGAAATATTTATGTTGCTGATAGTTGGAACCATCGTATACAAAAATTTGATGCCAAAGGGACTCCTCTTCTTACCTTCGGTGCCTGTGGAGACGGAAAAGGAGAATTAAATGAGCCTTATGACATCCTAGTGGAACCTTCGGGAAATCTGGTTGTGGCGGAACGCTATAATCACCGGATTCAATTCTTTGATCCTCAAGGTATGTCTCTTGGCTGGTTAGGAGGTCGGGGAACGGTTTTAGAAAGGCAATTAGCGGAACTTCTTGGAACCCCCGAAAACCTGCTGGACCCTATTTTATTTGAATTCCCCACATCCATCGCTAAGGATAGCCAGGGGAATTTTTTCATCACCGACAGTGGTAACCATAGAGTTCGAAAATTCAGTTCGCAATGGCAGGAAATTTTATCTTTCGGTGAAATGGGCACTGAACCCGGGCAATTCCAGTATCCTCTATGCGTGACCGTAGCTCCCAATAATTTGCTCTATATTGCAGACCTGAATAATGAACGTGTCCAGGTTTTTTCTCCCTTTGGCAAGTATTTGTTTTCTATAGACGAGATCAATTCAGGCCAGGCTTTTGAAGCGCCATGTTTGACCGCAATAGATCCAAAAGGTTGCCTGCATATTGGTTTCACTTTCAACACCCGAATATTTAAATACCTTATTCCACTGGTTTCCCAGAATACTCTGGCAGAAAGTTTGGCTTCGGTTCCTGAGCCGGATCCTGCTCACATTTTATACCAGGCCCTTACTCTGGAAGAGACGGGTGACAACTTAAAAGCCCTGAAACTGATTGAAAAAACCCTGACCCTTTTGACCAAAGACGAATCAGGAACTACTCCTATTAAAGACTCCAAGATAGACGCATCGCTTCTGCTCAGCCGCCTGTCTGCCGACGGAACACCCATCACCGATCCCGCCACAGAGCTTGCCTGCCAAGGGGCTGAACAACAATTAAAAGAAGACCGAAATAAGACTTTAAAATGTTTTCAATCCTGGCAGGATGTGGTTGCAATATTTACCGAGCATCTATATGAAGAGCAACGTAAGATTGTTAAAGACCCGGATGGGGTTCGTGATTTCAACCGCGACCTATTCATAGCTGAACAGGAAGATAAAAAATATTACCGCTTGACCCAAAATGCATTCTATTGCTACCGAAAAACCGTTCAGAAATTCTCACAGTTTATTTGTAATTTAACCGAAAGCCTGTTGCCTGGGGCTCAACTAAATTTCACGAACGATGTTCTGCTCCGGCAGACAAGGGAAACCCTGAACCTGATGAAAGAATTCTTCGGACAAAAAGAAAAAAGCGAAGAATCCATGGTCCAGATACTGGGGGAATCTCAAGGAGAAAAGGACAAGCTATCGACCTTCCTCACCCAATATTATTCCAATTGTCGCATCATGGATTTGCAACAGCATTTGCTGTTTGAATTGCAATCTCACTGGTTCAATTTTAGAAGCCTTGCACGTAATACCGAACAGAATATCAGCCCGGAAAATCTAGCCGGAAAAACGGTAGGCGATCTTTCCGGCTTGGAAGATCTCCTGAAAATTCCGGTCGGATTTCATGAGGACTGGTTGACCTATCCCCGATTGGATCAGAAATTTTCAAGCACGTTGGATGCTCTTTTAAAAATTCATTCTTCTAGCAAACCGGACCGCATCATAGATCTCACCCTCGCAGACCTTGCTCCCATTTCGTATGACTCCGAAAACCTGGATTTAGAAGCAACTTTTAAAACCTTTATTGCCGAGGCCTCACCATTAAGCAGTCAAGGTGAGAGGTTGGTTTGGGGGCAAGATCAGTTCCAGTTTCCCGGTTTTTCAGACCGCAAAGGGGAGCTTGCCCGTCGTTCTTTAGAGTTATTGGAAACTCAAACCACCTATCAGGGAAAAGCTCAGGAGCTCACCCAGCAATTGGAAGAGTTGTCACAAAAGCGGAAGGATTTAGATGCCCAGTTGATTCAAGCGAAGGTCGAAGACAAAGTCTCTCCCATTACGATCAATGACAATATCGCAATCGTGCAGTTTCAAATCAACCTGATTCGAAGAATGGTTATGAGCCTTGACATTAACCAGTCGCTCAACCTACATCGTCTCGTTCTCGCAGGGGCGTTTTTGTCTCTGGCGGATGACGAAGGCTCAGAAGCAAAGCAATTTTTTGAGTTCTTCAATGATTTTCATGTCCAGCGAGATCAACTAATTCGTGAAGCCTCGAAATCCCGCAAGGAAAAGACCTTCAAGCTCTCTGACTTGAATAACCAAATGACGGATTTGGCTTCTAAATATCAGATCTCTGAGATCTCTGATTCGATAGGTATTGAAGGAGAGATTGAACAGGTAAAAATTGACCTTGATCGACTGGAGTTAGAACATCATAGAAATTCCAGAATAAGAAATGTTTTGGACAGGCTAATAGAATTTCGTACTGGCCTTTCCCCATCCAGAGAAATTCTTAAATCAGATTTTCTGGAAGTCCAGATTATTGAAAAAGCCGGTGAGGAAATTGGTCAAACCCTGGCCCCACAAGGAATCCACTATAACCGCGAGGGTGATTTATTGATTGCCGACTATGAACATCATAGGGTATGTAGCTATTCCCACAAGGGGAGTTACCAGTTCCATTTTGGAGGATGGGGCAATGCACCCACCTGCCTGCAATACCCCGTCAATCTATCGACCGATAGCGAAAATTCAATTTATGTTATTGATGAAAAAAACCGGGAAATCAAAAAATTTGACCGCGATGGCGGTTTTCTTCTCCGATTCGGGCAAGGAGATTTTGGCCCCATCTTCTCCCTATCCATCGACACGAATGATCATGTCTGGGTAGCGGAACCCAAACACAATCGGGTAAGGATATTTGATGGACAGGGTAAAATCCAGAGAACTTTGCAGAGTGAAAACCTGAAAGAGCCCGTCAGTGTCTATTGTCTGCCAAAGGGTGAATACATCATCGGAGATCGATCAGAATCTTTGCTAAAACATTTTGATGCGCAGAACAACCTGATCCAAGAGACCGGTAAAGCCAATTTGGGTGTAGACGAAATTTATTTTCTGGCCTGGCATCCCACTTACGGCATATTTGGATCCGATTTCTGGAACAGCCAAATCGTGCACCTCAATAATCAACTTGAAGTTCAAAATATTTACCACAAGCCGGGCAGACGAGCAGGACAGTTAGGGAAAGTAGGAGGGCTGTCCATCTTCAACGACCAATTAGCCGTTGCCAATTTTGATGGAGGAAAGGTGCAGATTTTTGACCTCTCCACCTGCAAATAAAAATCAGTTCGTATTTTAATGGACGTTCGTGATTGGATAGCGGCGAGTTTTCGAGCTTTGCAGGTTTTCTCGCTCTACATCATGGAGAAACCCATTGCCCGAAGGATGGTCTTTAAATATGGAGGAGGAGTCTTCCCGAAATTTCCCCGGTCGATACGTTTTTGCCACTTCTTCCATAGAAAAAGGTTCTGGCAGTTTTTGAAATGTCAGGGCCTTATCGCAGATTTTTTCTTCGCTCCAGCGTTCCCCATCCGTAGCAATTGCCACCGTTGCAACCCGTTCATCATCTTCAAAGCAATAAATATTAGGAAATACCGAGAGAAAAGTTTTGGTATCCCTGGGTTTCAAAGTGTTGCCTTTGCCATAAAGATTTGATCCAACCACCCCCCCTGGCGTCAGTACCGCACGAATTTCCTGATAAAACTCCTGAGTCTTTAAATGATAAGGAATCGACCCACTCTTAAACGCATCGAGAATAATCCAGTCATAGGGCTCCTGCTCTTTACGATTTTGAATGAACACTCTGCCATCTTCCTCAAAGACTCTACAGTTACTGGATTCGCGAAGAGAAAAATATTTTTTTGACACCTCAATGACCTTTCCATCCACTTCCACAAT
>JABIXH010000014.1 GCA_018664975.1 Nitrospina sp. | reverse complement strand
GGGTCATATTTCAGGTCTGGAAAGGGGGTATGGCCAGCCATGGTGGTTTTATAGGAGTGCTTGTGGCCTGTTGGTGGGTAGCAAAAAAACTGAAAATTTCATTTTTGCAACTCGGGGACTTGCTATGTCCTCTGGTGCCACCGGGAATTTTGTTGGGACGTATTGCCAATTTCATTAATGGAGAATTGTGGGGAAAAGTCTCCCATGTTTCCTGGGCCGTGATCTTTCCCCAAAGTGCCATGCTGGGAACCTCTTTAGAAAAAATCGCTCCCCGTCACCCTTCCCAACTTTATGAGGCTGGATTGGAAGGAGCCTTATTGCTAATTTACAGTCAATGGCGGTTGTGGAAGACCGATGCCCTGAATCAACCGGGCAGATTAACAGGAGAGTTTCTGGCCATCTATGCGGTAGTGCGTATCATCGGTGAGCAGTTTAGAGAGCCCGATGCCCCGCTCATTATGGACCTCAGCCGAGGTAGTTTTTACAGCATTTTCCTGTTGATTGCGGGCGCTTTTCTTATCTACCGCTCACGAAAAACCCACTAGTCCCGGCATGCCGCCAGTGGCAAATAGAAGGTACATCACAAGCCTCGCATGTCGTTTAGGTCTTTTGGGTGTTATCCTGAGGCTCTCGAAGGATCTTTGGGTTATGCAAAACACTCCTTCAACCCGACAAATTTGCAACCCATTATAATTCCATCCCCAACTAGTTATAAATGGGTGTTAAAATAGTTATAATTATTAAATAGTGTAGTTATAATATTAAATATCCATATATTGCATAGAATTATGGAAAAATTCCCTAATAGCCCCGGTTGACAGATCTATTACAACTAATTATAATAATATTTATAACTAGTTGTAATAAGGAATTTAGCATGGTCAAGAACCAGGCGGAAGAAATTAGGAGCTATCTTTTAGCGAAAATACCGGTGCATCCACAAAATATTGTTGCCAAAGCGGCGGCGGCATTTGCGTGCAGTCGCACGACCGTCCACCGGCATTTGAATCGCTTGTTTCGTGATGGAAAGATCATTAAATCTGGCACCACCCGGCAGGCAAAATATTTTTTAAAAACCGAAAAAAATAAAGAGATAGTTGTTTCTTTAAAAGAGGGAGTCGCCGAAGATAAAGTCTGGAAAGAAAACTTTTTAGCGGATTTTGAAACACTGCCTAAAAATATTTTGGAGATTTGCGAATACGGTTTTCTGGAAATGCTCAACAATGCCATCGACCATTCTGAAGGAACTTTTGTAGTGATACGCGCCAAGTGGGCATCTAATTCAATTAAGATATTTATTGTGGATGATGGTGTGGGAATTTTCAGGAAGGTCAAGAATGCCTTGGAGCTGGACGATGAGCGAGAAAGTGCCCTGCATCTTTCCAAGGGGAAGTTCACCACCGACCCGGAAAACCATACCGGTGAGGGCATCTTTTTCACTTCCCGGGCTTTCGATGATTTTCATATCTCTTCAAGAGGAATGGAATATATGAGAAGAACTTGTGATCAAGACTGGTTTCTAGAAACGGCGAAACTGAAAATAGAAGGAACAGGCTTGGCAATGACTATCAGTCTTGATTCAGAAAGATGGCTAAAGCAAGTGTTTGCAGAATTTACAGAAGAAGACTCTGATGGAATGCCCAAGTTTGACAAGACCCATATTTTAGTGCAACTGAGTATGTTATGCGATGAGCGTTATGTCTCACGCTCGCAGGCGCGGCGCATTTGTTTAGGTCTGGAAAAATTCAAACATGTGGTTTTGGATTTTAGAGATCTCTCCACGGTCGGTCAGGGGTTTGTTGATGAGGTGTTTCGTGTATTTCAGTCCAAGTACCCTAAAATAAAAATAACATACACCAACGCCAATGACGATGTCCGGTTCATGATTGAACGTAGTTTACCTGCGCTTGAGGAAGAAAAATGAGCAAGAATACATTAAACCGAGATGAGAATTTGTTACTTGCCAGAGAGAGTTATTGCTAATTGAGTCCAGCGTCACGCTGGCCCGTGCTCGCCGGTGTGGTAGAATTTTATTATGGGAATTAAAACAAGTTTATTAGTGTTGATGTTGTTTCTGATACCGCAAGCGGATTTGAAGACGGTAAATGGCGAAGTGTTTCAGATCCAGAATGGAGATACATTAACGTTAAAGACAGACCGGGATAAACTGCACAAGGTGCGTTTAGCCGATATTGATGCTCCGGAAATGGGCCAGCCATTCGGCAAGCCCGCTCTAAGGCTGGCAACAGATTTGGCCATGGGGAAAATTGTGCGGGTAAACTATACCTTTAAGGACAAGTACAACCGTTTGATCGGGGAGGTATTTTTGCCAGATGGCAAACTGATGAATGAGGAAATGCTAAAATCCGGGTTAGCCTGGCATTACCGGGTGAAGAACCCTCACAGCAGTTTCCTTGAAAAACTGGAATATAAAGCCTGGAAAAAAAATCTTGGTTTATGGGTTCAGAAAAAACCAGTTCCTCCTTGGGAGTTTCGCCGAGAAAACAGACTTCCCTCCCCTCCCGCCATTCCAAAGAATATGGATTACGACCTTTTTTTGGCTTATGGTTTATTGGGCAATCCTAAAACCCGGATTTATGAATGGCC
>JABIXH010000209.1 GCA_018664975.1 Nitrospina sp. | reverse complement strand
ACTTCGGGAGAAGTGAGCGGGGATATGGAAAGAGTCGTAGGCTACGCGGGACTGATAATCCACTAGGCGTGGGGCCAGTACTGCATTGCCCGTAAAGCGGACTGAATACTCAAGCGCAATACTTTAATGATTCCCCCTGATAAGGGGGATTGAGGGGGTTGCCTTTTACCCCTGCGGGGCACGAAAGCAAATGACGAGCATAACGCGCGACTCAACTAGCAATAGCTCTTTACTGCTAGCAACGATACTCTCGGCTTGATGAGCCATTGCCAGTTGCCTCCCCTGCTAAGGGGCTAGCGGGGGCACTGCATCAATTCGATTTCGTATTTATCTGGATCTTCAGTGAAAACGAAACGGGTTCCGTTTGAGGTTTCGATCGGCCCTTCCGTGATGGGGATTCTACTGTGTTTCAGTTTGAAGATGCAGTTGTCCAGATTTTCGACTTCAAAAGCCAGGTGCACCAGGTCTTCAGGCACTTCAACCTTTCCCGAATCGGGAAACGAGCACAACTCCAGTTCGCACTCGGTACCGGGAAAGCGAAGGAACACCAGTTTGGAACCACGAGGTGAAGTTTTTTGTTCCAGAACTTCCATGCCCAGGACATCCCTGTAAAACCGGATGGACTGCTCCATGTCGGAAACGCGAAAACGGGTGTGGAGATATTTTTTAATCATAGTTGAAAAAAATTATATACCATTTAACCTATTTAGCCTATGTCTGAAAACGGCCAAAAGCGGACACTCAGTGATGAGTCAGGTATATAATTTTAGGGCAACTACTGTATCACTTTATTGCTTCTTGATCTTCACTGGCCACATAATGGCATGTATAATCATAGTCACTGATTCGTTCCGAGATGCACACGCTTCCAGGCTGGAAAGTACAGGTGCCTTCGTCTCTATACAAAGCACAACGATAGCAAAGTATGCCAATTCTAGCTTCTGCTGCACTTGAGTCAAGAATACACCGACGTTCCAACCGAGCTTTTGGTTTTGCCTTGACCTCAACATCTTCAGATATTTCGATTGGATTTTTTAGCGCATCAGTAGCAGCCTCTTTGAATTTTTTGGCATTGTTTAGCTTTTTATTGAATTCGAGTTCGATCGCCTCATAGACGTCTTTAGGAATATTTTGTTTTTGGGCGTAAGATGCGCCAGTCAGAAAGAAAAATAGAATTAGTGAAATAGGTATAATCATATTCTTTTTTTTCATATTGCTTCTCCCTAGTCTGGTTGAGTAGTTCTAATGGCGACACTATACAACAACGCATAACGGATAATATCAAAAACCCTAATTAGGGCAGTGGTCTTATATAGAAAATAAATAGCGAAAAATCAAGTAATTTCACCTTGCCAATATTAGTATTCGGATATATTCGTATTCGCATGTTATTGAAAAATATTACAATTGTTAATTTTTTATGTTGGTTAAATTATTTTTAAGACCGGCCTGTTTGCACCCTCAAAAAATATCTCAGCTACGTACTAGAGCTTGAGTGTCAGTCTTCAAGCGAATTTGGAAAAATTGGATATTGGCTAGAAACATATTTTCAGGAAAAGTGAGCTTTAAGTTTTCTGGTGCAAGAGACTCATAGAATTTCAAATACTCAATGTCAGCTTTGGGTCGGAAGCAGAACTAAACCCGGTTAGCCTAATATTATCCGAATTGGACAACCGGGCAAAAAACAGAGAAGACCAAACGAGCCCTTGTCAGTCGACCCCACGCCTAGCAGGTTGCTGAAAAACTATTTTGTACGGAAGAAAAAGTCGCCCTGAGGCCCTCGAAGGGTGATAAACCCTTTAAATAGGGTGTATGCCATGACATAGAAGAAAAACCTCACCAAGGTTAGTTTTTCAGCATCCTGCTAGTGGTAATCAAATTGGACCACGGGTTGGTATTGATCCATTTGTTTTTTTATGATGCCGACCAGTTCTTTAAGGCGGGTCTGGGTTTCGGCCTCGAACCTCAGCACCAGTACCGGCTGGGTGTTGGAGGCACGGATCAATGCCCAGCCATTGTCAAAGTTGATCCGCACACCATCAATATCGATGACTTCATACTGGCTCCTGAAAAATTCTGTCAGTTCACGTACGATTTCAAACTTCCTGTCGTCGGGGCAGTCGATACGAATTTCCGGCGTGGAAGCTGTTTCAGGAAGGTCGGCGAGCATTTCAGAAACTTTTTGATTGGACTGCGCCACAATTTGCAATATCCGGCCTGCGGCAAATATTGCGTCATCGAACCCGAAATAATTGTCGGCAAAACAGACATGCCCGCTCATTTCCCCGCCGAGGAGTGCGCTGGTCTCTTTCATTTTGTTTTTGATCAGGGAGTGGCCGGCCGGTGCCATGACCGGAACCCCGCCATGTTTTTCGATATCCTGAAACAGGTTTTGCGAACATTTGACTTCACCCACAATGGTGGCACCGGGATTTCTCGTAAGGATATCCCGCGCGAAAATGGTCAACAACTGGTCTCCCCATAAAATATTGCCGTTGTTATCCACGATGCCAATGCGGTCGGCATCCCCGTCAAACCCGATACCCAACTCCGCGTTTTCGGCGCGGACTTTTGCAATCAACCCTACCAGGTTTGCTTCCACAGTAGGATCAGGGTGGTGGTTGGGAAAGGTTCCATCCGGTTCACAAAAAATTTCTATAGGGTCCAGTCCGAGTTTTCGCAGGAGTTGTGGGCCTACAATACCGAAGCACCCGTTACCCCCATCTACTACAACTTTCACTTTTCTGGAAATATTCAGGATGGAGCATATATGTTCCATATAAGGCTCCAGAATATTTGTCTGCTCAATTTTTCCCGATCCAGTTTCAAAATCTTTGGCATCAATCAGGCTTTTCAACTCCTGAATTTTTTTGCCATACAGACTGTGTTTGCCCTGGCTGATTTTGAAGCCATTGAACTCCGGTGGATTGTGGCTACCGGTGATCATCACGCCGCCATCCGCTTCAAGGTGATGCAGGGCAAAGTAGGATACGGGTGTGGGGACCCTTCCAATATCCACAACGTCGCATCCGGTAGAGGTCAGGGCTTTGGATAAGATGTCGCGGAAGTCCACTGAACTGGCGCGAACATCCCATCCCACTACCAGCGATTTTCCTCCCTGGCGTTTCAAATAAGT
>JABIXH010000113.1 GCA_018664975.1 Nitrospina sp. | reverse complement strand
GCATTCTTATTGCGAGGGAAAACCCAAAAACATTTAAAAATAAGAAGTTATGGCATTTTTTTATTGCGTTATCATCGCGCAATGCGGCAGATTTTAAAGAAAGATGAGGAAAAATTTTCCTGACTTCCATACAAATTTTAAATGAGTTCCAAGCGTGCGTGGAGGGCCCCAGATGCTTTGATTGCCTGAAGAATGGCAATCAAATCCCTTGGAGTAACGCCTATGGAGTTTAAACCTTTTACGACATCTCCCAGAGATATACTATCTGGAATGACAAGAAGTTTATCAATTCCTTCCCCTACTGCAATTCGGGTACGCGGAAGAATAGCTGTTTCCGCACCTTCTGGTGCTAATGGGGGAGGTTGGGAAGCTACAGGTTCTTCCTTAATATTTATGAACAAGGCTCCATGAGCAACCGCAACACTTGAAATTTTAACATTCTCACCCATCACTATAGTTCCCGTGCGCTCATCCATAATTACTTTTGCTTCCGAGTCGGGTGTGACATCCAGCCCCTCAATTCTTGTTACAAAATCGGAAGTATTTTTCAGATATAATTCCGGAACCCTTACCCGAACTGTTCCGCCGTTCATCATTGATGCCAAAGAATCTTTCATATCATCGTTAATCGCTTTGCTTATCCTGCTAGCAGTTGTAAAATCCGTTGTCTTTAGCGCCAGAATAATTTCTTCTTTGGAATTAAAATTATATTTGATTTCCTTTTCTACTTGGGCTCCGTTGGAAATTCTTCCCACCGTTAAATGGTTTTTCTGAACTCCACGCGCGGCTCCCGAAACCGAAAAACCACCGATTGAAAGAGGGCCTTGTGCCACTGCATAGGTATTGCCATCAGGACCCTTTAGCGGAGTCATTAACAGTGTTCCACCTTGAAGACTTTTAGAATCACCCAATGAAGAAACCGTAACGTCAATATGATCCCCCTGTTTTGAAAATGGCGGAAGGTCGGCTGTCACAATAACGGTTGCAATATTTTTAAATTTTAACTGGTTAACTTCTGCGGTGGGTACCGTAACACCCAGCCTTTTAAGCATGCTGACAATTGTCTGAATGGAGAAGAATACGTTAGTGGCACTATCGCCTGTTCCGGTCAATCCTATTACCAGCCCAAAACCTATGAGCTGATTGGATCGGACGCCTTTAATATTGGATAAATCTTTTATCCGGGCAGAATTTGCCGGGCTTGCAAGGAAAAATACAAATATAAATACCGCCCATATTTTCTGGCTTAAAACTTTATTAAACATATTTTCCCCAATTCGATTTATCAAGTACCATCATTAAGTATAGTTAGTTTGGCAGTTCCTACGTCTCCATTTTCCGAATCAGTAATAGTCACGGTTAAAGTCTGGTCACCCTGGGTTCCATTAGGCAGGGTGAAGGTAACCGTCACAACACCTGCGGCGACAGCAAGCGTTGGAAGTGTAAACGTACTACCTGTAGTATCGTTTGCGATTGAAGCAGTCGCCAAACCTGACGGACCTGTCAATGTGGCCGTAAAGATTTCATCCCCCGCAGTATTCTGAGTAGATGAACCCGGTACTATTACCAAATTATTGGGAAGGACCGTCACTGAAGCCGTTGCCGTATCACCCACTGCATCCGTAACGGTAACAGTAGCGGTGCCAGCAATCTGTGTCGCCGTGAATACACCTGTGTCCGCAACAATATTCCCGACACCTGTCGTTGCTATGTTCCAGGCAAATGGAGTTGTTCCTCCAAGAGTGGTGAAAGTCAAATTTCCTCCCTTTGCCACATTTACTGTACTCGGTATTACTCTAACAGCAGATGTTGAAGGACCAAACGGATTACCATCTTCCAGTGCTCCCTGACAAGCAACAAAAATTCCAACAATTAAAAAAAGAAAAAGAAGCCCCTCCTTCCCTTTATTCTTTAATCGTTCTAAATAGTTTTTGCTGAAATGAATCATATAATCCAAGTTGAATTAAATTATTGGAACCGAAGTTGTTGCGCTGACATTATCAACCGTGGCAGTAATAAAGGCCGTTCCCACTATTGTTCCAGAAGTCAGTGTTGTCGTGGCGGTCCCTGATGCATCCGTTGTTAATGCCGCCGCTCCCAAAGTTCCCAAGGTTGTTGTTAGTGTCACTGCCGCTCCGGTAACCGGAACCAGGTCAACCGTAAAGACTTCAACACGAATCGTAGCCTGGCTTGCTCCATCATTTTGAATTCCGGCACCACCAAATAGCCCCTGGATTCCCAAGACATTTCCCAAGCTACTGGGGCCTGTTAAGTCCTCCACAACAGCCTGACAGCCAATAAATATTCCACTGGCTATGAAAATTCCAAATATAAATCTTTTAATGTTTAATTTCTTTTTCATATCGTTTAGTTAAAATGGCCAAACTTTACTAAGAGCTCTTGCAAGCCAACCTTTTCTTTGTTCATCGGCCACCACGCCTTCCCCAGTTAAGCTTATCGATGCATCCGCTATCCATATTGAGGAAATAGTATTATCAAAGTTTATATCCTGGGGACGAATGACCCCCCGCAAAACCATTATCTGTTCCTCATTGTTCACAGTTACTGAGCGACGACCTTCAATTCTAAAATTTCCGCCTGGTACAATTTCCGTTATGAGCGCCGAGATTGTACCCGTTAAAGTTCCATTTCGAGTTACAGTACCGTTACCCTGATTTGAATTTGCCACGCTGGCATTAACACTCGGGTCAAATTGTGTTCCCAAGCCTAGAAAATTCTGAATTCCCAAACTGCTTGGCAAACCCAGAACACTCGGAGCTTGCATATTCACCGTAGTATTTTTGGCAGTATTAGTGGTTGCCGATTGACTTGACGTTGCCGTTTCGTTAATCGTCACGGTAACAATATCGCCAACTTTTCTGGCTTTACTGTCTTCAAATAAAAGATTTTCAGAAGTATCCCCTGGCCAAATAGCCCCCTCCTCTAATTTAACTTTGGCTTTCTTTGCATATAAATGCTTTGGGATCACCGTCGAGGTACTGTCTACAGCCCTGTGAGAAGTTGAGCATGCAGGAAGAAAAATTATCAAAATTACTGTGGCGATACCTGGCCATTTAATATTTAGATATTTATTTCTCATTAAAAACTCACCTTCACCGTATTGGCGTCCACCAGTCTTCCATAAATAACTTTTTTAGATTCCATATTTAAGACCTTAATCATGGCCCCTTCATAGCCATCCTCCTTTAAAATTCCAGGGGCAGTAATTTTCATCGTGCCTTTTTCCGCTAGAATTAGGATTTTGTCCCCTTTAGTTACCAAGGCCGGTTTTTTTAAATATTTTGCTGTCAATATCTTACCAACCGGTAAATTTCTTTTTGCTTCATAATCTAAGGCCTGATCAGTACTTGTTAATGCATTTTTCCAGGGACGCTCCGTTTGGATAGTTTCCAATTGAATTTTTTCCCTGGAAATTATTTCCCCTTTTCTGACCGAATGAATTGTTTTAACTATATCTTGTGTCACCAATACGCGACTTGTAAGTTTTATTCTTTTATGAAAACTGCCATTTACTTTTATTTGAAGAGTCAGAGGTATCCTTCCCGCTTTCTGGTTATTTGCTCTTGCTTTGTAGATCAGTTCTTTTTTTCCCGGAGGCAGAATTATGTCTTCCCCTTTGTAATACACATTGATTTCAAGCAAATCTTTTTCCCAGGGTAAAATGCTTACTAACTTTTCTATCGCACCTTTTTCAATTTCTTCCACCGTAACAACCTGGGTTTCTGAGGCGGTTGCTATGCTTCCCATAATTAAATATATGGACAAACATACGTATAAAATTGAATTTATAAAAATAGAGTTTTTGCGGATTATCATTATTCATTACCGTTTCATATTGTTAGCGATTTGTAGCATTTCGTCCGCTGTTTGTACCGTTCTTGAGTTCACTTCATATGCCCTTTGTGCCGAAATCAGGTTTACCAACTCTTCAACTACACTTACGTTTGATAGTTCAATAAATCCTTGTTGGGTCGAACCCCGGTCATCACTTTGTGGATCGCCAACCGTGGGCGTTCCTGAAGCATCTGTTTCTCTAAATAAATTGAATCCCGATGCCTGCAGGCCGGCTTCATTTTGGAAAGTTGCCAACTGAATTGTCCCAATTACAGTGGGGGCCGTTGCACCGGGTTGAGTTACCGACACACTTCCCTGAGAATCAATTGAAATATCCAAGGCATCCGGTGGGATGGTAATTGCAGGCTCCATTACCAAACCGTCTGAAGTAACCAGTTGGCCCGTATTATCCAATTTAAAAGAACCTGCACGGGTGTAACCGATCGTTCCATCCGGTTGAGTTATTTGGAAAAAACCCTTTCCCTGGACTGCAATATCAAGTGGATTTTGTGTTTGGGAAAAGTCTCCTTGAATAAATATTTTTTGTATCGCTGAAGTTTTGGTTCCTAAACCTAATTGAGCGCCTGTTGGAACCTGCTGGCCATTGGGTGAAAGAGTTCCTACTAATCTCAAATTCTGGTAAAGGAGGTCCTGGAATTCTGGACGACTTCTTTTGAATCCAGCGGTATTTACGTTTGCCAGGTTATTGGCGATTACGCTCACATTTAAATCCTGAGCGTTCATTCCTGTTGAAGCTGTATATAAGGATCGAATCATTTTCAGATACCTTTCAATTAAAACATTGTTTCTTTTTCAGTTTTAGCCAACCCTTCCTATATCATTTACCGATTGGTCGTCCATGCTGTCTATTGATTGAATCATTTTTTGATATGTTTCAAATAACCTTAGGGTTGCCAACATATCTGTCATTTCTTCCACTGTAGATACATTTGAGTTTTCTAGAAAACCCTGTTGTAACCTTGTTCCTTTTGCCGGTTTTATTTGCGCTTCTGGGTCTGTTTGATGGAATAAACCATTTCCGATTTTTTCCAAAGTCTTTGAGTTTTCAAAATTAACGACTTTTATTTGGCCTATAGCTAAGTTGACTAAACCCGTTCCCGCAGAAATATTTCCCTCTTGATCAATGGATATATCGGCGCCCGGAGCATCTATTACTATAGGGTTCCCTTGTGTGTCCAATACCGCCTGACCTTTTTGGTTTACTAATTGACTTTTGGTATTGAGTCTTAAATTTCCGTTTCGGGTATAGCGAACCCCTTCCTCTGTTGATATAGTTAAATATCCGGGCCCATCTAACGCTACATCTAAGGTTCCATTAGTTTGTTTTACAACACCCGGAGAATAATCTGTGTATTGATCCGAAATTCCTACGTATGACACATTTGAATTGGAAATTTCAGGTGGCAACAGAACATTTCTTCCACCTTCCAAACCTTGGTCAGGGGGAAAGGGGGGCATAAATTCTTTAAATACCAGGCTATCTTTTTTGTAGCCTGTGTTATTTACATTGGCCAGATTGTGAGCGATAACCTCTAATTTTCTTCCTTGCTTTAATCCTGCAGAGGCCGCTATGAAGATTCCTTCATTCATTATTTATTCCTGATTACATTTCTTTAATGCCTTAATAAGCAAAAGGTGTACCAAATTTAAATAAAGGGCCACCACCGTTTTTTAGTGATTCATTAAACCTTTAAAATATTAGAGTTATGGGAACCCTCTTCATTATTTTTATTTGGGGTCGTCAAAATATTTGCTGGCATTTAATTCCCTTATCAGTCAAAAATTCCCTTTCTGTCAAAATTCTGATTTTGTTCCTAATGCCTTTGAATCTTTTTCTTCGTGATATAATCCAACACATTGGAAAGAATCTTTTAATTTAGAAACATTTTTAAATTGAGGCAATGATGGATAATATTTCTATTGATGAATTGCATGATCTGGTTCAAGACATGGGCGAGAACAATCTGATTCTTGATGTCAGGTCTCCGGAGGAGTATTCAGCAGGGCATATTGAGGGATCTCAAAATACTCCACATGAAGAAGTCAGCGGTATTTCTGAAGATCTAAAAGCTTACGATAATGTTTATGTCCACTGCAAAATGGGCGGAAGGGCTAAAATGGCTTCAGAGGCTTTAATTAATGCTGGTTTAGACAATATCGTTTGTGTAGGTAATGGAGGGATGGAACGTTGGATGCAAATGGGCTGGCCGGTTAACAAATAAATATATTTTTATTCCAAAAAAAAACCCAGGAAGAGGAACCGCGTTAGCGGAACCTCCCCTGGGTTTATTCTTTTGATCAGCAGATTACTCAGGTTTAGTATTGCAGTTCATTCCACTGCGTTACACCCTTC
>JABIXH010000244.1 GCA_018664975.1 Nitrospina sp. | reverse complement strand
GTAGGTTCGAATCCTACCAGGCGTACCAATAATACAAAGATCCACAGCCGCCCAGGAGCTATGGATCTTTTTTATTGTTTCAGAGGGAAACCATGAGACATGCTGAAGTGCATATCGATCTTAAAGAAAGAGTTCTACCAACTCCCTTTCTACATAGGGGATATCGACCTGAATGAGAAACTAATCGAATGGAAAATCTTTTATAACTACCAACGACCTCACGGAACATTTAAAGAAAAAATAAAGGCCTAAAAGAAGTAGAGCCGGTGAACCAATGTCTCTGACTTTTTCCACAAGTACTCAGACATCATTAATCTCTACTCAGGTGATGAATATCTCACTTTAGCTGTATTATTTTTCGGGCATTTTTAAGGCACGCCTAAAAACCTCAGAGTTCTGATAGGTTTGTACTAAAATTAGACTGATAGATAACAAAGAGAATAGAAAACTGTATGTGTTGGACCCAAATATAATCAGGTTGACAATGGTGACGAGAGCTAAAAAGAATTGTTGGAATATAATCCGGCTCATAAAATTAACATGATAGTAGGTTTCACTAATAATCTGGGATAAAATATTTCTTAGAATTACCCCGACTAGCATTCCAATTGCGGCCCCAAAAATACCTGCAATCTGTATTAATAAATAAATGACTATAAAGCTAACAATTACACTAATTACAGCAAAGATCGTTAACAGATAGGTTTTTTTATTTTTTAAAAGGCCTAGTTGCGATATCCCAAGATAACCTTCAAGCACAAAAAACAGACACAATATTCCGACAACCAAGTGACCCTTGAAATATAATGGGGTAGCAATTATTTGCATCACAAAAGGAGCAATAAAAGAAACTATTATGGCCGCTGTAAATCCTATTCCAAGGTAAACGGTGGAGGCATTTCTTAATAGTTTTTTTCCTGCTTCTGTTTGAATAACGTCTAGGGCAATAGGAAACCAAGCCAACTTTACAGCACCAATCACCAAAGCCAAAATCAAAGCAATTTTAACCCCCACTACATATCTCCCCATTGCTTCCGGACCCAACAAATTCATAATCATGATTCTGTCCAAATTCATAATCAACCATCCTGCCAAAGCCAGAGGAATTGTAGGTAGCCCAAAATGGGAGATTCGAGACCACCAGTCTGTGTTAAAAGATGAAAGATCAAAATAATCTCTTGCCATCCACCACCCAAAAATCGCTGAACCAATGGAACCTATTAAAGTCCCCACAATGACACCAAAAACACCCACGTCAAATATCAAGACAACGCAAATAGCGATTGCCATAGAACCGCATGCTTGGAAGATTGTAATAATGGAGGAAAGCCAAGGCCGGAAAAGTAGCTGAAATAAATCAGCACATTGACCAGATATTTGCATAAAGAGAGAGCCCGTAAATGCCAAGACTAAATATTGCCACGGTAGCCGATTATCAAAGAATAAACTATTGAAAACCGGAAAACAGAGGGTACAAAAAATCACCACCACGATTCCCCAAATTACTCTAATCCGAAAAATGCTGGCAACGAGTTCTTTTTGGGCAGAGATACCTTTTTTCTTCTCCTCAAAAAAGTAAACGCCTTGGCCCAAATCAAAACCCAAATTTATGACGGAGCATAACAAAACATTTATTACGCTCACCATGTCAATGAAAGCATATTCACCGGGTGAAAATAGGCGTGTGAATATAGGAAGGGCAATCAAGTTCATACTACGGGATAAGACAGAGCCAACCCCATATATGATAGAATCTTTTCCCAACTGCTTCGTTCTTTTAATCAATTTTCACCGCGCTTGTTTTAGTTAGTACAGATGACCACTTGAGGATATTTTATAGAAGTCTTAATTTATAGAGAGTTTTATTTAGATGATGTTTTGGGGGTTCCTTGGTGCCAGAATTTAAAAACCCTCGCATAAAGAGAGAGCAAGATAAGTCCAGATCCTATTAGAAAAAAACACTACTTTTTACTTCTTCACTAACTCATTTGGAGCATGTTGCCATTCGCTCCACCTAGGCCCCTTGGTCCAACAGAAATAAGGAAAAAGGCTTCTGTCCCTTCTCTAATCAAACAAAATTGGCTAGCCGGTGCAAGTTTACTATAAAATTTCAAGTATGTTAAAAATTATCCTAATAGTATCTCATTCTAAATATCACAAAATCAGGTTCAATACATTCCTTTTAAACCATAAAAACCTACCTACCTGCTGATATTTGTTGCCTAGGGTCTCAAAAAATCATCCTCCAACACGGTTGCAAATTCAAGATAGAAATGTCACGAGTTATTGTAGTAAAGCGACTCTAAAAAAATGGCTCATAGGACAGATTGACACAGGAGGTTGTTTATTGGATAACCGGGCTATCTGGGGCCGGAAAAAAAACTATGGGAAGCTTCTTGCTCATAAATTAAAAACCAAAAAGTCTAATATTAGTTTCCTGGATGGCAACAACCTGAGGGACGTTTTTGAAAACGACACCAGTTATACTCCCAAAGATAGACTGGATATAGCCATGCGTTATACACGCTGATGCCATATGTAAGGCATGCAGGGAATAGATGTGGTTTGTGCAACCATCATAATATTTCATACTGTAAGAAAATGGAACCATAAAAATATTACCCGTTACAAGGAAGTCTATCTTTGCGTACCAATCGAGATCCTGGTAAAGCGGGACCAAAAACAGCTAAACAGCTACGCCTTAAAAGGTGATTTCAAGAACGTGATGGCGGTAGTTGGGAAAGTGTTGGAATCAAGTCTATGAGGTTTTACATCAAAAAAGACAACCAATTAACTACAATAAGTAATCCAAACCATCCGGATACAATTATCCGGGGAATAATCCCTTCCCCTAAAAAACGTGTGAGAGCGGAGATAACGTAGAAGAGGGGGGATGGTACAATTCCCAACCATCGTATGCCATAGGCAAGCTTCCATGCCTCAGGAGATAGTCTGTATATTCAAGGTGCAAAGGAGAATCAAACCCATACTTGAAAGGTATATGAATCATCTTCTGAAAGAAAAGAATTACCCATAATAAGCCAATAATCAGGAGCAAAAATTTTGGTAGGGAAGAATGATATTTTGATTTCAATTTGTAGTGGGCCAGAATATAAATGACTGAGCAAATAAAAAAAATAAGGATAACTAAAGGAGCCAGAGAGTTAAGATGTTGGAAGGTAGTTGTTTGAAAAAAATTATCAAAATCATTCCGCGTGTCATCCGCTAGTACTGGTCTGGCAAGTGCACTGCCGTCTATTTCTGAGTACCAAGAAGAATCTGTAACCCAGCGATATGGTAAGCCACTAATGTAGGCGTATAGCATTCCTCGGCCAGGAAAAGCTGTCACCTCAATGCTGATCTGATTTTGCCCAGCCTGAAGATGTTCTAACAAATTAATCGAAGTTTCTTTTTTCCAATTGTCGGGCTTGGTGGTTATAATCTCAATATTATTTACAAATAAAACTGCCTGTTTATGGGCTTTAATATGAAGCACTGGTTGTTCCATACCTTTTATAAATCTCAATTCTTTTTGAAACCGTGTGGTTACTGGAAATTCCTTTATTGACTGTTCCAGTCCAAAAAAAAGTTTGTCTGGATGGAAAATCCATTGGGCATGAGCATCATTTTTTATATATGGAACGTCAGGTGAGTACCCTGCTTTATATACAAAGAAAAAAATCCAGGAAAATAAGATTCCACATACAATTGCTAATTGAAATTTATTAAATTGACTCATACTTTTCATTTGTTTCAAGCAGGAAGTGAAGGGAGTTGAGTATTTCTGACATATAGGTGAAATTGCAACGTGACCTTTCTGGAGTTTAGATGATTTTTGCTATAAAAATCTAATCCTAAGTAAAAGCCAAGATTAATGTACAATAAATTGCATCAATAAACCTCACATCAACCACTGGGGCAACCACCATGTTCAAAAGTGGACAGACTCTACTGAAATGGGTTTTTACGGTACTCCTGCTTTTTGTATGGATCATTCCCGCATGGGGAGTTGTTTATAAATGGAGAGATGAAAGCGGTCGCATGCATTTTACCGATGACATCACCAAAATGCCCCCCCAACACCGGCCTCACTTTACCAACAAGAAGTCTCAACCTCGGAAAAAAATCGAAGAACCTGAGGATAAAAACCCAAAAAAAACCACTCCCGCCCCTGGGCTTGCAAAGAAACAGCGCTTGAGTCGACAGGCCCAAGAACATAAGGCCCAAGCTGAAATTTATGAAGAGCAGGAAAACGCACGCACGCGTATGATGCACAGAGCTATGGGAAATTAGTGGGTAAAGGAACTATCGGTTGTGCAGTCCGATCTTATACGTGCTGATTGTTTCGCCCGTTTCTGCGTGGCAGATTTTTACCTATTCATCAGGGGACTTGCAAAAGGCCAACCAATGGCCTATTTTTTCTCATACGCCTCCATCCATTCCCTCGCCAGTTTTTCTGCACGGTTGACCTGAGCGGGGTTAATTTCCCTTTTAATCATTTTCATATATTTATAACCACCCCCGTATCCCTTTTTTGCCACAATGTAGTACCACTTGTAGGCTTTTACATAGTCTTGAGCGACACCCAGCCCCTCGCGATACAGCTTCCCAAGTTTGTACTGGGCATCATCGTGCCCTTCTTCGGCTAAGGGTTTCCACTTCTCAAACGCAACCTTATAATCTTTGCGCTTGAACGCTTCCATCCCATCATTAAACTCACTCGCACAACCTACCGCGAGGAACAGGATCAAGGAAATTTGAATTAATCGTTTCATCTTTTTAATCACGTTTGCCTTTAAATAAGTTTATTTTTACCCTCATTGATTTATAGGTAAGCCATGAGTCAAACGATAGTGCATATCTATCTTATAGGTGCTGATGGTTTCACCCGTTTCTGCGTGACGGATTTCTACGTACTCATTGGGGGACTTGCACAAGGCCAACCAATAACCAATTTCATCTTTCTGACCCAGCAATACCTGTTCCCATTTTTTGGTAACGTAGACAAACTCTCCCTCTTTTTCCGTTCGAGCAATAATGCCCGGTTTGACCCGGATAATGCTTGTTTTTCTGCAGGCCGGGTTGGGCTCCTTAAATTCTTTAGAAAGCTTATTGACTTCGAAATAATAAAGTCCAAGTGCCAACACAATACCCATTGTCACCATGAGAGTTTTGGGGGAATTAAACATTTGTTTATTCCAATATGGAAAGTGAGCGTCTTCCCCACCATTATAGAATACTGACATGCAGGACTCAATCCACCCGCCGTTTATGATTTTTGCAGTTGCTTGTAAATCACGGGTGTTAATGCCAGAAGACCAAGCAGGGTCAAGGCACCTAACACCCCCGGCGAGGTAATATCAGCAAGGGATCGCAAGCTCGCCAGATTGCTCCCGGCATTGGCATAAATCCAGGTGGCGGGTAATTTCCCCAGCAGAGTACCTGCCATGAAGACCTTCCACGAAACCGGACTCACCCCCATTGCAATGTTGACCAGGAAAAAAGGGAACAGTGGAACCAACCTTAAAACCAAAATATAATTGATACCGTTTTCACATAGACCTTCATGGATAGGATTCAGTCTTTCTCCAAACCTTTCCTCCACCCAGTCCCTAAGAATAAATCGCGCCACAAAAAAAGCCAGCACAGCCCCCATTGTCGAACCCAGACTCACTAACAGAGGGCCGAGAGGGAGGCCGAACACCGCCCCGGAAAAAACACTGAGCAGTGTTGCGCCGGGAAGCAGGAATAATCCTATTATCAGAAACACTGCAACAAAACCAACCATCACCGTCATACCATTTGCTTTATAAAATTCCTCTAACATGCCCTGGTTGTTCTTTAGCCACTCAAGGTTTAGTAGTTCGCCAGGGTATAGGAAATAAAGCAAACCTACTCCCAGAAGTACAATGCATAAGCTAATGGATTTTTTATTCATGGTGATTTTTTAAGCTCTGATGTTATGCCGATAACGGTTCTTGTTCTACCTGATTTCATAGATTATTTGGATTTTATTATTTCTGAAAAAGGCTTGCCCCAAAAATTCCATGTATTGCGGGTCCTTATTTTATTACCTTCTTAATTGCAATCGGAAATCGAAGGTGGCAAAATCTAAAATCAAACCCAGTAACCCTTGAAGCAATAAAAATTGTCCTTTAAGACAGCTTCATCATCTATAAATTGAGGTTATTCATCTATGAAAAAATTTCTTGGCATCGGCGTTGGGTTACTGGTTGTAGTAGCCATCTCGGTATTTTTCCTATATTCATCGCTGGGAACAATTATTAAGAGTGCCGTAGAAAAATTTGGTTCAGAAATTACGCAAACTCAGGTGACTTTAAAAAATGTAGACATTTCAGCCACTGATGGCAAAGGGACTTTACGCGGATTCAGAATGACTAATCCGGCAAACTTTAAAACTAAAAGTTCCGTCGAATTTGATGAAATCAGTATGACTTTGGACATCAAAACTATAACTGAAGACACTATAGTTATCAAAGATATAACTATTGCCCGGCCAAATATTACCTACGAGCACAGCTCAAACGGAAGCAATATTGATGTGATCAAAAAAAATGTGGATTCTTATCTGGGTGCCAGCACTTCCTCAAAAAAATCTGGTGACAGTAATGATAGCGATAGCGGCAAAAAGCTGATCATAGAGAAATTTTCCATTCTTAATGGCAAAGCCAATGTCAGCGCGGCAATCTTGCAAGGCAAGGCAATGTCTGTTGACCTTCCGAATATCGTTTTGAAAGATATTGGAAAAAGTAAGGGCGGGGCGACACCAGGAGAAGTTGCCAGCAAAGTAGTTGAAACCCTGCAAAAAAATATTAATGGCGCAGTCAAGCACTTGAACCTGGATCAAGTTAAAGAGGCAGTAGGAGCAGTTGTTTCCGGAGCCAAAGATATGCTGGAAAAAGGCACCTCTGGAACCAAAGACCTGCTTGAAAACAGCAAAGACCTGGTTGAAAACAACCCGGTTGGCGATGCTGTTAAAGGATTATTTGGAAACTAAAAATTTATCGTCCTTTTTTTATCTGATTTCCTGGGTGATTTGGGCGTCCACCTTTTTGCCAACAAGTGAACGGGCAAGCCTCAGGTTTTTTTGCGCATCGATATAGTCTGGATCAATATTTATGGCCCTTTCAAAATGCGCCAGGGCTTCGGCAAACTTACCCTGCTGGGCCAGGGTGCTTCCCAGATTGTTATGCGCTTTGGCGAATTCAGGATCAAAGTTTATCGCCTGCCGGTAATGTGCTATTGCCCCCGCAAAATCTCCTCTCTGGCCCAAAAGGCTTCCAATATGGTTATGTGCTGAAATAAAACCTGGTTTAATCTCTAGAGCTTTCTCAAGCTTTATGATGGCCTCTTCAGTCTTACCCAATCGATTCAATAGAACTCCCAAGTTGAAATAGGCCTCGGCGTAGTCACCCTTGAAACGGATCGCCTCATTATAATAAGCAACAGACTCTTTTAACTTTCCCGTCTGTCCTAATGTATTCGCGAGATTGTTATAGGCTTCTGCATAGTTGGTCTCAATATTTATTGCATGCTGGTAATGCTCCATAGCTTCATCGAACCTCTTCAATTCGCTGAGGGAGTACCCGAGATTATTATGGGCTTTGGAATAATAGGGATTGATTTTTATCGCTTGCTGAAATTGTTCAACGGCCTCTTCGTATCGATGCTCACTTGCCAGGGCATGCCCGAAATTGTTGTAGGCGATGACGAAACTGGGACTCTTATTTTCTGTTACTGAAATGGCATGTTTAAAAAGACTGGCACTACTTTTCCAATGACTCAATTGAGCCCACGTTAATGCAGTAAGGAGTGGGATTACCACTAAAATAGGCAGGAGTTTATATTTGTTAATTTTTATAGACTCTGACAGCCCCCAAACTATTGCAATAAAAATTCCGACCATTGGAATATACATGTACCGATCAGCCATAGCCTGCTCGCCCACCTGCACAATTCCGATTACCGGCACCAGAGTCCCCAGATACCAAAACCAGCCCACCGCGAGATAAGGAGCTTGCCAAATTCTTCTCACTGCCCAGATGGTTACACCCACCAACACCACCAGGCCGACCAAAGCTTTCCAAAATGGCAATGCATTGCCCGGGTGAGGATAAAAGATCGAAAGCCCTTGAGGCCATACCAGTTTTTCTAAATATTCCAGATAGGAGACCAGGGCATTGGCAATGCGAAAATAAAGAGAACTGAACTCGGTGGACCTTACGGCACCCCCACCTTTTTGCACCATGTACGTGGTGACGCTTGCCATGGCTACCAATATAAAAAGTGGAATCTTCTCCAGAATTAGACGAGCGAAAGTTTCTTTATGTATGGCCGTGTCACCCCACCGTTTCAAAGGCCAGAAATCCAGCAAAAGAAGCACAAAGGGCAAGGTCACCAGCATAGGTTTCGACATCAGACCGAGAGCCAGGAAAAAAACCACTAACAGATACTTTCCGATACTTTTCTTTTCTACAAAAGCAAAATAGGCCCATAGGGTGAGGAACCAGAAAAAAGTGCTGAGCACATTTTTACGTTCCGCGATCCACGCCACGGATTCAATATTGAGAGGGTGAAGTGCAAACAGGATGGCAACGAGTCCACTTCGCCAAACGGCTCCCGTCATTTTCAGGAGAATCCCAAACAATAAAAGAGCATTGGTAATATGAAATAAGAGATTTGTCAGATGATGACCGGAAGGTTCCAGTCCATAAAACTCAAAGTCGAACATATGCGACAACCAGGTGACCGGATGCCAGTTCGAAGCGTAAGAATGGGTAAAAGCCCAGATCATCCCTTCGCGGGTCAACCCTTTTGTGATATGCGTATTCTCAGTGACATAGCGGGCGTCATCAAAATTAAGAAACCCATGGTCCACCACCTGCCAGTAGGACAAAAAGGTTATAGCCACCAGAAATAGACAGACTGCAATTCGCATAAGGTTAATGCCTTTATCTAAAACTCATTCCACCTGGCGGAGCCGACACCTTGCAAAAATTCCATAACCCTTTTAAGTTGCAAGTGATGCTCCCTAATTTATCTTCATGCGTCAGTTAAAAATCTCTTCACTCGTCAATAAGCTATCGGCTTAATGAGCGATTTCGCGTTGCCTCCAGGAAGAGTAAACGGGCAAGCTCCAGATTTTTTTTCGCATCGATATAGTTGGGGTCAATATTTATAGCCTTTTCAAAATGCACCATGGCTTCTTCAAATTTACTTTGTTGAGCCAGGGCACTTCCTAGATTGTTATGAGCTTTTGCAAACCCGGGGTAAAGATTAACGGCCTGATGGTAATGAGAAAAAGCCCCCGAAAAATCTCCTCGTTGAGCCAGTAGAATTGCGAGGCTGTCATGTACCCGAAACAAATCAGGGTTGATGTGCAGGGCTTTTCGGAATTTTTTAATAGCCTCTTCAGTTTGACCTGACTCTCTCAGCGCAATCCCCAGGTTACTATATGCTTCGGCATAGTCGCTCTTGAGGCGAATTGCCTCATTATAATATGTGATAGACTCTTTCAACTTTCCCGTTTTTCCTATCGCGTTGGCCAGGTTATTGTAGGCTTTGGCAAAATTGGCTTTAATCTTTATCGCCTCCTGATAATTCTCAATCGCTTCATCGTACCTCTTCAGCTCACTGAGGGCGTTTCCACGCTGGTTGTAAGCAATAGCTTTGGAGTGGTTACGTTGATCGACCACTAGCCAGCAACCTAGAAAAGTTACCAGGGCCACCAGAAATAGACTGATAGAAAGTCGCATTAATTTTCCGCCTTCATCCTATGTTCAGATCATGTCCGTCTTTTATGGACAAGAAGATGGTATCCAGACCGAGGTCGATATTCCCTCGCCTGATCCCCCCACTTAAATATAGTCCTCTCATGGGAAAGGATATCGACCACTCCAGTGATTTCATATTCTTTGATCAAATATTCCTCAGCCCAGTCCTTCAACATGGGGGAAAAATCCGGACGGGAGGATACCCAGGAACCAGCAAGCTTCACAACCACCACGAATTCTGGCTTGGCTCCCTCAATCTCTTTAATCATTTTTCTCTGCATTGGGCGGGCATAAACATGTTTTTCCATCAAAGGGTACATATAAATGAACCGTGTCGCCGATCTTCTTTGTGAATAAAAATAGATCTGCGGCTCCGACCCAAAAACAGCAATCCTGTCATCTTTTTGAGAATAATCTCGAATGTATTTCGAGATTTCAAGAGATGCCGAAAACGGGTTCAATCCGTATACCATACGTGTCGCTTCGAAAACCGGCAGAGTAAAGAAAAAATTTTTCTGTAGAAAAAAAGGCAACCCCAAGGAAAGAGTCAAGATTCCTACGGATATTAAGAGCTTGTAAGAGGGAAGCCTGCTAACCAAACTTTCAATTCCCACTCCGACAAAAAGAGAGAGAACTGGCATCCATAACAAAAAATAATGTGGCCTGAAATAGAGACCCGGAGTGATCGCTAAAAATGAGCACACAAAGAACCCAAACATAAATAAATACTCATCCTTACATTTTTTTTTCCAAGCTACCGATGCCATCCCTATTAAAGATAGCCACAGAATTGGGAAATTGGACTCTAAAACTGGGGCGAAATTATATTTAAAGTTTTCAAAGCCCTCACTTGGAGAATTCATGGAAACGTATTCAGAGGCATATTGAATGGTGCTGAACCAGAATTCAGAAAAATTTCCGGAAACCCCATAAATAAGCGCCGATAAAATAATTGGGGTCAAACCTCCTGCCACAAACAAACTTATCGTCACAAAAGGTTTATGGAGCGGTTTAGATTTGTTGATGTGCCTGAAAAGCAAATAAAACACTCCGAACAGGAAAAAAAATATAGCATGCTGTTTTATCAGCAGGGCACAACCCAATAAAAATCCGCTGAAAAGGAACCTTGCGGGTTTATCCTGCCCTACCCAAAGTAGCAACATTCCGCCTACAGCAGGTAGCAAAACAAAGTGCTCTGAATTAGCCCAAACACCCTGAAGAGTAGGACTCAAAGTTAAAACAGAAAAGCTAACTCCGGCCATAATTCCCACTGACAGGCTCATTAAATTACGACCCAGCAAGAAAAGAAGAAATGCCGTCCCCAAGTTGATACAGAGCAAGGCCAAGTGTATGGCGACAGGGCTTTCTCCAAAAATTGCCAGGACTCCGGCATACGCAAAAAAGATACCGGGAAACTTCATGCTCTGGGATTCGTTGTAAGGCAAAACACCTTGAAGTAACTGTTTGGCCATATACGCATATTCCCCTTCATCGCGCTCAAGGGGGAGCCCTAAAAGCCTGATCCGGACAAAAATAACCCCTGCCAGGAAAATCCCCGCCATCAAAAACAGGCTGACTTTCTGCAAATTTATTCTGGATTGCATAGGTTTTTTCTTTAGGTACTTCTAGGAGGAAATCATTTATAAAACAAGGAAGGGATAAGCCAACTTATGGCTTTGGATTTGCCCTTTTTTCATTTATGGAGTCTCTTCTCATATTTGAGCGCCGTGGGGCTTGGCGTTTGTCCTGACTAATATTTAATGAATTTTTTCTCCGACCTTCCTGCCTACGCCCCAGAGCCTTTCGTCTTTCAGACTGGCGTTTATTCCCCTCCAAAGTGTCCAGAAATAAGATTTCAGCTAATTGAGGGTAGTTTTCCTGGTCCGCAATGATAGCCTGAGTCCTGGAGGGATCGTTATTGTCGATTGATTTTGCCAAAGGACTGGAGTCGTCCAGAGTCCTTCGAAATTCTTTTAGCAATTGATTCAAAGCAGACTTAAATTTTGCTTCTTCCTGTAAGTCTTTACCGTGCGACCAAAATTGGGCTATGGGTTCTTCTACCATTTCTAAAATCCTTTTTTTAATTTAAAATCAGGCATCACTGTAAATAGTATACCTACCTTATATAATTTTTCCATTTTCCCTTTCTTCAAAATTGAATATTTATTAAACATTTTTTTCACTTCTCACGCCCAAAGAAAAAAAACCTCAAAAAAACAAATAGTTATATAAATTACCCACAATAAAACCAAAAAAATTAATAGGCTGAGTTCTGGCATTAGGTCAGAATCTATAAAATCAAGCTAAATTAGTTGGGTTCTGGCTAACTCTATGCTACTATTGGCGGTGAGAAGGGTTGACAAACTGATGATTTTATATTGAAAATCGTCTAGCTGAAATCGGAGTGCAAATTTATGAGTTCCCCCTCTAACCGTCCAATT
>JABIXH010000166.1 GCA_018664975.1 Nitrospina sp. | reverse complement strand
TCCAAATACAAAAAACTAACGATTCACTAAGACGTTACAACCCATCCTCATTGCCCAAACTGTTTCACATAATGGATCAATACCCAGATTTTCCAATCTGCCAAATCAGGATAAGCAGGCATAGCGGTACCGGGCACACCATTTCTGATGACCCAGAACATCTGCCCGTCTGAAATAGTTTTCATTGTGGCAGAGCAAGTGAAGTTTCGCGCAGGAGGGTTGGCCTCCAGCCCCATATGCCCAGCCCCATCTCCTTTTACACCATGGCAGTGCTTGCACTGGAGTGGAGAAGACTGAGATTGATAAATCAATTTCCCTTTCGCAATCCGTTCGGCCGTAACAGGAAGAGGATTCACCAAATTCAGAAAATCATTGGGAACCTTTAGGGTCTGCCGCTTTTGAGGGCACTGTGCTTTTTTCGGTTCATGGTCGGCAAAAGCCGGAGTCATCCACACTACTGCCGCAAAAATAACTAAGCCCGATACCTCATAAAAATTCTTTTTAAATTTTTTCAAAATTACGTTTGATGGGAATATAGAACAAAGAGTTTTCTTTTCAGGAATTATACTTCATCAGGACAAACAAAAAATGCAAGTTATCATATCTGGCTCGCTGGAAAAGTCAGGGAGAACGTTGTTCCTTCCCCTTCCTGGGATGAAACATCAATCTTTCCGCCATATTTAACCACCAGTTGATGAACAATGTTCAGTCCCAGTCCGGTCCCTCTACCCTGCTCCTTGGTGGTAAAAAAAGGATCATATATTTTCGACAGGTATTCTTTTGGAATGCCCGGCCCCGTATCTCTGATTATCGCACGAACATTCCCATTTTCGCCTATGGTTGAAATTCGCAGTTCTCCTTTACCTTCCATAGCCTGCACAGCATTAGTCAGCAAGTTGATAAAAATTTGTTGAATTTCCTCAGATTTTGCCTTGATCGGAGGAACCTCAGAAAAATTTTTATCCAACTTGATATCATTATTATAAGAGGTAAGAATTGCAATTTCAATGGCCGCATCAATCTTCTCGTTAAGGTTTATCTCCTTTTCTTCCGTCGACATTGCCGAACGCATATAACCCGACATATTGAGGATAATCGAGGCCATATGCTTGGAACGGTCAAAAACTTTTTCAGCATACTTATGAATTTTCCCCGGATCTTTTTCGTCAAGAATGGCTTCCGTAAACCCCATTATAGAAACCAGCGGGTTGTTTAACTCGTGGGCGATACCCGCAGTGAGCGTGCCTAAACCAGAAAGTTTTTCTGCCATGGCCAGCTGGTCATGCAAATCCACATCCTCAGTGACATCCCTTAAAAGAAGTCCCAGTCGCTTACCACTTTGATCATGGATAACAATATCAAAAATCTGAAAGGCAAAAATCTTTCCATCCAGCTTGACGGTTTGTTTCATGCTTTGAAGGGATGGAGAATCCTTAGGGGCAAGTGGGTCCCGAGCGGTATAACATTGTATAGTCTGATTCCCCAGGTTTCGAGAACCTATAGGAACCACCTCACTGTAAAAATTAAGGAGCGCATCCTGCACCTTATGCCAGGTAGATGCAGACTCAAGTTCCAGGTCTAATAAAGAATGTCCGAGAAGTTTTTCGGCAGTTTGCCGGGCAACATGTTCAAACTCCGCATTCACATACTCTATTTTCAAATCAGGATCAAAAATAACTACTGCATCAGGGACACTTTTTAGAATGCTGTCAGTATATTCCTTAAGATACAGAACCTCTTCTGTTTTTTTGCGAACCTGGCTTTCCAAACCCGAAAAAGATTTTTGCAACAAGTCGTTCATTTGATTCACTTCATTGGCAAGTGCCTCAAGCTCATCTCCGGTTTTTATTTCCAACGCATCAACCTTTTCCCCCCTTCCTATACGTTCTGCGGCTTTCTGAAGTCTGCGGATCGGCTGAACTATTTTCTTCGCCGCCAAAGAACCCATACCCCCAATCAGCAAAATAGAAACCGCCCCTGCCATGGAAAACCATAAAAAAAGTTTGTGCATGGGGGCAAACAGTTCATCCGATGCCTGCCATGCAAAGGTATACCACGGCCTCCCTTCTGATCGGGTAATCCATTCGCTAGATTTTTCCAGAGGGGAAAACCCGATAAGCGATAGCTCTTCGCCGCCATGACCATTCCCCATAGTTTTAACCCAATCTGGATTATTTCCGGTAACGCTCTTTACCAGAACGGGATCGGGCAATAAAAATCCTGTCGGCAATATAGGACAATCAATAACCATTCCACTTGAATCAATCAGCATGACATGGCCTGTTTCACCAAAAGTAATGGGCTCAATGGACCCAGAAAAAAACTCCTTCGCATCAAACACGTGATGGAGAACCCCGATGGTTTTTGATTTTTCATCCAGAACGGGAAAGGCAAATGTCATCAGAAAAGACTGGGTCTTTTCATTAAAAGTAACCGGCCCTATGTAAACAAAATCTTTACCTCCGGCGATGGTTTTTTCCCAATCGGGTTTTCCAGTATGGAGAAATTCAGGAAAGTCATTGGTGCTGGCCCTTAGAACCCCGAACATATCGGTGACATACAATGCCTGGGTGGCAAGGACAGACCGGGTTTTTCTTTTCAGAAAACTTTGAAGTATTCGGCTGGCTTCTTCTTTCAGGTGAGACCGGGAAGAACCTAGGGTCTGCTCCTGAATATTTTGTTCTCTCGTCACAGAGTCAAGAGCGAGAAGAGACTGATTAAAACCCTGAACGGTGGACCTGATTATCGGGTGAGCCGCATGGCGGATATTTCTTGAGTTCTCACCCTCAATTAGCAAATCAATTTTGGTAGAGGTTTCATATGCCAGAACCTTGAAGCTGGCTCCGATCACTCCCTGAAGGGATTTTGTTCCCTGCAAATAGGAAAGAATCATAGCCAGCATCAAGGGTAAGGCCCCAACCCCAAGCATGGTCCAGATCAGTTTATTTTTTAATCCGGTCCTTATGCCTTTTCGTGTTTCATTATCCTCGGAGCTTCTTCTGAAAAAAAGGAACTGCGCGGTATCCATTTAATGGACTCCCTTTTATGAGTGCGCAGTTCAAACATAATCAAAATCTTGGGGGGCCGCCAGCACTTCAGCAACTTTTTCTAACAACCTCGCTTTTTCAATAGGCTTGACCATATAATCCTTCACACCCTTCTTTAACAAAGAAACTGCCAAATCTGAATCCGGGTAACCAGTGACCACTACAATCGGAATGGAAGGAGCGTTTTGCTTTAAATAATCAATCGCCTCAATGCCATTGACCTTCGGCATCCTAATATCACAAATAATCATCCCAACTTGTAGCAGGTTGGAACCCGACTTCATCATGTTGACTCCTTCTTCACCATCGACAGCCTCAATCACATTGTAATTGGCCGATTCCAAATGAATCCTTAATACTTCTCTTACCTCCGATTCATCATCAATGATCAGGATTTTTCCTTTGGTGCTGGATGCGTTATCTATTATGGACATGACAACCTCCTACTCAGGGATTGGGAACAAAGTTCACTACTTGGAAATAATCCGCAAACTTGCTTTTCCACAAATAGTGAACTTAACCACTAACTTTAGGGAATATAATTCCTCAAATACGATCCTGCCATAGTTTGTAAAATTAAAAAATTTTAAGATCCGAATTTCAGAGTAGAAATCCGGATACAAACTTTTGTAATTAAAGAAAGAAGATCAGCTGGGAGCCAACAGAAACCAGGCTTTGTGTCCTCTTCAGGACACAAAGCCTTAATCCCTTATTCGCCTTTAAAGGTGGAGCGGACATAAGCAATGACATCGGCAAGGCTTTGCTCAGACAATGTCACACCCCAGTCCGGCATATTGGGAGATTTGCCGACACTCTTTCCTCCAAAAAAAATCAGGTTATACAAATAATCCTCCGGATAGTCGGATAGTGGTAAATCTGCGTGCACCGCTGGTTTCGGGTCAAGTCCTTTTGCTCCGGGTCCATCGCCCTTACCCTGAGGCCCATGACACTGAACACAATATTCTTTGTAGACCTGTGCTCCGCGTTTTGCATCGGCATTTTTAAATGACGTTGAATTCCAAGGCTCATAAAATTTAAAATCCTTCACACCCAGAGTCATGAGATACCCAATAATATGGCGTGCCTTGCGAGGGCTGATGTCAGCAAGGTATTCACCGCTATGCGGGGTAAAATCCTGCGGGTTTTCTGCAAACCGGCTCCACCAATCCAGCGTATAGCGATTGCCCGCATCAAAGAGATCGACGCTGATCGGGCCTCCAATTTTCTTTCCCTCATCATCCTTGATTTGATGACAACCGAAGCAGGAATATTGCCGAAAAATATCTGCCCCCAAGCTGGCCTCCATTTCGGTAAAGGTTGACATATCGACAAAGCTCTTCTTTATCCGTGAGTCGCGGTACTTCTTTTCCATATAGTCCGCAATAGCAGTGGCTTCTTCGCGGGTCGATATCATATGTTTGGGAGAGAAACTGGATTTGTCCCAGCGGTAACTGTTGGGATAGAGGTTATCCTCCTGGCCTATCAGCCAGCGGATCAACCAGGGTCGTTGGTATTTCACACCGCTCCACATTAAGTCGGGGGCTTTCAATTTAAATTTGGATATCGGCTTACCCTCAAACCGGTGACAGTTTTTGCATTGACTGTTGATTATTTTTTCAGCGAACCCGTCATCCCCAGCCCACAATCCTGAAGGAACTGAAAACAAAACAAACAATAAAACTGCGAAACCCTTGACCGATAATTGCCACATAACTTTTCTCCTCTAACATTAAAAATGTTAACAATCTTCATACCCTAAGAAACCTTTTTATAAACCAAACCAGTTGCCAGATTTCCTCAGGTTTCAATGTCGATTTATGAGGCGGCATGGCGGTGCCACGAGACCCGTTTTGAATAATCCAGAATAACTGACCGGCTGGTAAATCTTTCATTACCTCAGCGCAGGTAAAATTCCGTGGCGGAGGGTCCATCCTTCTGGCAAGACTGCCATTTCCATTCCCCTTCGCTCCATGGCAAAGTTTACAAGCCGTCGGTTTAGCATCCTGATTAAAAAGTTTTTCTCCTCTGGCAATATTTTCAGGAGTGGATGGAATTGGGTTCTTCTTGTTCAAATACCTGCTCGGGGCTTTTCTTGTTTTGCGGTTTTGTGGACAAATCCCCGAAACCCGCTGTATTTGAAACAACCCTTCCACACCTTTGACTTCTGAAAATAAGGGTGGAGCAGAACCTGCTAAAACCTCCTTCATATCGTTAACCAAAAATATCAAGCACACCAGGATCAAAACCCGGATCATCATTTCACCTGCGCCGAGGTTGAGAGAACTTGCGTAAATAATGAACGATCTGCCAGATTTCCCGATCCTTGAGATTCTTAAAAGCAGGCATACCTGTTCCCGGTGAACCATTGCGGATGATCCAGAACATCTGACCATCGGAAATTTCTTTCATCGTTTCCTTGCAGTTGAAATTTCGCGGAGAAGGATTCAGTCCCTGTGCCATTATGCCCAACCCATTCCCATTCACCCCATGACAGATTTTGCAGGCAGCGGGTTGCACATCTACCTGAAACAAGGATTCCCCGGAATAAAGAACTTCCTGACTCGCCTCCAAAGGGTTGGCCTGATTACCGATATCATCAGGAGCCTGAGCTGTGGTTCGCAACTGCGGACAAAATCCCTCCCCCGCAAAACCCTGCCCATGGTGCCCTTGATGGTGGCGCAAATGGTGCCGACGCCCATGCCCTAAAGGCGGCCCGGCCCAGACCTCGGCAATCATCCCGAATAACAACATTCCCAAGACCATACCTACAATGTATTTTCGATTCCTGCCTAGACCCTGCTTCATAGTTTTGTTACCTGTAAAGTTTCACCCAGATTAATCGGCTTGAGAAAAAGTACGGATAAAATGGATCACATTCCAACCTTCTTCTTCACTAATAACTTTTCCTACCCGAACCGGCATCTGTGTTCCGGGGCTTCCGTTTCTTAAGACCCACATCATCTCTCCATCCGTACGAATCTCCTGCCATTTTGGATCAGTGAAATCTCTCGGTGTATGACCAGGAAGTTTCACTCCCTTGCCGTTGTGGTTATGGCAGGTGACACACAAACCTTTGCCGAAATAAATTTCTCGCCCGGACTCAATCCTTTCAAGGCTCGGAGGATAAGGGTTGTCCATATCCTGAAGCGCTTCCAAAAGCTTTGGAGGAACTCTCGGTTCATAGATATCCAGGTGAAACGCACTCACCCAACTCACTCCTATGAGATGGAGAACAAAGGCCCCAATTATGATTAAATGAATGATTCGCATGGTTTAGACTCATTTTTATCAAAAATCGGGACAAGATTCTACCCTTCATACTCCTCTTCCCATTCAACCAAAACCTTACCGTGTAATTTTTCACCCCATTAAATTAAAATTAATTCTGGCCCATAGATTTTATTCATGGAACTGACGGATGTAATGGATCAGTTGCCAGACTTGCACATCATTCAAATCTGTAAAAGCAGGCATTCCAGTTCCTACAGAACCGTTTTTTATAATCCAGAACAACTGCCCGTCTGGAATATTATCCATTGTCTCTTTACAGGTGAAATTTCTTGGAGGTGGATTCAAGCCTCCACTCATCATACCTAACCCGTTGCCCGACCCATGACATAATGTACAGCTCGGTTGCGCATCCAATTGAAAAAGTAATCTTCCCTTTTCGACAATATCCGAAGTATTTGCAAGCGGATTGGTTTTGCTATAAAGAGGCTCAGGAGCTTTTGATGTAGTTCGCGTTTGCGGGCATTGGGCTTCCCCATCCAATCCCGGACCACTCCCCATTCCATGCCTCATACCATGTCCCCTGCCTCCTTGATGTCTCATACCTCCCTGATGTCCCATCCCTTTTCCCATACAACCCTCACGATGACCCCTGCCACCTTTGTCACAATCCATGTGAGCTAAAACAATAGATGCCTGATTTTCAGGTTTCATTAATAGCTTACTACCTGATTCAACAAAATTTTCATTGGCCATACCTTGCCCAATGAATACCCACAATGCCCCCAGGGCAATAAAAATTAAAATTAAAAAAGGCTTAAAAAAATTAAAATTTTTCATAATGGAATCCCTTATTTACCAAATGATCGAACATATAAAATCACATGCCAGGCTTCCTCCTCGGTTAAGACCAGAGGAATGAATGGAGCCATTGCAGTTCCCTTACTGCCATTTTTCAATATCCACAGCAGTTCACCATCGACACGCGCCGCTTGCCAGGACTTGTCGGTAAAATTTCGCGGCAGTTTTCCTACCAGCCCCGGGATATCAGTATAGCCTCTACCATCCTTTCCATGACAGGTAACACAAAATGCCTTGCCAAGAAAAAGGGCTTTGCCTTTTTCAATGTTTTCTGGAGTGGCAGGATATGGATTAACCCAGGATTTCGCTTCTTCAATTTGGTCGGTTGGTACACGGGGTTTCAATACTTCAGGATCAGCGGCTTCAACCCATCCAGGCCAGAACCCCAGACAAAGCGCAAAAAAGACCCAGAGCCTCCTTTTATTCCCAATCATAGCTCTACTCTCGATGAATTAATATATTGTTGAACACAGGGAGAACGTATCAACGTCCCCCCTGTATCCTGATCGCTTATTTGGTTCGGAAAACGTGACCCACAGAAGTCGGTGTTGTCACAGTTCCATCTGGTACCACTTGACCTTTTCCCCAGAGATGAAAAATCACACCATCGGTTTTCCCGGCGGCTTCCGCGAGAGCTTTCACTTCTTTTGGATCTTCAATATCAAGGATTACCACTCGGCCCGTATCAATCTCGACCTGATGATCATGGAATGCCCGGTTCCACTGAATCAATGGCACATTTTTTCTAGCGAGATCCTTGGCAATAAAATATTCTACAGCCACCAGCTTGGCATCTGGAGCAGTAGTGGGAAAGAGAAGGCATTGTAGAATTTCTCCCCCTTGAATCCCTTTGCAGTAATGGTGGTAGGGTCCACCCACAGTGCCATCGGCCATCATATGTGGGGCCTGAACATGAATGGTATACCCGTCTGCTGGCCCATTACCGGCACTCATAGCCGGGGTGGTCAGAAAACCTAAACCCACCAGGCTCATGATACTCATCATTAAAATTGTTTTAATTGTACGTTTCATTACTACCTCCTAATTAAAATTAAATAGAATTAAAATTTGGTCTTTCAAGTTTAACGTCCAAAACATAATTAAATTTTTTTCTGCTCCAGACGTGCTATCAGGTTAAAAATACCCATAGCTAGTACAAATAATGCCAAAATAAACCACCATGCAGACCAACCTGTCATGGATGGTAAAGTTGCTTTTCCTAAGTTTCCAATATTCAGAATATTTGCCTTTATCCAGGGATAAACTTCCGCATATAAACCTGCACCCACAATCATTCCCAAAACTCCTGGGACCGCATGTCTGGAACCTTCACCTATGGCGGCTACTGCGGTGCCAGGGCAATAACCCAAAACAGCCATGCCCGCGCCAAAAATCAGTCCGCCTAAAGCGTTTCCAAGAAGGGCCGTGGCCTTGATATGCAGACCGATGTCGAACCCCAAAGCCAGCATGCCATATATGCCAACACTACCCACGACTATCGCCGTCAACATTATTTTGAGAACTGTAAAATCTTTGAACAGGAATTGGCCAACAATCACGCTGTAGCGGGTCACCCCACCTTTTTGCAGTAAAAAGCCAAATATAAATCCAGTGACTCCTCCCATCAAAATGGTAGTCGGATCTGCAAAAAAATTCTCAAACATGATCTTTGCCCTCCTTGCCATATAGTAGCCAAGCCGTAACTATTCCCGAAGCGAACAAACAGAGAAAAAATATCCAGGACGAGACAGCTAACTGCAGGCCACCTGAAATCCCATGACCTGAGGTGCAACCTCCAGCCAGACGTGCTCCGAAAATCACAACGATCCCTGCCAAAAAGGCCCCAGCGAAACGAAGCCTCTTAGAAGAACCAAACCGCCATTTCCAAAGATCCGGAACGGCTTCCTGTATTCGAGAAGAAGAAAGAAGCGCTGCACAAAACGCACCAACAACGAGCATGACCACTAATGAAAATTGCCAC
>JABIXH010000313.1 GCA_018664975.1 Nitrospina sp. | reverse complement strand
GCAGGGCGCCGTCGCCAAGTGGTAAGGCAGAGGTCTGCAAAATCTCTATCGGCGGTTCGAGTCCGCCCGGCGCCTCCATTTTTCCCTTCCAACTGGAAAATTCAACCTGCAAGTTCCAAATACCCTGAAATTTTTATTGTCGTAAATCACTGCTGTTCCTTTTACAATAAAGGAATTTCCCAAACATATTTCCGCCTTATAAATAATGGCCTCCCTGATAGAAGCTGACTTTCTACACAACCCGCTAGATAAAGGCCTGTTTTGCCATTGTCCTTCCATATTGGAAACCCAATCGGGAACTCTTCTAGTTGTCTGGTATGTGTATCCAGAAGAGGAACATGTTGGTGCCACCCTTGCCCTTGCAAAAAAATACCCAAAGGAAAATAATTGGTATCATGGCGAGACTATTCTGAGTACAGGAAAATATTCCGCCGGAAACCCGGTGCTTTTTCAGGATCCCAGCGGGCGCATTCATCTGCTTTATGTTGTCCTGAAAGGACACTATTGGAACGATGCCTACTTGCAAGGAGTCTGGTCGGATGATGATGGAAAAACCTGGTCTCAACCTGTTCAACTTTGGCAAAAGCCAGGTATGATGATCCGACATCCTCCGGTTTTGCTGAAATCGGGTTCCTATTTATTACCGGCTTATGATGAACAAGCCCGGCAATCCATCATGCTTATCAGCGACCCACCTTATTCAAAATGGCAGGCAGGTTATAGCTTTGAAGTTCCAGATATTATTCAGTCTACCCTCGTTAAAGAAGATAGTGGCAGATTGACCCTGTTTTTCAGGCCCTCCACAGATCCCAGAAAAATAAGCATCAGCCATTCAACAGATCAGGGCACAACATGGTCTCATCCTAAAATGACCCCTCTCCCCAACCCTCTATCAGGAATATCAGCCTTTTCCTCAAACAATAATCTGGTAGTCGTTTACAACCATACTGAAGAACACCAACGATGGCCCCTGAGCGCATCATGTAGCCTGGATGGGGGGAAGAAGTGGGAAAATGTCCAACATTTGGACGAAATCGCATTAGAAATTTCCTATCCCAGCTTTATTGTTGGGAATAACAATAGGGTGCATGGGGTCTATACTTACAATCGCCGCAAGATTAAATATGTCATGTATGACAAGGATTCGTTTAATTAAAATTATGCAACAGATCTCTGACTATAAAAACCTGCATTTTGGTAAAAATATTTTCATCCTCTCCTCAGGCCCCTCCCTGGCAGACTTGGATCTTTCTCTATTGAAAAACAAAATCGTAATGGGGCTGAATCGGTCTACCCAGGTTTTTCCCGCCCCTTATTATCAATGTGTATTTGATTACCGCCTCTTTGATCTCTACCAGGGTGACTATGAAAAAGTTCGGCAATTATTTACTCTCGAAGGCAGACCGCTGGGGGTGCCTTTAAAATTGCTGGGGGGAGAGGGCTTTAGTTTCGATCTGGAAATAGGGATATATTCAGGCTATACGATTTCTTATTTCGCCTTGCAAGTAGCCGTGTATATGGGTTTTAAAAAAATATTTTTTCTCGGTCTGGACTTAAAACATGAAGGACCCAAAACCCATTTCTTTGGTCAGGACCCGCAAACCGTAAACCATGAAAAGACTGAGTTCCCCAAAATGATCAAGATGCTGAATTACAGCACTGAGATCATGGCATCCACTGATGTCGAGGTTTACAACTGCAGTCCCATTTCAACGCTTGAATGTTTCCCCAAAATCACCTACCAAAAAGCTCTCTCCTACTAAGCTAGGAAAAATCCTGCTCGTCAAAAAAAACCCTTCTGCGTAAAAGCTCCACCCCAAAGTCGGAAATAACCCGTAAAAATAATTGTACGCCGGGTCGAAAAATTTTGCCTTTTCAAAAACCTTCATTAGCTCTAGAATTAAATTATTGCTGCTAAAAATTATAGAATAGTTATTTGCCTTTCCCAATACCAATAATTAATCAAACTGACATTTTAGTTTGGTTAATTTGAGACAATTCATGGTTAGCATAACAAACCATGTGAGTTAGAAATGTAAATCAATTTTTCGACCATAAATAAAAGTTTTAGTTACATCAACATTTGACATTTCAAGGGGGAGAAGTAAATGAGTTATCAAAATATTTCCGGCAGTGTAAGTCAGTCCGAGGGTTTTTTCTCCAAGCTGTTTGGCGATAGCAATGGTTCTTCCTTGATGAAGGGTTCAGCCAATTTACTGGCGTGCATGAATTCCGCCCAGGCTAACCTGTTATTTGCCGATACCAAATTCACTCTCGTGCACGCCAACAATAAATCCATTGAAACCCTGCGAAAACTTGAAGGGGATATTAAAGAAATTTTTAGCCTTACGGTCGATGAAATGATCGGAGGCTCTATCCACCGGTTTCACAGGGACCCCAGACGGATCGAGAATATTTTGAAAAATCCCGCAAACCTGCCACATATTGCAGAATTCACTTTTGGGAAGGCACTCTTTCAACCACCATCAATGCCATCTACGGTGCATCGGGGCAGGTAATTGGCTATGTGGTGAACTGGGAAGATGTGACAGAAAAAAAGAAGACCGAGTCGGCCATGGCCCAAGCCATGTCAATGCTGGAATACTCGAGAAGCAATGTCATGTTCGCAGACATGGATTTCAACGTCACCTTTATCAACCCGGCTTCAATAAAAACTCTCAAGACCATTGAGCAATACCTTCCCGTAAAAGCGGATAATATATTGGGGAAAAGCATCGATATTTTTCACAAAGACCCCGCTCACCAGCGAAGGATCTTGTCTGATGCCAGTAATTTACCCGTTGATACGGAGATTCAGGTTGGACCTGAAATCCTGGACCTTTTGGCCGTAGCTATTTATGACCACGATAATGAGCGTATGGGAACCATGCTCACATGGGATGTGATCACCAAAAAACTGGCAGACCGGCAGGAAATTAGCCGCATTAAATCGATGATGGAAAATATGCCCATCAATGTAATGATGGCCGACCTGGAGAACTTCAACATAACCTACCTAAATCCGGAATCGCTCAAAACTCTGAAAACAATTGAGCAGTACCTTCCTGTCAGAGCAGATCAAATGCCGGGACAATGTATCGACATCCTTCATAAAAATCCGAGCCACCAGCGTAATATTCTTTCCGACCCGAAAAATCTTCCCCATACAGCACAGATCCAAGTCGGACCGGAGATTCTGGACCTTTTGGTCAGTGCCATTTATGATGTCAACCAAAACTATTTGGGTCCAATGGTAAGTTGGAGCGTCATCACCGAAAAACTTGCCATGGAAAAAAGAGAGCACGAACAAACAGAGGACATGCGCTCAGTTATGATGCAAATCACCGAGGTAGTGCAGACCCTTGGAGCCTCATCAGAAGAACTTTCGGCGGTCAGTGCTGAAATGGGCAAAAATTCTCAAGATACTGCAGACAAGGCTAATCAGGTTTCTGAGGCGGCAAATGTAATCAGTCAAAACGTTCAAACCGTTGCCACGGGCACCGAAGAAATGAGTGCCAGCATCAAGGAAATTGCCAACAATTCAAGTGAAGCCGCGAAGGTCACTGCCGATGCCGTTGAGGGTGCCAAAAAAGCCAACCAAATCGTCAGTAAACTGGGAGACAGCAGTCAGGAAATCGGGGATGTTATCAAGGTAATCACCTCCATTGCCGAGCAAACCAACCTGCTCGCCCTAAATGCAACTATCGAAGCGGCGCGTGCTGGAGAAGCCGGTAAAGGATTCGCCGTAGTCGCCAACGAGGTCAAGGAACTGGCAAACCAGACCGCCAAGGCGACCGAGGACATTAGCACCAAGATTCAGGCTATCCAAACAGATACCGGAGAAGCGGTCGATTCCATTGCAGACATTACTCAGGTTGTCAGCCGGATCAATGATATCGCCACCAGTATCGCCAGTATGGTGGAAGAACAAACAGCGACCACTAATGAGATGAGTCGAAATGTTCAGGAAGCGGCAACAGGAAGCATCCAGATCGCCGAAAATACTGCGGAAGTAGCAAATGCGGCAGGGAGCACCAAACAGGGCGCCGATGACACGGGCCTCGCCTCCAAGGAACTCTCAAATATGTCCATGACCATGCAAAACCTGGTCCGAGAATATGAAGAAAAATCAGGGAACAAAGCGACTCACAAAGAGCCACTCTTTGATCGAATAGGAGGAAAAGGGGCCGTGGATGCGGCTGTGGGTGTGTTTTATGACAAGGTTATGAATGACAATAATTTAAAGCCCTTCTTTGATGGGGTCGATATGAATCGTCAAAAGGGAAAGATGAAAGTATTCTTAACCTATGCTTTTGGTGGTGCGCAAAACTATTCAGGAAAAAGTATGCGAGAAGCCCATCAGCACCTTGTGGAAAAGGGGCTGAAAGAATCTCATTTCAACAAAGTTATGCAACACCTGGGTAGCACATTACGAGAATTAAATGTTCCGAATGATATGATTCAGGAAGCCGCGGCAATCGCAATGTCAACGAAGAATGATGTACTCAACCATTAAAAACTAAAGCTCCTAAAACTGTTCTCCAGATGAACCTTTAGGTAGCGACTGAAAACCGGCAACGGGGCTAGTACGATACGCAAGGGATTTATTTTGCATGAGCATTGGCCCCACGCCGAGGGGTGGTTTTCAGGCAGGCACAAGTTTGAAACAGGCTGATGTGGAAAAGTCCGTTGTCTGAAAATGATCCTCCAGTCCCTCAGGTTTCTCCCCAGAACCCAGAAACAGGTACCCACCCGGCTTTAACACCTTAAGCACCTTTTCAAGGATCATTTTTTTAGTCGCTTTATCAAAATAAATCAAAACATTTCGCATGAAGATAATGTCCAGAGGTGGCAGGCCCACCCAATCTTCATAGAGGTTTAGGTAGCAAAAATCAATACGCTCCCTGATTTCTGAATTGATCTGCCATTTGGACTCAACTCTCTGAAAAAACCGGGGAAGATAATGTGCCGGTAGTCCTCGTGATATTTCAAACTGGCTGTACAACCCGGACCGACATTTTTCCAACATCTCTTCAGAAATATCACTGGCCACGATTCGAATATCCCAATCCGTTACCCATGAAAAAGAGTCCGCTAAAAGCATGGCCAGCGAATAGGGTTCCTGACCACTGGAAGAGGCCGCTGACCAGATATGAATCTTTTTATTGGCCTGTGTTTTTTTTAGCAGTTCCGGAATAATCGCCGTCTTTAAGGTTTCAAAGGGATGCTTGTCACGAAAGAATGAGGTCTCATTGGTGGTCAAAGCTTCTATAACTTTTTTACCTAAACCACTTTCAAGGTTCTTGTTCAGCGCAACCACTAACCCGTGTATATCGTCAAACCCCTCACTATAAACCAGAGACTGCAGTCGTCCTTCGACCAGATATTCTTTTCCAGGAGCAAGAAAAATTCCAGATTTTTCTAATAGAAATTTTTGTACTATTTGAAAGTCGTCAGCACTGATAGACAAACTTGAACCTCTTGGGAAGAAAATAAGAAAATGTTAGAAACTCTGTGATCAATTTTACTGGCCTAGACCCTATCTACAGCCACCCACCTATTTCGACCCAGTGCTTTTGCCTGACGCATACACTCTTGAGCTTCGGCAATACATTTATCCCACTTCATATCTGGCAAACAATGGTTAACTCCCATGCTTAGAGTTAAAGAAATTTGGTTCTGATTGAAATTCAAACTTTCTTTCTCTATAAGGGAGCGAATTTTTTCAGCCTGTATTTTGGCCTCCTCCAACGTAGTTTCAGGAAGAAGAATCAAAAACTCTTCACTGCTCCATCGACCCACCCATTCATGGTTTGCAACACTCTCGGTCAGGATAGACGCAGTACGAATGATTACCTGATCTCCAGTATTTATCCCGAACTTACTATTTATCTCACCGATATGATCGATATCAGCCAAAATCATAGAGAATGTTTTTCCCATAATTTGGCTTTTGGACTGCTCCTGAACCAGCTTATCTTCCAGTCCCGGTCGATTAAGGAGGCTGGTTAACAAATCCAAACGAGCTGAGTTCATCAAGACTTCCTGCGTGTCCCTCAATTCAGAAATCAGGTTATCTTTAATTCTCGATGTCTTTCTCAATCTCAAATGTGTCTCCACACGGGCCAGCACTTCTTCAAGACGAAAGGGCTTGGTAATATAGTCCACACCACCGACCTGAAACCCCTTTACAATATCTTCAGTTTCGGATTTGGCGGTGATAAAAATGACCGGAATATTCCGGGTCGATTCATCAGCTTTAAGCCTTTTGCAGGTTTCAATTCCATCCATCTCCGGCATCATGATATCCAGCAAAATCAAATCAGGCTGTAAATTGGGGACCAGTTCTAAAGCTTTGGCTCCGTTATTTGCCATGGAAATTTGATAGTTCCTGGCCTTAAGAGTTTGAAAAAGAATTTCAATATTTAAAGGGATATCGTCAACAAGAAGGATTTTCATCCCGGAAAGATCATCATTATCAGTTTTCATTGGTTAACATCCCCAAAAAGTTCAATTGGCTTCAATATTTATCTTCCGCAATCCTAATTCCGAGCTTCGTAATATTAGCATAAATTTTGGCATACCCCATTACAAGTTCCCTTTTCTCGCTTTTCCTTATCACTTTCCCCAACCAACTTCTATCCACCAAAACATACTTCCTTAAAAATTCAAAGCTAAAGCTCTTTTGCATAAATGCCGACATTTATTAAAACAAGTTTTTGAGACCTCGCATTTGTTGAAAGAAAGGTTGATTCATGGTTAGCAAATTTGACTTAAGCACAAAACAGGAATCGGCGTACCAGCCCATCGCGCGCTGGCTCAGAAATCTTTTTCGCTTAAAATCCAGAGAAATTTCTGTCGACCCTAATATTGATCGCAGAGACTTTTATAGACTTGAAGTTGACCCACAGCAACCTCTTGATCTTTGCCTTACCATGCAGGATGAACATGTGTATTGCACAACCATTCGGGACATGAGTGCCAGCGGCTTCGGTTGTCATATCAAAGGACTCAAGCAGATTCATGGAGGCCAACCCGTTACCGCCATATTTGCCTTGCCCTTGGAAGAGCCTGTTATCATCAAATCAGAAGTTTATTTGGTTTCTATCAAAAAAGGAGATGAGGTAAACGGTGATATTTTCAGGTTTCGGTATTTTGAAGGAATTAAAGATGAAGATAGAGATTTGATTCACCGGTATATCGTGCAACAACAGTTTGTAGCCCTGGAAAAAAATAATCCGGAAAATTCAATACCTCAATATGAGGAAGATTATCCAGAAGCCTTAACCGAGGATTAACGCCTCCACAAAGTTTTCTGGATTAAACTCCTGTAAATCTTCCGGCTTCTCACCCACCCCCACAAATCGAATGGGGAGTTTCAACTCACCCGATATATTGAAAAGGACCCCACCCTTTGCCGTTCCATCCAGTTTGGTCATCACCAGCCCATCGACTTCAAGCGCTTCATTAAAGAGTCGCGCCTGAGAAATGCTGTTTTGTCCGATGGTCGCATCAAGAACCAATAAGGTTTCGTGGGGAGCGCCTGGCAGTACTTTTCCGATCACCCGCTTGATTTTTTTCAATTCTTCCATCAGGTTCGTGTTGGTCTGCAACCGGCCTGCTGTATCGATGATAATTAAATCCATCTCACGGGCCACCCCGGCCTGCACCGCATCGTAGGCAACCGCCGAGGGATCCGCCCCGCTCTTATGGGTAATACAGGGAATGTCAGACCTTTCTGCCCAGGCCTGTAACTGATCAATAGCCGCCGCCCGAAAAGTATCCCCTGCCGCCAGCAATACCTTTTTACCTTCCTGTTTCCAATGCCGGGCCAACTTTCCTATTGTGGTGGTTTTACCTGAACCATTCACTCCCACAACCAGAACTACAAAAGGCTGGTGTTCTGAAAATGCCAGAGGCTTCTGATTCTGTGACAACACTTGAACCATGCGTTGCTTCAGCTGGCCCAACACCTCCGTGTTTTCACGGATTCGATTTTGAGAAACTTCGCGTTTTAAATCCTCCAGAATGAAAGAAGTGGTCTGCATACCCACATCAGCAATGAGAAGGTTTTCTTCAAGTTCTGCCAGCAACTCTGGCCCAACCTTTGCCTTGCCATGAACAATATTTTCAAAACCCCCTGCCAGATTCGAACGAGTCTTTGCCAATCCGGATTTCAGCCGGGCAAAAAACCCTGCTTTGGGTTCATCTTCTGCTGTAGGTTCGTGGTCCATTCAACTCTCCTGCTGAGGGGGGTAATACCAATCTGCATTTACATGTAAAACGGAGCGGTATCTTTACAAGCCAGTTCTTTCTTGTCAAGATGAATCCCTAAAAGCAGACACCCGTGGAAATGCCGCTCCGCCCCTTATAAACTCTAATAAATCAATCGCGTAGTTTCCCAGTAAACCCTTTATTGTTAAAGTTTTAATTGATTTCAACCGTTATGAGCTTTAGACTCTTTCTTCAAGGTGAACCCTTTTCCGGTTCCGGGAAAAGAGCCTAAATAGGATGCCGTCAACACCAATGATCCTATAACAAAAACAACCGCACTCCTAGCAGAGGAAATCTATGAAAGTAGCCGTTTGTAACTCCGTTGGAATAGACGCTGATGGTTATGCCATGATCCACTCTCCCAGCAGATGGACTAACAGCACCAAAG
>JABIXH010000159.1 GCA_018664975.1 Nitrospina sp. | reverse complement strand
GATAAACAAATGGAAGGTGAAATGCGGGTAACTGTCATTGCTACGGGTTTTGAAGAAGAGCAACCAATAAGAACCCAAGAAAGACCTGCGCTGAAAAAAGTTGTCGGGGGCGAGGCCATCTCTGAAGAAGATTCAGGACACACATCGTTCAAACATTTAAAATCCCTGGCTTCCTCAATCAAGGAAGAAAATTTGGACCCAGGAAGCCTGACATCAAATTTTGATATTCCAACATTTCTACGCAAACATGCGGATTAGTGATCGTTTAACCCGCCAATGTTGTTCGAAATATTTAGAATCACTCAACCCTCTTGAAAAAAGGATACTCATAAACCACCCTCTACCCCCCTTGACAGGGGGGGAACCGGGCAGAATCTTACTACCGATCCAACTCTTCGCTAACCAGGCAATCTATTGCTAATTGGCCCCGCCTAGTAGCCATTTATCTTCCAGTTGTAACCCAAGTAAGAAATTTTAACTTGAGGATTGCTTATAGCTTTGCTTGCCTCCGCACTCACATACTGACTGATAAATTTTAATACGCCCCCACGACTTTCAAAATCGTCAGCAAACCATTTGAATATGGATGAAAGATAAACGTTGTTTTTCTTTTTATCCAGTTTCATCCCCTTTTCTCGGGATAGCAAAAACTTTTTCATTTGGTCGTCCAACTGGTCATTCAGCTTTTCAACCCTATAGGATTCAGGACGAAGATCAGGACAACTAACCGAGGCGCAGACAATAGCTACATGTATGCGAGGTTCATCCATTTTTCTGAGGATTTCATGTTCTATGTCATTAAGAGTGCGTTCTTCGCCTCCCACGTTACCCACAGGCCGTTTCCAAACCGATTGAAATATACTCCCCACATCCTTGATACTCTCAACGGGATAATGATCAGTAATCATTTTGGCCGCAAAAATATTATAGACATTGATCCAGAAAGATAGTTTGGATTCTCGGGACCGCAGACTCTCCAGCGGGTAATCCTTGAGACGGGATACCAGTCCAGAGAAAGCAGGATCCTTTTTCAAGTTGACATAATCAACCGCATTTATCTGCACCCCATCCAATGTTTTAGGAGCAACATATTTTTTGACAAGAGTATCCCAGTCAGAAAAATCGAAAGCCTCAACATTGGAACAAAAACTAAAAACAAAAAACATTCCCAAAAGCGAAGCTTGAAAATATCGAGAAAAATCAATACCCCTCATAAATAAAAACCCTTCTTCACAAATTAATCAATCTAACACTTATCTTTTAGTATACTCTGCAGATGATTCCTTACAAATAAGCTCTCACATCCAAAGACTTCTAATTCTTCAATTCCTAAATCCTGTTGAGCATTAACCTGAAATTTTAAAATTGCTGATGAATAAAGACCTTTTATATATTTCTGATTTGGATGGCACCCTGTTATTACCCGATGGAACGTTTCCTGAGAATTATAAAAAACGTCTCAACCGGCTGATCGACATGGGATTACGCTTCACCATCGCTACGGCCCGAAACTACGATTCTGCGCATCCAATTTTAAATGGATTGAACCTCAACCTGCCAGTAGTTTTATTTAATGGGGTTTATCTGGCAGATTTCAACAGCGGTCAGGTTTTGGAATATGCTAACTGCATTGACAGAAAAGTTGTAGAAAATATGCTTAAACTTGCCTTACCCCAAGGCATTGACCCCTTCATCTACACATTTGGGGAAGAGCATAAACTTTATTATCAAAATGCAACCAACCCGGGTTCCCAAGCCTATGTTAAAAGCCTGGAGGGCGATGGCAGACTATGCCAGGTCGATCATTTTCAATTTCAAGAGGACGAAAAAATTTCCGGATTTCTATTGATCGACACTTGCGACCGGCTCAAACCCATCTACCAATCCCTGCAAGAAAATCACTTTGATCATCTTAATTTATATTTTGCTGAAGACGTATCCATGAAAGGGTACTACTGGCTCCAATCCTTCCACCAGGAGGCCAGCAAAGGAAATATGATAGAAGTTCTTGCCAAAAAAATGGGGGTTCCTCTGGAACGTATTGTTGTGTTCGGGGATTATTTGAATGATTTGGACATGTTTCGGATCGCCGGTCGGGCTATTGCCGTGGAAAATGCCCTGCCGGAAGTAAAAGATTCTGCGCACGAAATCATAGGAAGCAACTCTCAGGGAGCTGTCTTACAATATCTGGAGTTTATATTCCTTGATAAATGAATCCGTTCAAATTAAACTTTACTGACAGATCCCATTTATAAATCAAAGATATTCATTCAGGTTACCATGTCCGAAACCGAGCCACCTAAGGAATCAGAAGATACTATCTACCAACGTGACAAAACCGCCAAAGAGCGTCAACCAGTAGCAGATAGTCCTAAGGTTCCTGTCAAGCCCAAACCAAAAATAAAAAAAGCTTTTGTTCCGAAGAAGAAGACCTTCACCACCGACAAGCCCATGGAGCATCGTGTGCGAAATATTCGTATGACTTCCCTGGAGTCGGCCAAAATGATCTGGGAAACCCTTACTGATTACCAGAAAGAACTGGCACAATTGGAAATCGATGATCCCGATAAGCCTTATCATGACTGGGAAAAAATGGAGAAATTTTTTACCCGTCTTGCAAAAAAATACAGCAGTTGCAAGAGCAAGGCGTTAGGGGGTTCAGTAGGATGGGTCTATAAGGGATTAGAAACAGAAACCCTGGATCAGGAATTGATAGATATTTTAATGACAATAGAAAAATTCAAGATACCTGAACCCATCAAATCAAAATTAGGGTTCCATATCATTATGATTTGTGAAAGCCAGTTCCACACCCCAAAAGAAAAACCTAAGGAGGAAGAGAAACCCTTTTATTTTTGAGTCCTAACGGGACTCACTCTCCCAAAAAAAATCGTTGGATCGTGTCTACAATATACTCCTGCTGTTTTCGGCTCACTTCATGCGATACAGGAAGTGCCAGGGTCTGCCCCGCAGATTTTTCTGATTCAGGAAAGTCTCCACTCTTGTAACCCAGGGAATCGAAGCAATCCTGCAGGTGTAAAGGAACAGGATAATAAATTTCACACCCAATCCGATTTTTGTTGAGAAAATCTCTGAGTTCATCCCTGCGGTTTCCTACACGGATCACATACTGGTTATAGACATGCCGGGGAAATACCTCAGGAGGCAACTGAACAAACGGAGTCATTGCGGAATCTTTAAAAAGCTGATTATAGGTTTGTGCGTTTTCCCGTCTTTTCTCGGTCCAGTCTTCCAGAAAGTTCAGTTTGGCACTCACTACATCCGCCTGAAACGCATCGAGACGAAAGTTTCCTCCTATAACCTTATGGTAATATTTCGGCTCCGAACCATGCACTCTGAGAATTTTTAACTGCTGGTATAGCTCCTCGCAATTTGTCGTCACCATCCCACCATCACCAAAACCACCCAGATTTTTTGCGGGAAAAAATGAAAAACATCCCATATCCCCTAACGAACCCGCCGCCCTTCCCTTGTACTCCGAACCAATCGCCTGGGCAGAATCTTCAATTATCCGCACGCCATTTTTCTCTGCTAATTGGAGGATGGGGTCCATATCTGCACATTGCCCATAAAGGTGAACCGGAATAATGGCTTTGGTCTTCGGGGTAATGCAACGTTCAATATGCTCCGGTTTAATATTGAAAGTGATATCATTAATATCCGCAAAAACAGGTTGAGCCCCAAGCCGGATGATGGAACCTGCAGTCGCAAAAAATGTGTAGGGAGAAGTGATCACTTCATCACCAGGCCCGACCCCCGCGGCCATCAAAGCAATCAACAAGGCATCTGTTCCGGATGAAACGCCTACGGCATATTTTGTTTGGCAATATGATGCCATCCTTTCTTCCATCCGGGCAACTTTAGGACCAAGAATAAAATATCCCGATCGAATAGTTTCTGCCGTCTCCTTTTCCACCTCATTCAATATCTGGTGATACGAGGCCGTAATATCCAGCAAACGGACTTCGTTGACCGGGGGAGACGGGGCGTCCAGTTTTTCCTGTAACTGACCTGGAGTTAGAGCATCTACCGGCAAACCGGAAAAGTTTTCAGGGGTAAGGGTGACCACCGCATCTAATCCGCAGGCCTCTACTAAATGTGCCAACAGTGCTATCTCAAACGGTTCTTCAGCTTCCAGAGAAAGATCAATATCATGAGCCGTGGGAGTTAAAACCGCCAGGTTTTGCAAAAGAGATCGCACATTTTTCTTTGAAGCCTCAGAACCATCCAAAAGAGCAGGAATAGAGGTCGCAACCACCCAGCCTTTGCAACGGCCCTGACGGCAAAGATTTACTATCGCTGAATCGTCACTTTTTTCCAATGCCTGAATCAGGCTACCCGCATCGAAAAGAATTTGCATGAATTGACCTTGGTAAACTTATTTTAAGAGGAGTTAAAACTTAATATCCTGTCCTAGCTTTTCACGAAGGATAATTTCTGCCGGGGTGTAGTATTTCTTATTAACATTACATTTTTTACATGAAGGTACCAGGTTTCCCCGCTGGCTTTTACCACCACGGGAAATAGGCACAATATGATCCATCGTCAATTCTTCAGCCAGGAAACGACCTCCGCAGTAATGGCACATACCTGCCTGGATTTTTTCTTTCCACCACTGCGACTGGCGAAGTTTGCGAGCTTTCGCCTTTTCAACTTTGAATTGTTGTTCATCCATAATGAACCATCCACCTGTAAGCAGACGGAGTATCCTAAAAAAATGCTATTTTATACTACGTGACAAAATAGGGGGTTAGTGCCCACTTGTGAGATTTATTTCAGGAGCCTGAAGTTTCTTCCGCCCAGTCCAAATCAATGAGTAATTGGGGGTTCCAATTATTTCGTACAGCCCGAACCGTTCCATTCAAGCTTCCTTTTGGATACCAGTGAATGTCTCCCATGTCAAACTCGAATCCCAGCGCGGCAGATAATCGCGTCTTACTTGTCCAAAAACAACTGCCATAACTGAATTCAAAAACAGGATCAATATGAAGAATGAAAGTTTTTCCTCGGGACTGAAAGGGTTTGGCGATTTCATACAAGCTTTGAATTTCCAGCCGGTCAGGAAGACGCCAGTCTTCATGGCTCCCCAGTTTTTCTTGATTTAGCTTATCGATATAGTCCTGGGCATCATACCAACTGATATTATTTCCTGTTTCCACATAGGCATAACCCTCCTGCCACATCAGGCCTGTGCGAACATCCGATATTGTCCTGTTCCCATGTTCTATAAATCGTTGCTCCATAATTTACCCAAAGCGGTCATTATAAATGAAAAATATAGAGGCGGGAACTCTAAATTAGTTACGCATCCCTTGCAACGATCTTCACTGCCACTGGCGAGTTGCGGGTTGAAAATCGTAACCACATTCGGAAATATCCTCGATATCCTCTTTAGTTGAAGGGTAGCGATGGCAAATGAGCGGTTTATCAGGATTGTCATGAACCCGGCATCGATTATCCTCCGTCAACTCACTGCAAGGAACATCCATAGAGTAATATAACTGGTTTCTATT
>JABIXH010000157.1 GCA_018664975.1 Nitrospina sp. | reverse complement strand
CATGACATGGATGACATCTCCATAAGGAAGGTCTTTATCGGCTCGAATAATCGCATTTTGTTTTTTGCCCTTGAAATCCATTTTGGCGAGAGTCGTCTCTAATCCCAATAGGGTGAGTGGCTTGCCCCCCATAAGGATTTTTTTGCCTTTCGACATTTCGATCTCCAGGCTCTTAACCGTTTCATCAATGACTGAGGATTTGGAGGTAGGAAGGTTAATGTCCATCCGTCGGCTAAAATCTACAAAAACCGTGGACACCATGAAGAAAATAATGAGCAGGAACACCACATCAATCATGGGTGTCATTTCCAAGGCAAAATTATCTTCTTCTTCTCTCCTGAATTGCATCGTTAAATCAGGCTCCTTTCATACTTAAAAACAATAATGGGTCAACTACCCACGGAAGAGATTTTTTTAGTTTTTTCCCTGGACGATCCCGGGTTCGCAGGTTTAGCCTTTCTAAGACCATCGTAGGAAAGCTCTTCTACCAGTTGAAATGAAATTTCCTCCATCTCAAAAACATAGCGATCAATTTTTCCCCTAAAATAATGATAAAAAGCCAGTGCGGGGATTCCCACCACCATACCTGCGGCAGTGGTGATCAATGCTTCTGAAATACCACTGGCCACCAGGCCAGGGTTTCCGGTGCCGCTGAGAGAAATCACATTGAAGGCTTTAATCATTCCGAATACAGTTCCCAGGAGGCCCATCATAGGTGTAATATTTGCCACCGCACCGAGCACCCGAAGATTCGAGTTCATCAAGGAAGCCTCATGCTGACCTGCACCTTCAATCGCTCGCTCAATTTCATCAAGCTTTCCTCCTGCCCGTAATAATCCGACTTTCAAAATTCGCGAAAGCGCATTGTCGTAGGAACTGAGCAACCTGAGAGTTTTTTGAATATCTTTCCAATCCCATTGGTCGCGGACATTCTGGAGAAAATCAGAGTTGATAATATTTTTTCTTCTCAGATTATAAGACCGTTCCAGGGCGATCCCGAGCATCAGTACAGAGGCAAAAAGAATGGGGTACATCATGAACCCACCTTTTTCGAAGATAGAAAGGAGTTTCCAGGATTCGGCAGAGTCAGCAGCAAAAACGGGATTGACCAGGCCGGGATACCATCCGACCAACAGGTATAACAGTCCTATCTTGATTGCCCGTTTCATAATGACCCTTTTTTGGTGAGGTCTCCCATATTAAAAATGAGAATACAGTTGGAGTTATAGCACGAAGTTTTCTTTAGAAGCAAGGAGCTTTAAAGCTTCGCAAAATGATTAAGCTCTTTAAACATAAGGATTTTTAGTATATATTCGAGAGCAACTTTCAATTTTCAAGTCCCAAAATGTTGCCCATTTCTTCATTCTCAAAATTTGCTCCTTTCTGCGCCCTGTTGTTTATACTGGGTCTGTTCTCAGCCTGTGCCACACCTAAGGAGAAAACCTATAGCGCGAGCCAATTACTCCAACAAGGCAAAAGTCTGGCTAAAAAAAAGGATACTATAGAGGCAAAAGCCAAAATTCAGCTATTATTGGAGGATTATCCGGATAGTAAAGAGCGGACCGCCGCAACCATGTTGCTGGCAGACATTCATTATTCCGGGGAAGAATATGAAGAGGCCAAATTTCATTATCAGAAATTTATTGAACTCTACCCCGCCCATCAGTTTGTGGACCGGGCACATTTTTACAAAGCCATGTCCAGCTTTAAGCTGACCGACCTGGCATCGCGAGACCTGACTCCTGTCAATTCTGCACTAGAAGGGTTTGAACGCTTCACCAAGGATTTCCCTAAAAGTTCCTATGTCAAGAAAGCAAAAGAAAAAATTACCCAGTGCCTCGATATCCTTGCCCAAAATATTTTTGAAATCGGCAAATTCTATTACCGCACCGGCTCTTATCAAGCGGCAATTCTCCGACTTAAGCGTTTAAAAGTGGAATATCCCAATCATTCATATATTCTTGAAGCCGATTTCCTGTTAGGTGAATCCTATTATCATGAACAGAATTTTCCAGAGGCCTCTACATATTTTAAATCCGTAATTAAAAATTCTCCCCGAAGCGAGTTCGCGAAAGAGGCACGACTGCGCTTGAGAGCCATGCGTTAAAACCAAAAAATTATGCCAAAGTCTCCCAAACGCAAACCCACAACCGGTTCTTCAACTTCAAAGGGAAAGGGAAGCGGCCATGATCCCCTCACCCAATATATGGAGGAAATCAGCAGGATCAAAATTCTCACACGAGAAGAAGAAATCGAATTAGCGACAGCCATTAAAGCGGGAGACCCAAAAGCTATTCAGGAAATGGTTCGCAGAAATCTTAAATATGTCGTGACCGTGGCCAACAAATACCGGGGCCTGGGTATTTCATTGCAAGATTTGATTGAAGAAGGAAATATAGGACTGATCCAGGCCGCCAAGCGTTTTGACGTTTCCAGAAACGTAAAATTTATCACCTATGCAGTATGGTGGATCAAACAGGCCATCATGCATTCCCTTGCGGAGCAATCTGGCACCGTGAAGCTACCGGTCAAGCAAGCCGGCAAAGTTAACAAGATCAATAGAAGGAGCCAGGAGATGAGGCAGGATCTGGAGCGCGAGCCGACCCAGTCCGAAATCGCAAAAAGTCTGGGGTACGAGATGAGGAAATCAATTCCATCATGCGTGCGTACCGAACTCACTTGTCACTCGATTCACCGTTAAAAGATGATGAAAACACCCCCTATCTGGATCTTCTGGAAAACCAGGATTTCATCCCCTACGATGACCAACTCATGCAGGAATCACTCAACAATAAGGTTGATCAATTATTGGAAGACCTTTCAGAGAGGGAAGCGAAAATTCTAAAAATGCGTTTTGGTTTTTTCGGAGATGTCAAAACGCTGGAAGAGATAGGAAAAGATATCGGCCTCTCCCGAGAGCGGGTGCGGCAAATTGAAAAAAGGGCCAAGTTAAAACTGAAGACCAAATTACAGAGCGAATTCTGGATGGACGAAACCGAATGACAGCCCTCAAATTCCTTTATCATGTTAACTGAAATTTCTGTCATGTGTCTGGTAGCTTATTTTGTCGGGTCGATTCCCTTTGGCGTTATACTGGCAAAAGGCCAACATGTAGACATCCGCAAACAGGGAAGCGGAAATATCGGCGCTACCAACGTAGCGCGGGTATTGGGTAAGAAGGCCGGAGTTTTGACCTTGCTGGGGGATGTGATAAAAGGACTCCTTGTTGTTTTAGGGGCCAGCCAATGGTATGACAAACCGATACTGATCGCCCTGGCAGGACTCATGGTATTTCTCGGTCACCTCTTTTCCATTTTCTTAAAATTCCAGGGAGGAAAGGGAGTAGCAACCAGTCTGGGCTTGTTTTCATATATCATGCCCTGGGCCACTGTTTGCGCAGTGGCAGTGTTTGCTTCCTGCCTCTGGGTTTCAGGTTACGTCTCTATGGGATCGATCATGGCGGCGATCTCACTTCCCCTGTTTGCAATTTATTTCAAACTGCCTCTTCCCTATATATATCTTGCGGTGATTGTCGGCCTATTCACCTTACAGAGGCACCATGACAACATTCTACGCTTGATCGAGGGAACCGAAGCAAAGTTCCTGAAAAAATAGAATTTGACAATCAGGTTTGAGGAAATATAATTGGGCTCGGGGTTCTCATCCCATTACATTAAAATCAGCGGGAGTAACTCAGTGGTAGAGTGCAACCTTGCCAAGGTTGAAGTCGAGGGTTCGAACCCCTTCTCCCGCTCCATTT
>JABIXH010000035.1 GCA_018664975.1 Nitrospina sp. | reverse complement strand
TCAGGTTTATTTTAAGCGGATTAGTATATAATAACAACCTTCATTCCGCAAGGACATTAGAGAAACCCTTTACGATCCGGGAAAACCTATGAAAGCAGTTGTTTTATTGAGCGGTGGGCTGGATTCCACCACCACCCTGGCCCTGGCAAAAAGAGAAGGTTTCGACCTCTTCGCCTTAACCTTCGACTACGGCCAACGCCATAGAATAGAACTGGATAAGGCTCAGTATATTGCCAAACATTTTGGAGCATCCGACCACCAGATCGTTAAAATAGACCTTCGCCAATTTGGCGGCTCCGCATTGACCGATTCCATAGATGTCCCGACCCACCGGGATGAGCAAGAAATGGCATCAGAAATACCCGTAACTTATGTCCCTGCCCGCAACACCATTTTTCTTTCGTTCTGCTTAGCTTATGCGGAGGTTAAAGGAGCCAACGATATTTTTATCGGAGTCAACGCTGTCGATTACAGCGGCTACCCCGATTGCCGACCCGAGTTTATCCGTGCGTTTGAAACTCTCGCCAACCTCGCCACCAAAGCCGGAGTAGAAGGAAAAAGCCGATTGAAAATCCATACTCCGTTGATCCAACTGACCAAGGCAGAAATCATTCAGAAAGGTTTAGAACTGGGGGTGGATTTTGGCATGACCCATAGTTGTTACAATCCGATTGAAGGTGGGATCTCCTGCGGTGTGTGCGACAGCTGTCAACTACGCCTGAAAGGATTCCAACAAGCCGGAGTGGATGACCCGATAAAATACAAAATCCCTTGATCGTCATTGCGAGGAACGGAGTGACGTGGCAATCCAGTTAATATGATACGACCCGCTATTTACATAATGACAAATAAAGTGAATGGCACTCTCTATACAGGCGTTACCAGTAATTTAATAAAACGCGTTCACGAGCATATAAATGGAGTCTATGAAGGCTTTGCAAAAATTTATTGCTGCAAACAATTGGTCTATTATGAAATACACGAAAGTATGGCTAGCGCTATAACCCGTGAAAAACAAATCAAGGCAGGATCGCGAAAGAAAAAGCTTGAATTAATAGAAAGTCTAAACCCCGAATGGAAGGATCTTTATAGCCAAATCATTTAGTTTCTATGGGCGTGCGAATCAGGAGAAAACATATCCTATTCTGGATTGCTTCGCTCCGCTCGCAAAGACGCGCCCATGGGGTTAAACTTTCCTACCCGCGTTGCGGGTTACATTTTGCTTCCTTCTTCCATACGTTTATGTTCCATTTCTTTCATTTTCATGGCCTCGTCTTTCATGCCACTACCCTCTTCATGCATGGCTTTACCTGAATCCATCGTGTGTTTTTTTTCGTGGTCGTATTTGCCGTATTTCTTTTCATAATATTCTTTCGAATGCTCTTCAGCTTCTCCCCCGCTACCTTCTTCTTTATACTCATGAGCCATCGCACGGGATTTACGATCCATATCCATTGCTGAACCGCCACTGCCTTCCTCATACATTTCTTTGCCATGCTTTTCACCCTCGTGGGCCATAACGGTCGAGGAAAATAACATTCCCATCAGTATCAATGGAATCGTAAATAGCGTCTTGTTCATTTGTTTCTCCTTAAAGTTTTTTCGGGAACCTTGTTGACTATAAGAATACCAGTTTTCAATTTGTCATGGGAAGCGCAAAATCCTTACACCCCCTCGGGAGGGAGGCTGACTAACAGTGGGATGAACCACCATCTACGAACAAGGTTTCGCCATTAACAAATTGATTTTCCATTAAATAATCGAGTGCCTGCAGAAGGTTTTGGGTTTTTCCGTGAGTACGCATCGGAACTTTCTTGGCGGCTTTTTCCAGATAATCGGGGGCACCGCCCTGGGGAGGAAGGATGAGTCCCGGAGCTATGCCATTAACGCGAACCGTTTGCCCCCACTCCACCGCCGCCAATTCCGTCAAATGTTTTAAGCCTACCTTGCTGACAGAATATGCCGCGAAGGTGGGGATGGTTTTTTCCACTCGTTCATCAAGAATATTAACGATCAGTCCTTTATTGATCTTTCGCTTGTATTCGCGCATCAACAGGTAGGGAGTCATAAGATTGAGGTTGAGGGTATCGACCAGCGTCTCGAATTGCGTTTGTTCTATATTTTCCTGAATAAAATTGGCGGCAGAATTTATCAAGAGTTCCACGTTATCGAAGTCTTGCAAAACCTTGCTGATGAACGATTCAGCCTCATCTAATTTCCTTAAGTCCTTCGGGTAACCCTGGCACTGGACCCCCTGTGACCGGATTTCCTCAATAGTTTTCTCACTGGCTGTAGAGGAGTTGTGGTAAAGCAGGGCGATGTGGAATCCTTTTCCCGCAAGGTGCAGGGCCATCGCCCGGCCGATTCGAATCGCTCCCCCTGTTACAATGGCTGTCGGCATTTTTATTTCACCTTATGTTATAATGGGGGTCATTAAACTTTAAATTACTTTTAAAATCCACTCAAATTCAGTTTGATTTTATCGCAAAATTCTAAAGGTTTTGCGCTTAGCTTATATATTGTTAACAGGAGATCAGGAAAACATCATGAGCGAAAAAAAATGTGTAAACATCGCAGTGTTAACGGTTTCTGACACCCGAACCGAAGCGGATGACAAGTCGGGCCAGGTGTTGGTAGATCGAATTCAAGGAGCCGGGCATCATTTGGTTGAGAAAAAAATTATTAAAGATGAAAAAGACCTGCTTCAGGAACAATTGAAAAAATGGATCGCCAGCGCAGAAGTCGATGTGGTGGTTGCGACAGGGGGAACAGGTGTGACCGGGCGCGACATCACACCCGAAGCTTTTGAGGAACTGTATGAAAAATCCATTCCCGGATTTGGCGAATTGTTCCGTATGTTGAGTTATGAGAGCATCCGGACCTCCAGCCTGCAATCGCGCTGTACGGCAGGGGTTGCCAACGGCACCTTTCTTTTTGCTCTACCGGGATCAACCGGAGCCTGCAAGGATGGATGGGACCAAATCCTCATCCACCAGTTAGACAGCACTCATAAACCCTGTAACCTTGTTGAACTGATGCCGCGCCTTCTGGAAAAATAATCGGCCTGCGGCCGATGGCAATGTGCACGTGATATTCTTCCTTAGCTGTGATGTCCAATCATTAATACTCATGCCCGGCACGGGTACTTCGTGCCCCGGAGGGGTAATAAATTTTTCTGGCAAACAACAATTTAACTCGGCTGAAAAAGTCATTGCTATATTCCCTCCCACGGGAGTGGGCTAGTGGTATGGAACAATACGAATATACAGTAGATTCTGATTCGAGCCGGGAACGGCTTGATGTTTTCCTATCCTCCCAGCAAACGGAGATAAGCCGATCTCGTTTAAAAAAATTGATTGTTGAAGGACAGGTAACAGTGAATGGTTTGGGGCGGCCTGCAGGGTATAAGGTTCGAGAAGGTGACCGGATAAAGGTTCAGGTGCCCGCTCTGGTTTCTCTGGATACTTCGCCTGAACCCATTCCTCTCAATATTATTTTTGAAGATGAGTATTTAATCGCGCTGGACAAACCGGCAGGTATGGTGGTTCATCCGGGGCCTGGACATTCCACAGGAACTCTGGTCAACGCCTTACTTCATCATTGCACAAATCTTTCAGGCATAGGGGGTGTCGAGCGCCCGGGTATTGTTCACCGGCTAGACAAGGACACCTCTGGACTAGTCCTGATTGCCAAAACTGAACTCACTCACAAAAACCTTTCCAGACAATTCAAAAATCGTGAAATTCACAAGGAATATTTGGCCATAGTGAAAGGCAATGTCAAAAAGGATAAGGATTCTATCCATTCAGCCATTGGCCGTCATAAAACACACCGCAAAAAAATGGACACCCGAGCTTTAAAGGGTCGGGAAGCCTATACCGAATATCAGGTCATACATCGCTCCACGAGTTGGTCGTACCTTCGGCTTTTGCCCAGAACAGGAAGGACCCATCAAATTCGGGTCCATTTAGCCTCGATCCACCACCCCGTAATCGGCGATAAGCTCTATGGCGGGAAATCTACCGACCCCAAAATGGAAAGGCAGGCTTTACATGCCTACCAACTAGAACTGCATCACCCCATCACGGGCGAAAATTTATCATTTTGCGCCCCGCTTCCTCCCGATATAGTTGCTTTTCTACAGACCAATGGATACAACCCTCAATAATTTTTGACGTATTTGCGAAAATTGAAATTCGCTCACCATTAGGACTAAAGCTTAAAAATTCAAGTTCTCTTGAGGTCAGCAATTGTGAATTAATTGTGGAAAACTAATCCCGTATCAGAAATCCGATATTATCAAGTTTATGCAAATAATTCTTTCTGCACAAGAAAAAGTCTGTATCTCTTTAATTTTCAAATAGAAACATGAATTCTCCTATCTTGCAGAAAAAAATGTTGACATGAAACTTTGTCATTCTTGTTTTTCCACAAATTTTTAGTTGGAAGTAGTTTATGTAAGAACCCCTAAAACAAAGGTGGAAATAGGGTAACAATTTACTGTCATCTATTTCCCCTTATATTTAGGCTGTCAAAAAACATTACATCATGGATACCCTAACCTTACCCTAACAAGGCTTAAAAGTAGGGAGAAATACGGTTTCATAATTTTGACACCCTCAATACCCTTAATATATATGGAGGAACCCCAATCAAGCCTTTTATTGCTTTGGTTCAGCCCATGTTCAGGGGTTCTAAGAAATCATTCTTGAATTCCCCCAATGTAGCGTGGGTTCTCTACCTTGTCGGTGCCCATCTTCATGCCAGGAAAGGGTTTCAAGGGCTCTCTGTTTGGCAAATCACCTTTTCCACACATACTGTGTAAAACCTGTGGAAAACCCTGGAAAATTATCCGCTAGCATAGACCCATAAAGGCTTTGGGGGTTCCCGATTAGAAAATACGCAGACTAAAAAAACATTGATTTTAAAGAGATTATTTTGTGTAGCGTTCACAAATTGAGGGTGCCTAAAAAAGTATCACTTCGAAATTATTTTCTCTAATTTCTACGGCCGAAAAGATAGCTTCTTGATGGAAAGAGAGGAAGGAAATATCAACACTAACCCACGGACTTCGATTCCATGGGTCAACCACAGCACTTTTTATACTTTTTTCCACTTCCACAAGAGCAAGGGTCGTTTCTACCAACTTTAACTTCATTGCGAACAATAGAAACATGAATTCTCCTATCTTGCAGAAAAAAATGTTGACATGAAACTTTGTCATTCTTGTTTTTCCACAAATTTTTAGTTGGAAGTAGT
>JABIXH010000172.1 GCA_018664975.1 Nitrospina sp. | reverse complement strand
GCCACTTTTAAAGCCAGGCTTCTGGACTCGTTGGCCCAATCAGAAACCGTTGACTGGTTCCAGGTCAAAATTTCTTCCTGTGACGCCCTGCCACTCAAGTGAACCGCATACTTTGCAAGGCTTTCTTCATTCCAATTTATCAAGCCACCATCCCATAAATAATGCAAGCTGACTGTTTTCCCCTTATAAAGAAAGTGGAGGGTTCCTCCGCCCCGGTCTTTTTTGTTTCCCAGATGGAGGGGTTGATGCACATCCCCCACAAAATGCACCAGATATTTCAGGGCATCCTTTCTTTCCCGTGAAGAAAGTGAACGGTTAGACAAAATTTTCGAGAACTCCAGAATTTTCTCGGTGACACAGGTTTTGTCCGGGCAATCCCTTTTTCTATCATAAGTCCACTGCCCTTCAGCAATATTGGTGTAATGCCAGGGGCCTTCTTCTTTTCTTTTTTTCCGGGTCCGGTCTGCCCAGGTTGCCACATCTGCCAAGCTGTTTATGTTAAACTTTTTGGCAATTAATTTTTTCACCTCGGGTTTCAGGTGACTATCAGCAATAAAACCGATCACACGATGTCCCTGAGGCCCCCAGGCAGAAGAATCTGGAGCATTTGTAACCATTAATATTGAAACCGCCCAGAGTTGAATCCAAACACGCATAGTTTTAAGTTCTCTCACCCTGTTTTTCAATCGAGTTTTAGACGGATTTCAAATTGAACCAATTAATTTCAATTTATCATACAGGAAGGTTTTGGATACTCATTACTTTTCTATCTATATTTCTCGGACTTCTGGCAATTGTTGCGGGGTTTTTTGACAATAGCGGTAACCTGTCGCACCGCGTATCCAGTCTCTGGTGCCGACTGCTTTGCAAACTAAATGGGGTTGAGGTTGAAATAGATGGTTTAGAAAATATTCTTTACGACAAACCACAAATTTTTGTTTCCAACCATCAAGGATATTTCGACATTTTTGCGTTATCAGGATACCTTCCCGTACAAATCAGATGGGTCGCCAAATCCAGTCTGTTCAAGATTCCCTTTATGGGTTGGGCGATGAAAGCATCGGGTTACATCCCGGTGGAGAGGGGGGACCGTAAAAAAGCTTTTGAAGCTTTTAACAAAACTCTGGAAAAACTTAAGGAGGGGTCCTCAATAATAATTTTCCCCGAAGGCACGCGCTCGGAAGATGGAAATATAGGACCGTTTAAAAAAGGCAGTAATTTAATAGCCAGCCGGTCCAGATGCCCCATGTTACCAGTAACTATTATAGGAAGTGGTCAGATCATTAAAAAAGGTAGTGCCGTTATTAATCCGGGCTCCGTCCAGGTCGTCATCTCACCTCTCGTAGAACCTCGTTCTGATAAAAAAGGGAATGAGGAAGTATTGGAATCTATTCGGGAGACCATTGTGGATATCCACCAGCAATCCACCAGGCGTGGAGCCAACTAGCAACAAGGCTACGCCTTGAGGAATTATTGGCCGAATAAGCACTCAACTATTTCAAGCTTGACGGGTACCAACCTATTGCCTGTAGCGGCACGCTACCGTTTTTCTTTCTGGATAAATTCCCAAACAGTGGCGGAATGCCCCCGCAGGTCTTCAATATTTCTCCAGATGGCACGGATCATTCCAGTTTTATCAATCACAAAAGTGGAGCGTTCGGTAAATTTGACCATATCTCCCAGGTCTTCTTCTTCTTTTATCACACCATAAAGATCCGTTACTTTCTTGTGCTCATCGGCCAAAAAGGTGAACCCGAACTGGAACACTTCAATGAATTGTTGGTGAGAGTTCACTCCATTCCAGCTACACCCAAGCACCTCCACCTCACGGGTTTTAAACTTCCGGTTCCACTCATTGAAGCCTACCATGAGCCGTGTGTCTTCAGGACTGCTGTCCTGCCGGTAAAAAGCTAGAACCACCCATTTTTTGTCCTGAAAATCCTTCAGGCTGACGGTCACCTTTTCTTCTGCCGATGGACTTGAAGCACCTGCTTTATAACCATAGACGGCGGGCAATTCAAAATTCGGCGCGCGGTCCCCAACCTCTAATTCATCAGGCATGGAAGTTTCCTTTTTAGACGATGATTAACAAAATGCCCTGAAATCGGGGCCAAAAAAAAACAGGGCTTGAGGGATGATTCCCACAAGCCCATCGCAGGGCGTTACTCGCCAAATGCGGCTTTAATCAAAGGTTCTACCTCACCCTTGGCTTCCATCTCATCCAAAATGTCCGTATCACCATAAAACTTTCCATCAATGAAAACTTTAGGCAGAGTGGGCCAGTTTGTCATCTTGTTTAAGGCTTCACGTTTGGTCATATCTTCGAGGCAATTTACAACTTCAAAGGGATAACCATATTTATTGAAAAACTGGATGGTCTCTACCGTGAATCCACATTGCGGTGCCGCTTTAGTACCCTTTCCATAAATCAGGATTTTGTTCGCCGCAATTTCTTCTTTAATTTGATCTTCAATACCAGACATTACTCACTCCTTTAAAAAAATATCAACACTATTTATAAAAATTGAGAGGGGAAAATTCTGGTCAGTTCTAGGGTGTAGCAGTTTTGACTTCCGCCGCATGGATCCGTCCGTCCTTCATAGCTGGATCGAGAGCCGCCATAACCATACGGTGCCGATCCATTATTCCCACTTCTTCAAAAGCTTTTGATGTTACATGAATGATGAAATGATCTTTCATCCCCGTTTTATCCAAAGCATTCACTTCTGCATCAGGAACTGCTGTTTGTACCAAACCAATCAAATCTGGAATACTGATCATTCTTATCTCTATCTCCATTATGGGGTTGAAACGACCTGTGTATTATTTGATTCTATTTTTGCCAAAAAGATTTATGCTTTTCAAGCTTTTTTCTATGCTTTGGATATTAAACCTTTGCGTTAGAAATAGCATACATCATTGATTTTAAATATTGTATTCATTTTGCCTTATATAAACCTCTGAGTTAACAGCAGATTTGACGAAAAACACATAAATCCAGTATAATTAAAGAATCTTTATAGGATCAAGCAGTATCTAATAGAAGTAAAAAGAATCATTTAAGAAATACATATGAAGGAGCGTTTTCATGGCAGTCGATATAGATTTTGTTAAAATCACCCCTAAAGCCAGTGAAGAAGTCATAAAGCTTGTTACAGCGGAAAATAACCCCGAAATAGGGCTTCGCCTTGGAGTTAAGGGTGGCGGATGCTCGGGTTTGTCTTACGACCTTCAATTCACTCCACAGGAAAATGGCGACACCATTATCTCGCATGATGGATTTAATGTATTCATGGATGCCAAAAGCATGATCTACCTAAAAGGCATGCAACTGGAT
>JABIXH010000129.1 GCA_018664975.1 Nitrospina sp. | reverse complement strand
GAAATATCGATTTTATTCGCTCCTACAACAATGGCGGAAATATTGGCATCCGTCAGCTTTTGGCTGGAATTATTGGAGGATTCTGATGCATGCGCGCATCCAATAAAGGCAAAACTCATTACAAAAATACCAACCTTTTTAAAAAATTTTATAGCTCCCATTTCTTTTTGCTCCACTTTTATGATTAGACAAACTGAGCGCCTTGATAAACGCCAGGAGATTGACTAAATGTCAACCCGATTTCAAATCTACAACATTTAAAATAGTTAAACAAGTTTTAATTGGTAAAAGTTATTTAATGAGAAAAAGAGGTCCGCTCATATTGGGAGTAAATTCATTAAATACAGTATTTTAAGTGGGATTTATGCTGGATTTTAATTGTAAGGGGCGAATCCAAATGTAGCAGAAATATTGCCAGAAAGTATAAATACAATCCCGAATCCTTTAACCACAAAGTGAGGCACGGTCCAACCCACTCTCTCAGAAGGTATGCAGGTTGACAACAAGGTGTATAATGGAACCCACCTGAAAAGCCTACAAAGCAACTATTATGTCCAAAAACAGGAGTCCCTTATTGAGTTGGGTTTTTATTCCTTTCTTGCTCTTTTCATGGGCCAGTCCGGCTTGGGCAGTCCTTTATAAATGGAAGGACGAAAAGGGCCAGCATTTTACAGATGACATCACCAAGGTTCCCCAAAAATACAGGCCCTTCCATACCAACGAGAAAGCCCCGCCTAAAAAGAAAACTGAAAAACCTAAAGTCAGCGTGAACAAAAATCCCCATAAAAAAAGAACTAAACAGAATCAAAAAGTCCCACAAAGCACACAGCCCTTCCCTCAAGATATGAATCCTGAAATGGAGCAAATGGCTGAAGAGCTGATCAAGGGACTAGAACAAAGTATGGAGCAAATGGCCGAAGAGATGGGCAAAGCGTTCGAGGATATAGCCCCAGCAATAGGAAATTAGGTAAGTCTGGCAAACCCCCAAAGAATAAAAATTTCCCAAACTTATAATGCTAGTTTGTTGTTTATCTCGTTAGAAATATTTTTTTTAATTCCAGTTTGGAGGCATAGAGACAAGGAATCAGGAAAAGAACATAGAGGGTCGAAGTAATAATTCCACCCACAGTGGGAGCCGCAATTGGTTTCATAATTTCTAATCCTGATCCTGAGAAAAGCATAACAGGCATCAGGGATAAAAATGTTGTGCTCACGGTCATAAGTTTCGGACGCAAGCGTAAAGCCGAGCCATCTATAATGGCGTTTTCGATAGAGGTCCTGTCACTCGAACTCTTTTCCATAGTATTTCGCTCCAGTGACTGATGGATGAAAACCACCATGATGATCCCGGTTTGAACGGTCACAGCAAAAAGAGCAATATAACCCACCCAGACTGCTACAGTCATAGCGTAGCCCAGACTCCATTGCAACCAGATGCCTCCAACCATCGCAAAGGGAATCGATAGCATTAAAAGTATAGAATCAATTATAGATTTAAAGGTCACCTTGAGTAATATAAAAATAAAAAACAAGGTAATAGGAATGATGAAGGATAACCGTTTTCGGGCTTCCATTTCCTGCAAAAACTGACCTGCCCATTCTATTTGATAGCCATTTTCCAATTTCAGATTTTCTGCCAGTAGGCTTTTGGCCCGATCTACGTATTCGCCGGCATTAGCTCCTGGAGCTTCAACATAAAGGTAGCCCGTCAACCATCCGTTTTCATTACGTACCATTTCCGGAAATTTTATTATCTCAACTTTAGCGATCTCTGAAAGAGGAATGAGTCTTTTATCTGGCAAGACTATCTTAAGGTCTGATATTTTCTCAACCGTGTCTATATAGTCCACTGCGTATTGAAGGTTTAAGGGAACCCACCTATCCTCTTGCTTGATTGATGCTACGTTTTCCCCGCTCAAAGCATATTTAACAAATAGTAATGCTTCATCTAATGGGATTCCCCATTGAGCCAGTTTCTCAAGGTCAAATTGAGTGTCGATAAAATATCCATCTGAAATTCTTTCAGCAATCACACTTTGAGTATCTGGCATCTCAGTCAGCAAAGCTTCCACTTCTTTTGCTATTGCTTCAATTTTCTGAATATTTGATCCCTTTATTTTGATTCCTATCTGTGAGGCAATACCGGTCGATTGCATATCGACCCGACCCCGGATGGGCTGGGTCCAGGCATTGGCATATCCAGGAACCTGCATTTCACGGTTCATTTCCTCAACCAGCTTTTTTCTATTCAATTCCGGTCGCCACTGTGATTTGGGGTGCAAAATAATTGTAGTTTCGATCATAGTGAAAGGAGCCGGGTCGGTGGCCGTATCTGCTCGCCCCAGCTTCCCGAAAACGGTTTTAACTTCGGGGAATTTCTTTAATTTTTTATCGATCTGTTGCAAAATCCATCCTGCCTCTTTTGCAGGCAAACCGGGAAGAGTTGTTGGCATATAGAGAATCGACTTCTCATCCAGATCAGGCATAAACTTTTTTTCAAATTGAAACAAAACTGGAAGAGTAAAAAACAGAACCAAAAAGCTCAACATTATGAATAGAACCTTGTGACCCAAAACAGACCTGAGCGTACGCTTGTAGTATCTCGTCAAAACTCCATCTACAACCTCTTTATGCTCCACATTATTTTCTCCTAACAGGATGAGTAATAATGCAGGCAGGAAAAAGAAAGTCAGCAACGTTGAAGTTAACATTGCAAACGTTTTACTAAAAGCCAGAGGGTTGAAAATCTTTCCCTCCATGGGTCCCAAAAAAAATATTGGTAGAAATGAAACAAGGATTATAAGAAGAGAAAAAAACAAGGGCCGCGCCATTTTCAAAACAGAATCCAATATAATCTCCTGCTGCTTTTTCTTATCAGCAAATTTATTGGAAGCCAACTCGGAAACACAATACTCCAACATCACTATCGAGGCATCGGCCATTTCCCCCATTGCAATAAAAAGGCCCGCGATGGAGAATAAATTTAGAGTCTGGTGAAATAAATAAAGTGGGATGGATGTAAATAAAGTACCAAGCAGAAGCACGAGCAATGGAGCAGAGATCGTCCTTAAATTCCTTAAAAAAATCAGGATTACCCCCACCACAACCAACAGTTCATAACCCAGGGTTTTAAAAAATGTAGTGATGGACTCCCTGATTAATATTGAGCGGTCATAAACAGTAACAATTTTTAAGTTATTTGGGAGAGTGCTTTGTATTTGTGTCAGCTTTTCAGATATCTTTTTCTTTACCCCTAAAACATTTTCGTCTTGTTCAATTATAACGATCCCGCCTACAACCTCCCCTTCGCCATTTAAATCTGCAATCCCCCTTCTCTGGTCATATCCCACCTGGATATACCCAATATCCTTGATGAGCACTGGATGGCCCTCTTTGGAATGCCCCACTACCAATGACTCAACCTGATCAATAGAACTTATGTTGGCGGATCCCCTGATTTGGTAGTCACGGTTATTCACCTCAAGAACCCTTCCACCTGCTTCTTCAAGAAGAGTTTCCAACTTAATGACCAGGTCTTTTAACATAACACCCGCTTCGGACAATAATTGCGGG
>JABIXH010000281.1 GCA_018664975.1 Nitrospina sp. | reverse complement strand
CGGTTCATTCGACCACCTTTACCCGAACGAACACAGCTTTGTCAGTGTGGCCTTCACGTTATTTGAAATCGCGTTGGCCTTGAGGGATTTAAAAAATGCGTCGATTCCAATCCCCAGCGAACAGGAAAAGAGCTGGGACCGGGCTTTAAGACGGGGAGCTTCTTTTTTGCTGCGGGAGGACGAAACACACGGGTTCATCTCTAATCATCGGGGAGGAGCCGCCTGCGCGCTCTATCTCATGTACCTGTCGACTGAGGAGGAGAGTTACAAGGATAGAGCTTTCCACTTCATACAAACCATTCGCGAAAAGCAATCCTCGGAAGGCTGGTACTCAGAATATGGAGGTGCGGACCCTGGTTATCAGACACTCGACACCTATTATCAGGCAAATTTTTACATCTTGTCGAACGATGATGAAACCCTCAAACGATTGAGAAGTTCTATTCAATTCTTGATTTATTTCGTGCATCCGGATGGATCGGTCGGAGGGGAATATGGCAGTAGAAACTGCCCTCTGTATTTTCCATCGGGCTTCGAGTTACTGGCTCCTCTTATTCCTGAAGCAGAGACGATCACCCGCCTTGGAGCTAGGGGCATCGAGTCGGGGGCCACGCCGGACCTTAATAGCATGGATATTAGAAATTTTGTTCCCATGCTTTCCAGTTATACGCAGGCTTTTATGGTGGCCAGGAAAAACGCAAAAAGACCACCTATCGAACATGTCGAACCGCCTTTCGACAGAGATTTTCATCTTTTCTGGCCTGAAGCACAATGTTTCATCCACAGCAAAGGAGGCCTGTACACCGTGTTAGGGTTGTCAAAAGGAGGTGTGATCAAGGTTTTCGATGTAGCTCAAAAGTGCCTGGTTGCCTCAATGTGCGGTTACTTTGGCCGGGGTTCCAATAAGACCCATTTCAGCAATCAAATGCTACAAAGGGCTGATCTCGATGAAGCCGAGTGGGAGCAAGGAGATCCGCAGGAGAGGCCTCCAGAAGAAGAGACCACATTAAGATTTTCGTCCAGTTTCTTCGAGGTCAACATGAACAGGATCATGACCCCATCTCGATTTTTCCTTTTTCGACTTTTCAATTTGACGTTAGGAAAATTTAAATTTCTTAATTACTGGGTCCGAAAAAATATTATCGTTGGAATTTTTATTAACCGGCGGGTCAAGATACCATTAACTTTAGATAGAACAATCCAGCTCGGCAATAACAAGATAGAAATCCTGGACACGATCAAAAAACACAACCGAGGACTTGCCGTGAAGGAGCTGGCTCCGATCGCAACCTTCACCACCATCTATATGGGATCCTCAAAATACTTCAGGACTCAAGAGTTGAACACTTTTAAGTATGGCGGGCCATTAGACCTCAAAGACTTGAATGGCGCCAAACAGCAAGTGTGTCTAGAGTTTTCAATCGAAAAGCCATGAAAAGGCTGAAACTGGCCCACTCTTTGAGGACGGGATACAATCAAATATATTAAGCCGGACTTGCCGCGAAAGAATCATGGGTTATTCATCTTAATGCGTTAGAGTGTTTGCGAGATAAACCAACCCAGGCGCCAATAAATATAATCCATGACAAAACGGCTATCCAAATTCCTGGCCGATAGGGTTTATTGTCAAAAAACAATCGGATTTTATGGCTCCCAGGCGGCACAGAAACCCCTTTGAAGACCCCATTGGTTTTCACAACTTCCACCTCCTTACCATCGACAAATGCATGCCAATAAGGATGCCAGGCGTCCGCCACCACTAAAAATTCCTCATTAATACCTGAAGAGTGGAATTCAATTTCACCAAATTTAAAACTGGTGAGTTCAATCTGATTTTCGCGCTCCGTTTCGCTGTCAGAAAAATCAGGCTTCCTACTGCCTTCCCACAAATAAGCGACTCCTTTTTCTGCATTATAAAGTTCCTTTACATCACTTATTGTTTCTATTCGGTCAGCAAGATAGTAATAAGGCCAGGCATCCAGGTTTTGATATAAGTAAAATTGGAAACTAGAATGGATTAGTTTGATTTTTTCAGAAGTGGGTAGCGGATAGACAGATGCGAAATACTTCACTCCTGCAAAATCATAAATTTTAAAAAGAGAGAATGGGGGGGTTTTTTGAAGATATCTTAGGGGACCTTTTACATTCAGTCCGTCAATTTCCAGAAACTTTAGAATCAGGGAGGCCACTTCTTTTTGCGAGAAACTCGTGAGTCCTGAAAAATCCAAGCCGTGAGGCAACCGGTAACCTGCTACAAAACGCTTTGGACCGAACTCTCCCTCCAAAAATTTGAACTTGGCACAAGCTATAAATTCCTTTGCGCTTCCACAGGTGCCTATGGCGGCATTAACCCTGGCTATTCGGTCATACGCACGAATTTTTATTGGAGAGGACTCCTTGGTAAAACCCTGTCGTTCCCAAATAAGAGGCTCCTTATTCAATGGGTAAATAGCCCAGGAAAGAAATAAATTTGTAATTAAAAGGAGGAGTGAAAAATATATGCTCTTGTTTCGAGAAAACCACTCCGGAAATTTTTTGTTTGAAAAACCCAGGACAAGCAGAAATGCCAACCCACAAAAAATGACATAATGCCACCCCATTGTTTCATGAAGGAGTTGGATATTCTCTGATATGACTGCGCTTAAAAATTCTTCCTTTTCTTCTCCAATTTTACCTCGATGGGCCAGCCAGTGAAACGTTTCCTGAAGAAAAAAATTAAATTTTTCGGGCGCGAATTTAGTTCCCGATGCCAAAAGTAGTAAAAATCCATACAATAGGGACAACCCCATAGCAATCCCTCTCAAGATTTTGATTGCCAGGGGCTTTATCCAAAAAGTGGAGGCTTGCAGACGCTGAATGAAGATTCCCAATAAAACGACTTCAAAAACATGGATGATAGGTATAATTCCTAAGGTTCCAAATGTAATTATTCCTCCGGGAAGTAGCCATCTGAGCCCCGGAATCAGGATCCATAATTCATCAAGCAATAAAAACCCGATAACAATGAATTTTGCGAAAAACTCCCAGAAACTCTGGCTTTT
>JABIXH010000133.1 GCA_018664975.1 Nitrospina sp. | reverse complement strand
GTCACTCAGGCTCCCTACCGCGTTGGACACAAGTTTGCCAAGCGATCCTTCCTTTATAATGTGAAACTGGAGTTTGGAGACCTCAAACCCAAACATCCCATTGATTATCAAGTTGCCTTGATAAAAAAAATGGGCGTAGAATTTGATGAAATATCTCCTTCCATTCATATTTCAGATTCGTCAAAAACTAAAGCGAACGAATTATTGCGTGCAGAAGAATTAGACCATCAGAATCCGTTTTGCATTTTGCATCCAGGAGCAAAAATTTATGACCGCTGGGAAGCAGAAAAATTTGCGCAACTCGCTGATGCGATTTATTCCCGGTATCAAATGAAAACATTATTTACCTGCGGTCCGGGACAAAAATTCCTGGTGGATTCAATTTTTCCCAAAATTAAAAATGCCTCTTATGCTTTTATCAGCACAAGTCTGCAAGAGCTTGGGGCGATAACACAACGGGCTCAATTTGTGGTGTGCCATGACGGTGGATATATGCATTTTGCGTCAGCTCTAGGTGCTCCCGTAGTAGGCATGTTTGGGTGGACGAATCCCGAGATTTGGCACCCCCCGGGGAACAACACCACCATCGTTTCAAAAGAAATCGAATGTCGGCCCTGCAATTTAAAAACGAGAAAGGAAGAATGCTGGAATGGTAGACCAGAGTGTACAAGGCTTATCACGGTGGAAGACATAATTTCCTCCATCGCCAAAATATACCCTGCCCCCACAATTACTGCGAACTAAAATTTGTTATCTTCCTCCATATCCTGTCCACCGTTAATTCTTGAAAGAGAGATCTTCTTCAGTTCTCGGGAGCAAAAATTATCAAAATCGATCTATCATCCCATTTAATTAGCGAATAAGAATATTTTCTATATTCATAACGATCCTTTTAAATTTTAATAGCTTCCCATCCCGAAATAGAATAATTTATGCAATTTATTTAGTCCCTTGACATGTTACGCTGACAAATGTTTAATACCAACTGCTTGGAATTTGGAAATTTTTCTTTGCAAACGTAGTTTCACTCTGAAAATCGAGAAAGTTTTCGAACACCTTCCTGACTCCCCTATAGACTTCACATGAAATACAACTATTTAATTGTCGGAGCTGGTTTCACCGGTGCGGTTATAGCAAGGGAAATTGCCGAGAAATGCAACCAACCTGTGCTGGTGATTGATAGAAGAAATCATATTTCAGGCAATGCATTCGATCACAACGATAACAGTGGGATACTCATACATGAGTACGGACCCCATATTTTCCACACCAATGCTCCACAAGTCTGGAATTTTTTATCCAAGTTCACAGAATGGATTCCCTACGAACACCGAGTACTTGGGCAGGTCGACAAGAAATTAATACCTATTCCTTTCAATTTCACTTCCATAGAAACTTTGTTTTCCACTAAAGAAGCTACTATCATAAAGAAGCACTTGTTGGAAGAACATGGAAATAATGTAAAGGTTCCAATTTTAAATTTAATGGAATCGAAGAACAGGTTTGTAAAAGAACTAGCGGATTATATTTACAAAAATGTCTTTTACAATTACACAAAAAAGATGTGGGATTTGGAACCGCAGGAACTCGACCCTCAGGTTCTTTCCCGTGTCCCCATTCAAATAGGTTATGATGACAGGTATTTTAATGACAAGCACCAAGCGATGCCGAAAGAAGGCTACACAAAAATGTTTCAGCAAATCCTGAATCATCCCAACATTGAGGTCAAACTCAGCACTCAATTTAAAGATGTTTCAAATCCCAATGAGTTTAAAAAAATAATTTACACCGGCCCCATTGATGAATTCTTTGATTATCGTCACGGGGAGCTTCCCTACCGAAGCATTCAATTCGAATTTATTACACACGACACAGAATATAAACAAAAAGTTGGCACCATGAATTTTCCTGGCTTCGAGTTTAAGCATACTCGTATGACCGAGTTCAAACACTTAACATTCCAGAAAAATCCTAAAACGACCCTCTGCCGTGAATATCCTGAAGCTTATAACTCAAAAAAAAATCTGCCTTATTACCCCATTCCCACCCAGGAAAATAAAGTCCTCCTCCAAAAATATCGGGCAGAGGCAGAAAAAATAAAGGAGCGGATTGCATTCGTTGGAAGGTTGGCAGATTACCAATATTTTAATATGGATCAAGCAGTAGCTCGAGGGTTACAATTCTTTCAAAAAGAAATCCTGTAAAACAACAATAAACCAGGAAAATCTTTTTATATTCTACCTGGATAGTATTTCCTTCTGGCTGATCTCTTAATTCGTAAACGCCGATTTAATTTCATCGATAAATATATTTTTTTCTCTGCAAATTTCAGCACGATAGTCGTTAAACTTAATTGTTTGATCTGGGAAATTTTCTATGCATGAAATCATCGACTCTCCAATCACTTTCAAATTATCTTCTTTTTTTTCAAACTTAAATTCCTCAGGAATAAAAACATCTTTTAAATTTTTTGCCGAACCATTTCTAGAGGTAATTACGCAACACCCTAACAAGGCCGCCTCCCGTGGAATTCGGTCTTTTCCAGGATGGTCGCCAAAATCAATGTACAAGCTGGCCTTGTTTAAGGTTTGGTAAACCTGATCTTTTGTCATGTCTATCAAGGGAACAAACTGGAGTTCAGGAAACGACTGAATAACTTTTTTGGTGTACTCAATACCCTTCTTAGGATTGTAGACCACAAATTTATCGCGAGGAACCGACTCATCTTTGTATGAAGAAATTTTTTCAGAAATATAGTCTGACAAAGGAAAAGAATTCTCCAGACTTAGCAGTTCAAGAAACTGCCTTGCATAATCCGATTGGTAAAAGTGCATTACCTTTGATCGCAACATCGGAATACTTCCCAGCCGAGAAATTGCCAATAATGCATTATCAACGCTTAACCACCAAATACCCTTCTTAATATTTTTTCCAATATGAATCAAGTGAAGAAGGTTTTCAGGTAAAATCAGTAGATTGTTTGCGCTATCCACAATGGTATCTGTAAAAGGTGCCTCATAACACTCATAGGCCTTTGGAACAGGAGCCCGAGTATTGGGGGTTATTATGGTATCCTCTCTAATGGATTGGTCCAGTCGACCCCTTAAATTGTTTAACGTTTTTTTCTTTTTGTAATATATAAGGTTTGCCTTAATACCCAGCTTGCTCATTTCACCTATTAACTGGTGGCATGCTTCCGGTCCTCCCGTTTCAGTATTAGGTGGACATACCATATAAATATTTTCAAATTTATTCATAATAACCAGAGGGAGAATTTCTCTTAATGATTTGAGTCATTCTATAAAGAAATCATTATTTTATGGAGAATATAATTTAATGAGGATTAAGAACCTAGCAAAAAGTAACACAAATATTATAATTGTCAGTTACATGTCCCATTGATTTTCTGCATAACTCTTATAGCATTCTATTGGAAAACTTTCTAAAATTCGTTGGATTGTACTACGTTAAAAGATTGTGGTAGAGTAAATTTTGTCATGTATCACTAACCTTCACTATTCTAAAAGATTCATTTTTGAAAACCCTCCACATCTTACATTCCGAGGCGGCCACCGGTTGGGGTGGACAGGAAATCAGAATATTTCAAGAATGCCAATTATTGCTGGAACGCGGACATCGTGTTTCCATAGTTTGTCTCCCTAATAGTCCCCTTGGGAAAAGATGTCACCAACTCAGCCATCCTCATTTTACTTATTTTCCCCTGTGCATGAAGCGGCCCTTTAGTTTGCCGACCCTGTTTTCCCTTGCCAATATCATCAGGGGTGCCAAACCAGATATTCTTCACTCTCACAGTTCTATCGACAGCTGGCTGATCGCCATATCAGGACAGTTTTTAGGTGTTCCCATTGTCCGAAGTCGACATGTCAAAATCCCAATACGAAATCATATTTTTAACCGCTGGCTCTATGCAAAAGCTCCCCGCAGGATTCTTACAAGTGGTCACGGAATTGCTCAAATGGTCTCAGAGCAAGTAGGAATTCCGCTGGAGAAAATTAAATCCATACCTGCCGGTGTTGACTTTAGAAGGTTTGATTTTAATATTAGCGGAGAGAAAATAAGAAAAGAGCTGGGAGTGAATCCACATCAACCATTAATTGGGAAAATTGCTGTGATTCGCGGCTGGAAGGGATACGACTATTTCGTAGACTCCGCTCCTTTGGTCTTAAAAAAGTTTCCAGAAGCGCGATTTGTTATCGTTGGTGACGGGCCTGGTTATCAATCCATTTGCTCCCGGGTTAAAAATCATGGCTTGGAAAAATCTATTTTTGTGTTGGGACACCGCGAAGATATTCCAGAGATCATGGCAGCATTGGATATCCATTGTGTCGCTTCCTTTGCAGTGGAAGGCACGACCCAGGTCATCCCCCAGGCTTTTGCAATGAAGACTCCTGTTGTTTCCACGCGAATGGACTCTATTATACCTATCCTTGGAAACGGAGAGCGGGGTATTTTGGTCGATCTTAAAAATTCACAGGATATGGCCGATGGAATAATTCACATTTTAAATAATCCAGAATCAGCCAAAGTCAGGGTCGAAAAAGCGTATACCTTCTGTAAAAAAGAATTGAGTGCTGATAATATGATGGATCAAACAATTGCTGTATATATGGATGTCTTGAACGAGTCTCACTCTTAACCCCTTCGGTTTTACTTCGTAATGAAAATAGCTATCATTCGGCAAAAATTTGTCCTTTATGGTGGTGCAGAGCAGTTTGTGCAAGGCTATATTCACCAGTTGGCTGAGGCCGGGCACGATATTCATATTTTTGCTAATCAATGGACCCCCTCCAGTCACCCTAATATTCATGTTCACCATATTCCTACTTATAATATTAACTCCTTCATAAGGACCCTTTCATTTGCATGGTTCTCAGCAAAGGCGGTAGAAAAAGAATCTTTTGACATTATCCAGAGTCATGAAAAAACTTGGAAGCAGGATGTATATCGTGTTGGAGATGGGTGCCATAAGGAATGGCTGAAACAAAGAAAACGTTTTTTCCCAGCACTGAAAGAACTGTTTCTCACTATCAATCCCTTTCATCGGTTGATTCTAAAACTGGAAAAAAACATGTTCGAATCGGGCCAGTGTCGAAAATTTATCGCCATTTCCCAAATGGTCAAGGAGGACATCCTCAGGCATTATCACTGCCCCCCGGAAAATATTTCGGTCGTCTATAACGGTGTCGATCTAGAGCGTTTTAATTCTGAAAATAAATTACGGTACCGGGCAATTATTAGAAAAGAACTGGGAGTTCCAAAAAATTCCACCCTTATATTGTTTGTGGGTTCTGGCTTTGAAAGGAAGGGGCTGAAGTACCTACTTCAGGCAACTCAATTTTTACAGTCAGAAAACTGGCAACTTTTAATAATGGGAAAAGGGAAGTGGAGCAAATATATTCAATTTGCCCCCGAAAATCTCAGGAGTAGAATTATATATAAAGAACCGGTGCTGGAAATTGAAAAATATTATTCTGCGGCAGATATTTTCTGTCTGCCTTCCATTTATGAACCCTTTGGAAACGCCAACCTGGAAGCTTTGGCAACAGGACTACCGGTCATAACCACCCGCCATTGCGGCGCGGCAGATATCATTCAGCATAAGTTAAATGGCATGATTGTAGAAAATCCCGAGTTTCCCAAAGAGATCGCCGATAATATCAATAGCCTCTTTGACCCAGCCTGGCGCCAGACCCTAAGCCAAAATGCACGATTACTGGCAGAAAAGTTTTCCCTGGAAACAAATACCCATGCAATGCTGAAAATTTATCAGGATATTATTTCCACCCAGAAAAATTAACCCAACGAGCTATAAAAATGTTTCAACCTGAAATAGCAGTAACCCTTGCATGGGCATACATCACATCCAGTTTTTTCTTCACCCAATTAGGAACCTGCTTGGTACCATTTGAGTTGAGAGTTTTGTTAGCTTCTAAAGTATAAAACGCTTTCCAATACTTCGTGCTTAATTCCTGCCCCGAAATGATTTTTTTAACTTCCCCTTGTGGATTTAATATTTTCACATCGTAAAACATGGCTCATTCTCCTAATAGGTCAGTATTTTACTGACCTATTAAAATGCAAAGCCCTTGCCAAAATCTTCCGATTCGGGAAAAAATTTATAACAGCAGATATAACAATAAGTTGATTGGTGTATGCTGAAAAGGAAGGGGTGTTGCATATGCTAAAAATTTTTAACATACGCAACATCACATGCATAATTTACGATACAAAATTTCAGAAAGCCATTTGGATAAGAGCTTGAGTAACGTATACCTTAATCGCTAAATAGTTCACGTTTTTTGAAACTAAAATGCAAAAGGTCTGCTCTTTTAGCTTTTAGAATGGGTACCATCGCAAAAAGGAGATTTCCCTGTACGTCCGCAATCACAAATCACATACCGGCGGGCTTCTTCAATGGTGAATTCTGTGGGAGATTTTCCAGTATTTTTGGAGCTGTGCGAACCATCACAATAAGGTTTGTTCGCAGATTCACCACAAGTGCAAAAAAACTTCTTCCCCGGGGTCTCATCTGAAAAAATGGGACTGTTTTCGTAAGCCATGAATAATCCTTTTATTAAGATTGTTAAAAAATGAACGGTCGCAAATTTTTTTGGTATTGTCAATGAGTTTCCATTATGAAACACTTTTATACTCGCCTACTTTAAAGAGTTAATATGAAAATACTGGTAACAGGTGCCACAGGTTTCATTGGAAAAACTCTCCTCCCCCTGCTAAAAGCCGATAGACATGAAATCGTTATCTTGACCAGAAACCCGGAAACCGCCGGAGTACGATTGCCCATTGACTGCCAAATAGTTCTTTGGAATCCTCATTCTCAACCCAACCTTCCCGATTTGCCCGAAAACATTGAAGCGGTCATACATTTATGCGGGGAAGGAATCGCCGAGGGACGTTGGACACGAAAACGTAAACAAGAAATCTATGACTCCAGAGTTCTTTCCACTCGCAATTTACTCAATCTATTCGTCAACTCTAAACTCCCCCCGAAAGTATGGATTTCTGCCTCAGCAATCGGCTACTACAAAAACTCCAGTCAAGCGGTCTTGGATGAAACCTCTCCATCTAACGATGGTTTTCTTGCAAAAGTTTGCAAAGATTGGGAAACGGAAACTTTTAAAGCTAAGGAGCTAGGAATTCGAACCCTGGCTTTGCGCCTAGGAATAATTCTCGGCCATGACGGGGGTGTCACAGCTAAAATGCTTCCTCCATTCCGACTGGGATTAGGAGGTCCTTTAGGAAATGGAGAACAATGGATGAGTTGGATTCATGTCCGGGACGTAGCCGGACTAATCCTGACAGCTCTGGAAAACTCTGCTTATCAAGGACCCATTAATGCTGTAAGCCCTTATCCAGTAACTAACAAAGAATTTACCGGTGTCATGGCAAAGACAATTAACCGGCCTGCATTTTTCACCATCCCGGCCTTCATGCTGAAATTATTTTTCGGAGAAATGTCTTGCCTATTATTAGCCAGTCAGAATGTCACATCCCAAAAAGCAATAGGCCTGGGTTACAAGTTTATGTATCCAAAGTTAAACACTGCGCTAAAGGTCATTTGTGATCAAATAGGGCATAAATTTGTTACTGGGCAATGGGTTCAGCAACCTATAGATCAGGTCTTCGAGTTTTTTTCCAACCCAAAAAATTTGGAAACCCTCACTCCTGGTTTCCTTCATTTCAAAATCACGAAAACTTCTCATGCCAGGGTTCAAGAAGGAACCATTCTCGATTACCAGCTAAAACTACACGGCGTTCCAGTAAAGTGGCAGTCTAGAATTACCGGTTGGATTCCCGGCCAAAGGTTTTCAGACCAGCAAACCCGAGGCCCCTATACATTTTGGCATCATACTCATGAATTTTACGAGGACAGGGGTGGCACGGTTATTCGCGATAACGTGGTTTACAAACTCCCCGGATGGATTCCCGGAGATCTTCTGGCGCATAAATTTATTAAAAAGGATTTAGAAAAAATATTTATGTTTAGGAGGGAGCAGATTAAAAAACTATTATCATAAAAGATTAAACCCATCCTCGAATAAGCTTCCAGTAAAAATTGAGCAACGGACTTAAAATATAGTCCATTAACGGATTCCTCATGCCACTCACTGCAATCGTTCCAAGGTATAAACGAGATATCTCTTTATCATTCACTTTTCGGAAAGATCGTATTTGCCTGCGTTTTCGGGCTATCTGGGGAAATTGACCCAGAATCTCAATATAACTTTTTATTTTAAGCCCAAACCAACCATGCACTAAAGCATGGACAATCTGAGCAAGTTCTACAACGATCAGGGCAGGAAAAATCAGCAACAAGGTTTTGCTTTCCAGATTTTTGAAAAGGATGTGGAGGCGGTTTTTTTCAGACCGATAAAATTTTTTCACACCTTTATTAAAACTATAATGGTGATAACAAACCGATTTGGGGGTCACCATCAACTTCCACCCTCCCAATCTAATTTTCCAGGATAAATCATGGTCCTCATGATAAAGAAATAAATCCTCATCAAATCCACCTACCTGCTCATACACTTCCCGACGGAACATGAATATTCCTCCGCACGCGGTCTCTGTTAAAGTCAAACCGTCCCTATCCTGCTGGTCCACAAGATTTGGGCACGCTATTCCCGTATAATTAATTAAAACGCCAAATGAGTTGATCACCGCTGAATTATTCAGGGACGGCTTCTGCTTGTCAGGGTGATAAAGTATTTTTGGAATCGCCGCCCCGATATGCGGGTCAGATTCCAGCAAATCCACCAACTGGACAACACAATCAGGTGCTAACTCCAGATCATTGTTCAAAAACAGAAAGTAGTGGCCCTCTGCTTTTTCCAACACTCGGTTAACGGCTGAACCGAACCCAAGGTTCTCGCCATTTTCTAACAAACGTACGGAAGGATAGAGTTCCCTCACCATCGTTTGCGACCCGTCCTCCGAGCCATTATCGCTGACCCAGATTTCCAGGTTTTCATAATTCTGTTTTAATAGAGATTGAAGGCAGCCGGATAGAACATCCTTGCCATTCCAGTTCACAACAATTAGGGAAACTTTTTTCATCAGTAATTTAGGATACAACGTACATAGAAGAAAAAATAATTTAAAGGGGTATGAAAAACTATCTACGTTGTTACAAAGCGTTCTCTTTATTATTCTAAAATTTTTTCATAATAGGTGTCGGGATCTTCCGGGTCGAATTTTTCATTTGCGTAAACTAAAAGAACCATATCTCCTTCTCCAACATTCTTGATAGCATGAATGGTTCCAGGGTCTATCCTTATAGTCTTCAAATCATTCACCCCCATTACCAACTCGCGGGTCTCTCCGGTTTCCCGATCTTTCAGCAAAAGTTGGCCGGTCCCGGTCGGAACACAAAACCATTCCACCTTGCGCGTATGATAATGATTTCCCCTCACTTTTCCAGGGTAGGCCACCGAAACATGAAGTTGCCCGAACTCCCGGCATCCCTCTGGCAGTTCACCCCCCAAAACTTCTATCAACCAACCTCTCTCATCCGATTTCTTGTCCAAATCCTGAATATCATATTTCTTCACTTTTTCTTTTTCCTCCCATAATAGGACAGAGTCTGCTCAATCCCTTTGGATAAAGAAACCCGAGGTCGCCAACCATATTTCTCTGAAAATCTTGAGGGATCGCAACAATAGGAAATTTCCGATTGCTTGTTATCCATTAAAAATTCAGCCTTTGTGTTTTTATAATTCCGACAGATTAGTTTTACAATTTGTTTTATTGCAACCATCCGCCCGGAACTTATATTATAAATTTTTCCCGAACCGGGAACATTTATAAACCCGGCAAGAGTGAAAGCCTGCACCACATCATCGACATGAACAAAATCCCTGCCTTGCCGACCATCCCCATTGATCACCAAAGGCAACCCGTGGACGGCTCGATAACACAATGTCGCCACGACTGAATTATAGTTCGGTTTGCACCCCGGACCATACACATTTGCCAACCTTAATATCGTAAAAGGGACACCCGATACCCTTATGAGGTTTTCAGCATTCTGCTTACTCAGTCCATAAACCGTATCCGGGTTAGTTTTCTTTGATTCACGGATCGGG
>JABIXH010000088.1 GCA_018664975.1 Nitrospina sp. | reverse complement strand
CCTAGAAAAATTTTATTACTGGTTTTGAAGTAATAAGGTTTGGGATGAAATTAAGGAGTTTTGTTAAGCGCAAAGTTCTGATATTTTAACTCTAAATTTTTTTTATCCAGTCATGGGCCAACTCTTGACCTTCGGATATTTGATCAGGTGTCATTTTCTTTAGAATATCATTCACACCCTGTTCCAAATCTTCTCTGATTTTATTGTTACCCTCATGCAAATTGGATTTTGCCACCAAGTACCACATATAAGCTTGAACAAAATTTATAGGCATTTCTTTTCCCTCAGAATACAATAACGTAAGGGAAATTTTGGCTACATTGTGCCCCTGTTCAGCCGCCCGTCTGTATTGCCTGACTGCTTCCGTCTTATCTTTCTCAACTCCCCACCCCTGTTCATACATCAGCCCAAGTTTGTATTGGGCCTCTGCGTTTCCTTGTTCAGCTGATAAGCGATACCATACGCTGGCCTCAGCGAAATCTGAAGTTCTTTTCCCATTTTCATACAATAAACCAAGATTAAATTGGGCGGTAGCGTCTCCTTGAGATGCCGCTATCCACCACCATCTAGCGGCTTCTTTCTCATCCTTTGGGACTATTATTCCCCCAGCATACATTACCGCAAGGGTAGCTTGTATGGTTTCATTCCCTTGCTTGGAAAGGTGTTCAAAAACTTGATGGAATTCCGTATATGTATGGCCCTTCAAAGATTCTTCGAAATCATCACTCATAATTATCGTCGATGGGTTATAGCGGGCCATTTTTTGAGTTATTCTAAAAATCCTATCTTTTGCCAGTGCTCAACGGGGATGTCCATGCCCAATCTCAATGCTCCTTCGGCCCCATTATAAATAGGGGTCTTTACGGTATGTACCTTGGCACTTCCAAAATCTTTAAACGCATCTTCAATCGCGATGGACAAACCATTGACCTGACTCATTCCCCCGGCCAATATAATGTTCTGCAAAACCTCATCTTCGAACTCAGGGTCGAAAGTCATCAGCAATTGTTTGATTCCTTCCACGATATCCGGAATAATCCTTGAGCAGGCATATATCATGGCATCGGTGATATCGTAGGCCTGGGTCACCCCTTCTACCCTCAATTGGGCAACAATTTTGTTTTTTGGCGGCTGAACGGTGCCATGTGCCTCTTTTAATTTTTTAGCCAGCAGGAGGGTGACATGCGCACCCGGAAACTGCTCTCTCAAAGCATGGGCTAAAACACCATCGACATAGTTTCCCGCCTTATTAGTGGTTAACTGGTGATCCGCATCGGGAATTCTTCCCCTCATTGCACAGAGATCGACCGTGCCCGCGCCGATATCAACCACGATGGAGTTGTGCAGTTTTTCCTGTTCGTAAGCAACGGCGAAAGGCTCCGAGACCAACATCACTTGGTCCATACATTTGCGGGCGATATCCATCAACAATTGTTTACTCCGGAGAGAAGCCTTTGCAGGGACTCCAATCACACCGCAAATCTTTTTTCCTGGAGGCACTTCAGCTTTTTCAATCAAATGAAGAAGCAGTTCCTTCACTGCTTCCTGGCTTCTACCTTTGCCCTCCTGGACTACTCCATTGGCTAGTGGTTTGCTTATCTCCAAAGATTCGCGCATCTTTAGGGCCTCTTGGCCGTATACGATGGTCTCACCTAGAACCTTGATGCCGATAATGTCCCTGGGCCAACCCACAACAGACTCCACGAAAACCTTGGTCCCGTTTTCTCCAGCCAAGACCGAGCGAGAGGTTCCCAAGTCAATGCCGACCAAAAAATGATTCGATATATCCTTACTTACCGAATTCTTTTTGGTATCCACTTGAGGCCTCGCTAGCTTTTTGGATACGGCCATCTGTTGATCCTCCTCTTTTGTTAGTTTTTTGAATTCGCAAGAGGAATCTCACAATTTTAGCAAGCACTAAATTGCAGTAGTGGCCATTAGTTTTCGCAGTAAGTTTCCAGATTAAACAGTCTAGCATTCTTTGCAACACACTACTAAACATTCCCGATAAATCTATGTGCCGAACTTTATCGCAAGTGCATAAAGCTCACTTGACCGGCACTCAATTACTGGACAACTTCCTATCCCGATTCAACAAATAAAGCAGGTAAGGTAAACCAGCTTGGAATCTAAAATTTCCTGAAAACGCCAATTAGATTCCTGATCTATGATGGTTGAGTTTTCTTCCAACCCTTATTGACAGATGCCGTAGCCCCCTCCTAAAAATACGCTAAATACCACTCTCAGATAGCAACTGGAAAGTTATTTTCGTTTTTTTATTCGTTTCATGGAGAAGGCCAATCCATTTTGCTAAAATCACTAAAATAAAGGCATTGTAAAAATTTTGATACTAGTTTTCAATATTATTATCTTGATACAAACTGTAAATACGATAGAATTAGAATGGTATTTTAGCCGCATTATTTAAACAAGTCGATGTTGATTTGATATAGGAATTTTTTATAAAGCTTTAGACAAATTTTAGGAGGGTTCAATGGCTATTCAACAAGGTATGGCTGGAGTGGGCATGAAAGGCGCAGGGGCAAAGGCGGGTGCCGCCAAGGCCGGTATGGTCGCCAAAGGTGCAGGAGCTAAAGTTGCTATGGCAGGTCAAGTCGGAATGGTCTCT
>JABIXH010000168.1 GCA_018664975.1 Nitrospina sp. | reverse complement strand
TTGATGGTAAAGATGACACAGACCCTGATTCCTCCGATGGGGACCTAGAAAAAATAAAACCTGAGATCCCTGCTGAAAAACGAAGAACTGATACAGACTCAGAGGAGGGCCTTCTTGGGGGCGGTGGAATGCCCGATCCCACACCGGCTTGATCTTTATCGAATAAGAGATTTTGCGAACTCCACATTCCGGTTATAAATCGGGGTGTGGAGTTTTTAATTTTTGAACACCCCTACTGGCTAAGTTTAGATAACCGATCCATGGGTTGGGTGTCCCCAGTTAATTTCTTATGACTCCATTCCGATTTTCCAATCCTGATGGTGGAGTGTTAGTAATGGGAATTATTAACCTCTCTCCTGAATCCTTTTATGATGCCAGTCAATGCGAGACTCTTCAGCAGGCTCTTTCTTTAGCCGACAAGATGATTGAAGAAGGGGTGGATATTTTGGACATTGGTGCGGAAAGCTCCCGTCCGGGATCAGTACCTCTTTCAGAACAGGAAGAGTTAAAACGTTTGCTTCCAGTAGTGAATAAGCTGGCGGATATTGTGAATATTCCTGTTTCGGTCGATACCTATAAACCTGCTGTTGCCCAGGAAGTTTTGCAATCAGGAGCATCAATTATAAATGATATAACAGGCCTTCAAAGATTTCCAGAAATGGCGAATATCATTTCCCGATTTCAAGCAGGAGTGATATTGATGCATATGCAGGGCACGCCAAATTCCATGCAGGATAATCCCAAGTATGTGGATTTGCTCACAGAAATTTCTGAATATTTGAGCGAGAGTATTGCGATAGCTACTTCAGCAGGAATTGATCCAGCTAAAATTGCTATAGATCCTGGTATCGGTTTCGGTAAAACAGACTCTCATAATCTGCAAATATTGAAACATTTAAGTCTCTTGAAAAAGTTGGGTAAGCCCATTCTTTTGGGAATTTCCAGAAAATCCTTGATTGGAAATATATTAAACGAGGGTGTAGAAGATAGGTTGGAGGGTTCCCTCTCAGCAGCAGTATTTGGAGTTATTCAGGGGGCATCCATAATACGCACTCATGATGTGTGTGCAACTCGCAGGACTTTGAAAGTCGTTGAAGCAATAATGAACGAAAAGGGTTGATCGTTGTGATCCGATTATTTGTAAATGTGGACCATGTGGCTACCGTCCGTGAGGCGAGAAAGACCATAGAACCAAGCCCTCTTAAAGCGGCCTTGTTGGCTGAAAAATCCGGAGCACAGGGAATCACCATCCACTTGAGAGAGGATCGTCGCCACATTCAGGACAATGATGTGAAAATTATTCAAAAAGCAATTATTACAAAATTGAACTTGGAAATGGCTCCTACCCAGGAGATGGTGAATTTAGCTATAGATATTCGACCTTTTCAGGTTTCTCTGGTTCCAGAAAAACGTCAGGAAATTACAACGGAGGGAGGGCTTGATGTTTGTTCGCTGGAAAAGGAGTTGTCCTTAATTCGGGAAAAAATACAGGCTAAGGGGATTTTATTCAGCTTGTTTATTGATCCAGAGCTGGCGCAGGTCGATGCTTCGCAAAGGATCGGGGCGGATAGCGTAGAAATTAATACCGGAAAATATACGGAGCTTGAGACACCGGAAGAAATATCAATAGAGTTAGAGCGTATAAAGTTTAGTGCCAAAAGAGCCGCTGAAAGAGGCCTGAAGGTTTTCGCCGGACATGGTTTGAATTATGAAAATGTAAAACCCATAGCGGCGATCCCAGAAATTGAAGAACTAAACATCGGCCACTTCATAGTTGGGCAGGCTATTTATGTGGGTATGGAAAATGCTGTGAGAGAGATGATTCACTCCATAAAGATAGGCAGAGGACAAAATATTTGACGGGCAAATTTATAGAACTCCTTGAAAATATTGCTGTTTTGGTGATTTTTTAATGAGTTTGGTGCGAAACTTGCGGTATAATACCACAAGTTTATTTTGACAAAATGTTGACGGATAGTGTGATGATTGAATCCAATAATTCTTCTCAAGTTACTCAGGACAATTTATCAATTCGTGAGCGAGGAGTTTCCAGTGCGCGCGAATACTCCCGAATCGTTGAAACTTTTAACAGAGTTTTGGAGTATAAAGAAAGATTTCGTTTGTCTATTGAGGGGAAACTCGCCGTCATTGGTACTCAGGTTAAAGAGAATATAGAGAATTTGGAAACTCTAATGCGAAACATAGATATTTATGCGCAGAATATTGACAAAATTTCTAACAACCTGGGACAACTGCAAACCGAGGAGAACTCTATTAAAGCCCGTTATGAAGAACTTTTGAACGGGTCAACGTCCTTGGATTCTATTCCGGTGATTTCAGATGATGATAGAGCGCATGACGACCTCGATTCTGCCGGTTCCCGAGAATATTTGATACAGCGGCGGCGGAATTATCTGGAAAACCTTGATAAAAGTTTTAAACGTCTTGATGGTGAATTGTTTTCCATTGAAAAATTGCGCTCGGAATTGACCCGAGCCCGGGGTGAAATTTTGGTGAAAAAAGATGATGCTCTGAAAAAAATAAATTTTCTGGAAGAGAATGGAGCCAGACTTTTAGACGATGTAAAGAGAGTTGAAATGGAGCTCGAATCATCAAATAATGAAGAAAGATTATTAATTAATGAATTTATGCGCTTGGTGAATGGGGCTGAAAAAACTTTAGAAATCAGTGACGAAATTGATCATATTTTGTTTACTTATCTTACTGCCGCAGAATCAAAAGATATTGCTTCCAGAAATCAGGTTCCCGCCGTGGATTGATGTAACCATGTATTTGTACCTGAAAATGTTCACAGGTTTGTATTGACTTGAATTTGTAATTTCTGCATACTCCCTTTAGCTCTAGAGAAATTTGGCTTCCCTGTTTTTAACCTATTCCTGTAGTAGTTCAACTCTCATATTTTCAAAGATTTTTCCCTGAAAGGCTGTATTAATACAATGACAACAAAGGTAGGCATTAATGGTTTTGGGCGTATTGGCAGGGCAACATTGAAGTGCATATTGAATGATTCAGAATGCTCTAATTTTGAAATTGTAGCCATCAATGATTTAACAGATCCTGCTACCTTAGCTCATCTTTATAAATATGATTCTGTCCAGGGAGTGAATCCTCAGGATGTTCAATCGGATTCTGAAGGTTTGTTTATAAATGGAAAACATATAAAAATAATTTCTGAACGTGACCCGGGCAATCTTCCTTGGAAAGAACTGGGGGTCGATTTAGTGATTGAGTCTACCGGGTTATTTACCAAACGTGAGGCCGCAAAAAAGCATCTTGATGCGGGAGCAAAAAAAGTCATCATTTCTGCTCCTGCTAAAGATCCGGACGTGACTATTGTTTTGGGAGTGAATGGAGAATCATATGTTTCTTCTGAACATCAGATTATTTCCAATGCTTCCTGTACCACTAATTGCCTTGCTCCTGTGGCCAAGGTTCTGCATGAAAAGTTCGTGATTAAAAAAGGGCTGATGACGACCATTCATTCATATACCAATGACCAGAAGATTCTTGATTTACCTCACTCAGATTATAGAAGGGCTAGAGCGGCGAATCTTTCTATGATCCCAACGACCACCGGTGCGGCAAAAGCGGTGGCTTTGGTTTTGCCTGAAATTAAAGGAAAATTGGATGGAATGGCTATCCGTGTCCCGACTCCCAATGTGTCGCTGATTGATCTTGTGGTCGAAGTAGAAAAAAACACAACCGCTGACGAAGTTAATGATGCATTTAAAGATGCTTCCAAAGGACCCATGAAAGGCATAATGCGGTTTGAGGATAAACCATTGGTATCTATTGACTTTAATGGGGATGCCTGTTCTTCAATCATTGATGGACTTTCCACAAAAGTCATCGAAGGCAATATGGTGAAGGTTTTGGCCTGGTATGATAATGAGTGGGGCTACTCCAATAGGGTGAAAGATCTTTTGAAATTTGTTGCCCAAAGTTGAGATATTGAATACCCATCTCATTTTTAAACCCTCCGTTTAACTCAGGATTTAAGTGACTACCCCTCTTGTCATCGGCAATTGGAAAATGAACCTGCTGACAGCACCGGCCTGTGAACTTGCTAAGTCGCTGGTCGATCAGTTAGCGGATGTCAGTGGCGTTGATGTGGTTATCGCACCTCCATTTACTTCCCTGTATCCAGTGGGCCAGATCATAAAGAGTTCCCGGTTATGCCTTGCCGGACAAAACTTCTATTATGAAAGTAATGGGGCCTATACCGGGGAAGTCGCCCTGGAAATGCTAAAGGATGTAGGATGTGATTACTCCCTGATCGGTCATTCAGAAAGACGTTGCTTATTTGGAGAGAGTGACGAAGGAGTCAATAAAAAGGTTCATCATGCAATAGATTTGGGGATCACGCCTGTAGTTTGTGTGGGAGAGACCCTGGAGCAGAGGAATGCGGGGGCAACTTTAGCCACTATTGAAACCCAATTATCCATTGGCTTGGCAGATTTATCTCAGGAAGAAAAACCCCGACTTGTAATTGCTTATGAACCTGTATGGGCTATAGGGACCGGGGTTAATGCGACTCCTGAACAAGTAATCGAAATTCATAAATTTATTCGAAAATACTTGGTTGAAAGGTTAGGTTTTTCTGAAGAAGTTGGGGTAAGAATTCTATATGGGGGCAGTGTAAACTCTGAAAACAGCGAACAACTTTTAAGAGAAAAAGAAATCGATGGGGCTTTAGTGGGTGGGGCAAGTCTAAACTTGGAGTCTTTTTGTGCTATTATAAATTCTGCTATTGAAATTTGATGAGTTTTTAGACATAATCACCGGTTTGCAGTAGTTTTTTATTATTAAATTATATTTTATGAAACAGGAATGGATACATTAATTACAGTATTGCATGTTATTGCGGCCTTCTCTTTGATCCTTGCTGTACTTTTACAGGCTGGAAAGGGTGCCGCTATGGGTTCGGGGCTTGGAGGTGGCAGTAGCCAAACTATGTTCGGTAGTAGTGGGGCGGGTAATTTTCTTACGAAACTTACAACTGGAATCGCTATTCTCTTTATGATTACTTCCTTAACACTGGCCACATTTTCGAACAAAAATAAATCCAGTTCTGTGATTCCGAATGTTGAGGAATCCGTGCCCGAAACTGCTACTGAAGCTAAGGACTCTCCAGATAATCCTTCGAATTAGATACTTCTCAGAGTGCCGATGTGGTGGAACTGGTAGACACGTGCGCTTGAGGGGCGTATGGAGCAATCCGTGGGAGTTCGACTCTCCCCATCGGCACCAGTTTTAAATCCCAATTCTTGGTTTATCCTTATACACAAAAAATGTCTGTGAATACTAAATCCAACCCTATAAAATCTAATATTCCACCGCAAGAATTTTCTGAGCTTGTCGCAAATTTACTGGTTTCCTGCTTTCGAGGCATCAATCAGTCCTTATCGAAAGAGGATGCATTAGTCAAAAAGCTTGAACAATTAGAGAGTGTGGTTCGAAAGGGAGTTCGGATCAGCCCTGCTTCCGGACTTGGCAAAGAGATTGAAGAATTTTTTGATCGGCAGAAAACCGAACTGCAATTTCAAGAGGAGGAAAAAGACTTTGTCAAAACGATGGCTTTGGAGGTGGCTGAAACTATTAGATCCATGCTATCTAACTCCAGTGGATTAGAGACCAACATTAGCGCATGCGTGGAAAATATAGAGAAGGCCAATAGTATTCAGGATATTTTAAAATTAAAAGATACCTTTATTGGGGAGATTCAAAAAGTTCGCGATTACTCCCAATCCTTAAATGATGAATTAGAAGAGCATAGAAAGACCTCAACTATTTTGGCTGAGAAGCTGGAGCAAAGTCAGGCTGAGGCATTGGTAGACTCCTTGACCAATGTGCTGAACCGGGCGGCCTACAACATGAAGATTGTGCAGTTGATTCATGAGTTCAGACGTTACAAGGAAGAGTGGGCTCTTTTGGTTCTGGATATAGATAATTTTAAAAAATTCAATGATGATTATGGTCATCAAATAGGTGACCGTGTATTAAAGTCAGTTGCTGGAACGGTACGCAATACCATTCGTATCTCCGACCATATCTTTCGTTATGGTGGAGAAGAGTTTGTGGTTATCTTAAATCGGGTGGATGCAAGTTTTGCATCTCAATTAGCTGAAAAAATCTGTCGGCAGGTGGAAAACGATTATTTTGTCGATGGTGATAATAAACTTAAAGTCACCATAAGTATCGGGGGTGCAATTATCACCGAAGAGGACACGGAATCGAGTTTGTTTGAAAGGGCCGATCAGGCCATGTATCAAGCCAAGAAAAACGGACGCAACCAGGTTGTAATGGATACTTAGCGTTCCTGCCTGAATTACGCATTTTTTTGCCGTTCTTCATACCTAAATGTCTCCCACCACTCTAGAAGAATTATTCTCATCCCCTGGTTTCCTGGCTATATTTTTAGCAATACTCTTTACAATTGCGAATATAATGGTGGGAGTCAGTATTCTCCCTCATGACCAGCGTGAAAAAGGTTACCGGGTACATCGCTTGTTATATGGGGCAGTAATCCTGAGTTATGCTTTGTTTTTGTTTCATCTTTACCAGATAGAACGAATGTCAATTTTTGCTGATATTGTTTTTGGATATCTTCTTATTGTGGTGCCTTTCAGTAGGAAGCTCAATGTGACATTACATGCTGTGATTGCTTCGGTAGGCTTGGTCCTTATTACCATTGTTGCAGTGTTTAACTTGATATGATTAA
>JABIXH010000224.1 GCA_018664975.1 Nitrospina sp. | reverse complement strand
AACCTGTATCCTCACCGAGGAAAACGGGCTGTAAAAAGCTCAAAATATCCAAGACCAACATCCTGCTCCGGTGAAATATGCAGGTCAAATCGAACAAAGGCTCAAAATACCTCTCAAACCATTATTTTTAGAGGTGCCCTTTATATAATTTTTTTTAATTGCCTATTTAGACTCCCATTATAATATTGTTTTTTATGGTCCATCCCCTTTTTTTTGCCTCTTCTTCTAGCATTTTTCCTGAAAGTGCTTTTTCAATGGGAATCGCTCCTTTGGGCAGTTTTTTCTGCGCTGAAAGGATGGCGACCATGCCCGCATGCCAGCCGGTAAATTTTTCCATGGCTGTGAAATGGGTTTCTTCGTCAAAAGTTTCGCTTAGGTCCAGCGTGCAGACAGCATTTTCCCCCTCGATTTCTCCTTCACACCGGACACGGATCACGCAGATATCACGAACTGTATCGCTGGAGATTTTGGGTTGAAGAAGAGTGTGAAAAACTTCTCTGGGGATAAAGCTCTCCTCTTTAATAGTGACTGGATTTTGCTCAAACAAACCCAATTGTTGGAACGCCTGAAATGTTTTCCAATGCCCTGGGTAACGCAGGGTTTTATTTTCCAGACGTTGAAGTTTGCCCGCAAAGGTCCAGGGGGCAGTAGAAAGTCCTCCTGAGGTGACCGCCGCTTCCAAACGCCCTAAAGGAGCAGGGAAATCCAATTCTTCAACCTCACTCAGGCAGGAGACTTGGGTAGGTTTGCCATTCCTGATGAACCATGCAGGTCCTTCGTACTCATTGGTCAGGCCGTTGATATGGAAAGTGGAGACATAATTCCAGGGTGGAACGGGGTTCTGAGGCAGGCCGCCGTCCCATATAAAAAGGTTAATGGGTTTTTCCACTAAGCTCATGGCCAGAACTCCCAGAGAAATATTGAGTCCAGGTCCCATCCCGCAATCTGGAACAATGGTGATGTCGGAAGTTTTGGCAGACTGATCCAGGGCCAATTGTTTGAGAACTGTTTCGGTATGTCCCCCAAGATCGCAAAGATGGGTTCCACATTCGATGGCTGTTTTGGTGATACCCAGGTTAAGCGTGAAGGGGACTGCACTGATTGCAGAGTCAACTCCTTTTAACACCTGGTGGAGTTGGTTCAGGTTCCCTGCATCCAGACTTACTGGTTTGAACAGATCCTGTGAAAGCAGGGTGCGTAGTTTTTCTGCTCCCTCCCTGGCGGTTTCAAGATTGAGATCGCAGAGAAGAATTTCCTTTGCAGATCCAAATCGGGCCAGGTCAAAGGCGGCAGACAGGCCTTGGCGGCCAGCTCCAATGATTGCGTAGCGATAACCCACAGTCAATTAAGGTCGAGTTATTAAGAAGCGCCTATTATATACAACTATCAAGCAAGGAGGACCATTCCAATGGCATGGGTTGGAGTACAGGGAGTTTGTTGGCCTAAGTCATCCCATCCATTATTATGGATGGTTTCATTCACATCAATGCCGCAAGCTTGCAAAGTAGGCCTGGCTTTATCGGGATGCTGACAGTTTGTAGTAATAGTGCAGGGTATACACAGGTTGCAAGGTTGAGCGGATAAAGCGAAAGCTTTAACAAAGCCTTTCTCTTTCAAATAATTTTCCAAGTGGACTACTATTTCCCCTACATTTGCTTCGGGACTGGCATTGATGAGCAGGGCTTTATCATATTCTGGAAGAATGTCAGCCATTTCATCCGCATTGGGGGTGTAGGGCGGACAGGTCAGAAGGGAACCATAGTGAGAACAACCGTATTGGCATTGCAGTTTCATCCAATGGGCCATGGATATAGTCTTGGTCAAAATCACTTTGGCCTTTGTGCATCCTAAACCAATTGCTTCCTGAATCAATTCCTGATTCGAGCAAATATTTCCAGGTAAGGCTTTTACGTTTTCGGGGATCATGATTTTTCTGCTGTTCCTTTATCTTCTTGGTGCTGTTATTATTTAGTGGATAGAGTCAAAGGTCAAGGCAAGAACTTGCTTCCTGATAACTCAAGAAGTTACTAAAAATACAGGGCGTCCACCTATCGGGCGAATATTATTTTATCTATTGATAAATAAAGGGTTATCGATTTTCATTTATTAATGTTTATCTCCCAGACTTTACGGACTGGAATACAGCAACTATAGGTGGTAAATGAATTTTCCGTTTAAAGCAATTGGTTTTGATTGGGCACATACCCTGGTCGATTTGGGGGAGGAAGATGACAGGAAGCCACTGGAAAAAATTTTTTCCTTTCTGCAGGCGAAACATATCTCCTTACCAGACTTTGAAGAATGTCTGGAAAAATCCAGGGATTTATTTAAATCCATGATTGAGCTATCCAGAATAACGCATCGGGAAGCACGTTACGAAGAAGTTTTAAAATATTTACTCTTCTATTTTAAAATTCCATGGGAGGGGAAGGCCTCTATTGAGGAGATTTTGGAAGTTTATTACAGAGAGGTTTTTCAGGAAAGAAAGGTTTTCCCCGAGGTAGAGTCTGTACTAAAACAATTGAGCGGTGTTTCCATGGGTATTGTTTCGAATACCACTAATCCTGTTGCCATAAAGGAAAAGGAACTGAACGACTCAGGCCTGAAAAAGTATTTTGACTTTGCGATTTATTCTTCCGGGTTTCCTTTTCGTAAACCACACCCTTCTATTTTTCAACTGGCGATACGCCATTTTCAGGTGCCACCTTCCGAGATTATTTTTGTGGGGGATAGTCCTACTGCAGATATTCTGGGTGCCCAAAGCGTTGGAATGAAAACAGCATGGCTTAACCGTAAAAAGGAAAAGACAAATATAAGTCCGGATTATGAATTAAGCTCACTCGAAGATTTATTGCAGATTCATTGTGTTAATGCATGAGTTCCCTAAATAAATTTTTTGTTCCCAAAGAGCAAATTATTAATAATAGGCTGACGCTTACCGGATCGGATGTCTCGCATATCAGAACGGTATTAAGATTGAAAGCAGGGGACTCCATACAGGTGATCAGCGATTCAGATAAATGGCTCACTGTTCGGCTGGTTGAAGTCAAGGCAAAGGAAGTACATGGGGAGGTCATCGCTTCTGAAACGATCAATCTAGAATCTCCATTAGCGATTCATTTGGGGCAGGCATTGACCAAGGCTAATAAGTTTGATGTGATATTGAGAAAGTCCGTAGAATTAGGAGTGCGTTCTGTTACCCCTTTGACCACTGAGCGATGCGTGGTAAAAACACATCGAACGGAAATAGATAAGAAAATCGGACGCTGGGGGAAAATTGCTTTGGAAAGTTCCAAGCAATGTGGGCGTTCTCAGATTCCAACGGTGGCAGAGAATATTGAAACTCTGGAAACTTTTTGTCGCAGGAATGATAATCAGGATCTTAAGCTGGTTTTTTGGGAAAGGGAGGAAACAAAAACCCTTAAAGATATTGAACTGAATGCGGAACCACGCTCTGTTGCAGTTTTAATAGGACCTGAAGGGGGATTCAGCCAGGCTGAGATCGATGCCGTCCGGAGATTTGGATTTCAAACAGTGAGTTTGGGTCCACGGATTCTTCGGGCTGAAACAGCTCCTGTTGTAGCTTTGGCCCTATTGCAGTCACTTTGGGGTGACTTGTAGACATATAGCTCAATTATAATAATCTAGTTATTTTTGAGTGCGAGTTGAATTTAAAATGAAAACATTGAATCTGTAATCTGACTATGACCTATCGATGCAAACTTGAAATTTTTGAAGGCCCTTTGGATCTGCTTCTTCATCTGATTAAAGAGCAAAAGATGGATATCTATGATATCCCCATTGCTGAAATTACCCGGCAGTATTTGCAATATCTGGAGATGATGCAGGAGTTGAACCTTGAACTGGTTGGGGAATATTTGGTCATGGCCGCTGAATTGGCGCGCATCAAGTCAAAAATCCTTCTCCCGACTCCTGAAACGGATGAAGAATGGGATGAGGGAGGCGGCGCAGACCCCAGAGCAGAGTTGATGCGTCGGTTACGGGAATATCAGCGCTATAGGGATGCGGCTTTTGAATTAAGAATGAAAGAGCATGACCAGCAACAGATTTTTGTGCGCGGTGGGCAAATTGAAATTGAGCAGAGTTCGGAAGACAAAGAACTGGTTGAGGCAACGGTTTTTGATTTATTTAAAGCCTACCAGAAAATTCTGGATACTAAATCGTTTGAAAAAGATTATGAGATCGAAATCACAGAGATGTCGGTCACAGATCGGATTCAGCACATTATGGAAATTCTTAATGCCTCCGAAAGTGTTACCTTTGATTCTCTGTTTACGGTTCTAAATAGTAAGCAGGAAATCATCGTTACTTTTCTTGCTGTACTGGAATTGATGCGTCTTAAACTCTTATGCATCCAACAAACTCACCATTTTGAAACCATTCGAATCTACAAAGCCGCTGATCAGGATACCCAGGATGAAATCCTTGAGGAATATCACCGTAGCAGTGAATCAGAATCTTCTGAACCCTGAGTTGTCCTACTAAAAGGAGAGTTTAAGTGTCTCGGTTAATTTCTTTTCTTTTTTTATGCATGGTTTTACCTGTTTCCTGCGCTGGAGCCATTAGTTCACCAAACGGACAAACAGGTTTCAACCCTATTGAAGTCGACAATTTCGATCCTGTTTTTCTCGAAATTAATAGTTCCCAAACAAAACTTAATGAACTCCTAATAGTGTTTGACATTGATGATACATTACTTACTGCGGAGCAATTATTGGGAAGTGAAAGATGGGTTCAGTGGTACAAAAATAATCAAACGAAATTGGAATTGCTCCCTTGCAGGTTTGATGTCGCAAGTATGCATTACGAAATTGGCACCATGGTTCCTACCGAACCAAATTTGAATGACAGGTTTAACGAAATTCAAAATAACCATGTGCTTCTGCTTACCGCAAGGTCAAATAAACAGCGATCTGCAACTGAAAGAGAGTTGTTGCGAAATAAATATTACTTTTCTAAAAATGATCGGCTTCCTTCTCAAAATGACTGGTCTGCAATAATTCAATCTGAAAACAGAAGAACCAAAATTGTTTACAGGGCAGGATTAATGATGGTAGCAGGTGCCGATAAAGGAAAAGCTTTGATGGAATTTTTAAAGCATAACAATTTAAACTATAAAAAGATTATCTTTGCCGATGATAAATTGCACAACTTAAAAAATGCTTACATGGCCTTTGAAAATAGTGAAACAAAGCTGGTCAACTTTTATTTTAGCGGTAAAAACATAAAAAAAGAAATGGGCCAAAATGAAATCGATATAGCTATTGCGGCAAATAACTGGATCCGGGATGCGCTTAAACGGTTTTTTATGCCAAGATATAATTACCTGACAACACCAGAGCCTGAATGCTTTTATTAAATTTGGTGTGTTATTTTGTGCTGAGATTGAAGACCCCATCCCATGTTTGGGCGGGAGGTTCGAGGATGAATTTTTCGCATCGCTGGCTGTAAATTCGTGAAGGGCCATCCTCGGGCCGAATTTTCAATGCGTTTTCAAAGTGCTTTTTAGCCTCCGTCCATTCGCGATTCTGATAACTACTCAAACCCTGGTTGAATTCAGGTAATACCTTTTTAAGGGATTCTTCAATGTCTCCCTTTTTTCCTAAAAGCTCATAAATTTTTATGGGATTTGACCTGCCTACTACGCGTAGGGTATCCAATTCGCGAACTTCGATGAATTCTTTGGCAGACTGGTAAGTGAACTCGCTGATCAGGGAGTAAGTTCCGTATTGTTTGTTTGCACCTTCCAGCCGGGCACACAGATTGACCGAGTCGCCGTTCATTCCATACATCATGCGGGTTGTGGAACCCATGTTTCCGATTACCATTGACCCGGTATTGATGCCTACGCGCATGAACAGTTCCGGTTTTCCTTCTTCCCTGAACTTCACACGCATAACCTTTAGCTTGCTTTGCATATCTATGCATACCCAGCAAGCCCGTTTGGCATGATCATCGAAATAAACGGGAGCACCAAAAAAGGCTTTAATTGCATCTCCATCATACCGATCCAAAGTGCCTTCGTATTGCAGAAGAATGTCTGTCATCTCACTGAGATAAGTATTCAAAAGGGTGACGAGGTCGGTTGCGGAAAGTTGCTCTGAGAAAGTGGTGAATCCTTCAAGATCGGTGAACAATGCGGTCAATTTTTTTTGCTCTCCCCCCAACTTTAGTTTGGAGGGATCGTTGATCAATTCTTTCACGACTCGAGGGGAGAGATATTGACCGAAAACCTTTTTGATAAAAAGTTTTTGTTTTTCCTCTTTAACAAAACGACCCAGCAGGATCAAGGCGGCAATCCCTGTGTTTTCCATTAATGGATAGACATCTGTTAACCAGAATCCTTGATTGCTGAATAACCAATGGCTCAAATAGAAAGAAGTGCAGGCAAATATTAACCAGATCAGGAGACTCATCAGGGGTTGAATGCGGGAGTACACGAAAGTTAAAACTAGCCCGATTAGTAATAAGTAAATGGAGTCAACAACCGGTGTCCAGGAAGGCTGGGTAAGAAAACGATGGCTTAAAATATTGTCGATAATTGTTGCGTGAATTTCAACTCCTGGCAATGCGGGATCAAATGGGGTCGGCTTTAAATCTTCCAGGGCAGTGGCTGTGGCACCTATCAGTACTATTTTGTTTCGTACTTTCTCTTTTATTTCATTGTTTAAATCATTTTCTAAAAGATCGCTAATAGAAATGCCAGGGAATGTTCCTCTTGGACCCAGATAATTGACCTCCATTTCCCCTTTCGAGTTAGTGGGTATAACAATTGGGTTATCGTTATCCAGGATGACTTCTTCCATCCCCAATTCATTGACCCTGAAAAGAAGGGAGCCTTGTAAATATTGTTCAAGGATTCGTAGAGAAAATGGAGGGAAATAATGATCCTTTCCCCTATCAACATACCGGACAATAAGAGGAAGTTTTTTAACCGAGCCATCGGACTCAAGATCAAAACTCAGGTAACCGGAACGGCTGGCTGTTCGAGAAATGGATGAAATATTGGACTCGACTGCAAATGCGGTGGGAAAATTCAGGCTCGATAGTTGGAGGTTTTCATCAGACCGTAGAAATCCATTAAACCGGGAACTTTTTATATCTTCAAAATACAGCTTTCGCTGGGTAGGGGTTAAATGATCCAGTCCATCGGATGAAAAATGGAAGAAGTAACCCAACACAGATTTGGAAGCTTTGGAAAGGGCTTGGGAAAATTGGACATCGTCATTGGTTTCCCGCAAAAGTTGGTCTAAATATTCTACCGCTTCCAGGCTTTGAGTTGGGCTGATCATATTTTGTAATTTTCTTAAGGCATTATGGTCGGAGCTATTCTGGGGCGAAGAGAAAATAATATCAAAACCGATCACTTCGGCTTCATATTCATGTAGTTTTTTAACAAGTTTCGCCATGGTTTTTCTTGGCCAGGGCCAACGACCCAAAGTGTCCAGACTTTTTTCATCAATTTCTGTGATGACAACGTCAGAGTTGGGGGAGAGGGGACCGCGCAATTTGAAATGGATGTTTTGGAAAAGATTTTCTAAAGGCTCCATAGATGAGGGTGAATGGTTATAGATAACCAGACACAATGCAGTGACCACTAACCCGCAGAATAATGATGAATATTTTTTGGTTAAAAAGATCAATTAATTGAGTGCCTTTTTAATTGTATATAATTCTAAATTTACATTATTGAATAAGTAATCGATTTGAACAAGGACAAGAACCGTAATCCTGTTTCTAATAATTGTAACAATTTTGTTACAAGATTCCGGTTGTTAGAAAAAGTTCTCCTTACAAAGCCTGTAGTTACAATGATTATTGGCTTTGGGATATATGGTTTTTTCTGCACCCCCCATTTAGGGGGTTTAAAAATGGAATATCTTGCTTAACTTATATACTTAAGGCTTGAAGGTTGGTCTATAAAGGGAGATGAGTCTAGTGAATCAAATTAAAACCTTAACAATTGATGAGGCACAAATACTGGAACAATTGCGAGGTGTTGATTTTCTCGGCTTCTTTTCTGATGAGACTCTGGAAAAACTGGCTCGCTCCTGCAGGGTAATTTCCCTTTCTCCTTTTGAAAAACTTTTTGAGGAAGGGGATGTCTCCAATTCTATGTTCATCATACTTTCTGGGGAACTACTGGTATATAAAAAAAATAAAGTGATCGCAAGGCGAAAACCCAGTGAGTACATCGGAGAAATGGGCTTGATCGAATCTGAACCCCGGTCTGCAACCATACGGGCAGAATCGCAAGCGCAATTGCTGGAAATCACTGATGAAAGATTTCAAAAAGAATTTGCTCTTCATTCCCAGGCATTATTTGCTCTTCTTAAAACCCTTTCAGCAAGATCCCGAAAAGATTTAGATGTCATGGACGAGATGAAGGGGGAATTGACCTTGGCAGAGGATAATGCTGAGAAATTTTCACAGATACTTGATGATACCAGCAACGAGACTTACATCCTGGATTCTAACACCTACAAGATTTCCCAGGCCAACTCTACGGCTTCCCGAAACCTGGGTTACCCCAAAAATCAGATTTGTGAAAAAGCGTTATACGAATTTTGGGAAGACCAGTCTCTTCTGGAACTTGAGATGTTTGTGGACCCCCTTCGCACCGGTAAAAAACTGGTTCAAGTTTTTGAAGCTTTGCAAAAAAGAAAGGATGGGACGGTTTACCCGGTACAGGTAAAATTGAAGTTAGTCCTTTTCAGCAAAACATTAGCTTTGTTGGCTGTAGTTCGGGATTTGACAGAGTCGCGTCAATTGGAATCAAAAATCAAGCGCATGGCATTTTTTGACTCTTTGACTGGATTGCCCAACCGCAATATGATCAATGACCGCATTACTCTGGCACTTGCACATTCCGAACGTAATCAACAAAGTTTTGCCTTGCTATTTCTGGATATGGATGATTTCAAATCTGTGAACGATGCTCTAGGCCATGCTGTCGGGGATGAGTTGCTAAAAGAAGTAGCCAAACGCTTGACAGGTTTATTGCGCGGTGAGGATTCGGTAGCGAGGATAGGCGGCGATGAGTTTGTGATTCTTTTAACGGGGTTGAAAGATGATAATTACTCCACCCGGTTAGCAGAACGGATCATTTCAGCTCTTAAACCGGTATTCAAAATTGATGCGCATGAAATATACTCAAGTTTTAGCATAGGCATCGCACTTTATCCAAATGATGGCAAGGATGTTGAAACGCTATTCAAATGTGCGGACACAGCGATGTACCGGGCTAAAGCACAGGGAAAAAATTCTTATTTTGTACATGACCCTGAAATGCTTTCTATGGCCCAAAGCCGATTGGAAATGAAGACCCTTATTGGGCGTTCGCTTGAGAATGATAATTTCTTATTAGACTATCAGCCAAAAATTGATATCAAAACCGGTGAATATCAAAGGCTTGAAGTTTTCTTAAGGATGAATGATCCTGAAAGAGGATTGGTGTTGCCCGCTGAATTTCTTCCTTTAGCCGAGGAGAGCGGTTTGATCGTTTCAATTGGAAATTGGGTGATGCAGTCCGTTTGTAAACAAATTCAAGCCTGGAAACAGGAAGGGATACCTCTGATGCCTGTGTCCATCAACCTCAGTCAAGCCCAGTTACTTCAGGGGAAGTTGACAGAAAAAGTTGAGAGTTGTCTGAATAGTTATAGTCTGGAACCTAATATGTTTGAATTTGAAATTCCTGAAATGGCTTTGCAACAAACTCCAACTCATAAAAATATAATGGATCTTCACGATTTCGGCTCCAAGCTGGCTTTGGATAATTTTGGCATGGGACTGTCTTCATTAAATAACCTGGCTCGTCTTCCTTTAAATACCCTAAATATTGATCCCAAGTTGATTCAAGGTCTCTCTAAGGGGGTTAATTCCACGATCACCAAAACGATTATAGGTATTGGGAAAAGTTTGAACTTGAATACGGTTGCAAAGGGAGTGGAAACGATTGAACAAAAGAAAATGTTGGAGCATACTGGATGTGATTGGGTTCAAGGTTTTTTTGTCAGTAAACCGCTGTCAGCGGAAATGCTGAAACCTGCTCTTTATAGAGATTGATAAACAGTTGGTTGGGATTGACTATGCGTTTAAAAAATTTTAAACCAAAACTTGATCCGCTGTTCAAACGCTATTTGCAATTGATGGCGTTAGGGCTCTGTTTTCTGATTTTTGTTTCTGTTAGCCCGGATAACGCGCAGGTCAGCAGAGCTGAGTTCGTAACCATGATCGCAAAGAATCAACCCGACCATCCCTTCCTCCCCAAAAATCATAAAGAGTTATCTCAGGACGAATTGTTTTCCAAAATGTCCAGGATTTTAAAAATACGTGGATTTAAAGTGCTGAGTGGAAAAGATGCTAAAGGCATGATGACCGATCAGGAGTTTGTTCGCGTTGCTTATGCGTTGTCCGGTGAACCACCGGGTAAAAGCCTGTTTGACCAAAAATTATTTTTGAAAAAGCAGGGGGTTGTGCGTTCTGCCGATGTTGGGATCGCGACAGGAGCCGAAGGAAATATTCTTCAGTTTCATGAAGGAGAGACAGCATCCTCAGATGTTAAGCTGGCGACACCTGTATTTATGAATGATCGCATCAAAACCAAAGCTGACTCAGAAGCCTCTTTTACCTTTGATGATAAAAGTTCCCTGACTCTTGGGGAAAACTCCAATATCAGTATTAAAAAACATATTTATGACCCGGATAAAGACCTGAGACAAACGGTGGTCAATGTAGCTTTGGGTACTGTGCGGTTTGTGGTGACTAAAGGAAAAGCGAAGGGGTCAAGTTTTAAGGTGGTGACGCCCACTGCTGTGGCAGGCGTACGTGGGACGGAATTTGTGGTAACGGTCGATAAGGGTGGCAGAACATCCTTTATCGGTATCTCCGGTTCAATCGAAACGGCACCCTTATTGGCCAATGGAAAGCTGGGGAAAAAATCTATTGTCGCGAAGGGGCAGATTCAGGAAATTTCCAAAGGTGCTTTGGCATCCAAAGTGAAGTCGAATAATGGCAAGGCCTTTGGTAAGGATAAAAATAAAGATAAGGGCAACAAAGGGAAAAATAAAGATAAGGGCAATAAGGGGAAAGGCAACAAAGCCAACAAGCAAAAAGGTGCAAAGGGGGGTAAAGGCAAAGCCACTAAGCTGGCAGAAAAAGGTGTAAACGTAAATAAAGCTCAGAAAACAGCTAAAAGTAAATTTCTGACCAAAGAATCGGTGGAAAAGCCTCGTATTAAAACAGCCAGTTTGTCTCCTAAAATTAATGCACCCCTTGCAATTAAGGCCCCAAAAGGGAGAGATACTAAAAGTTCAGGGGCTACCTCTGGAAAAGGAGAAAAAACAAAAGATACTACTACCCCAACAGTTTTAACGGTTCCGGTAAAACCACAAGTTACAACAGGGTTTACCCCCTCTAAACCGACAAAGTCTCCGCGTCCGCAGATTCCAAGGCCAAGGCCAACAATTCCGCGAAAAAATGTTTTGAAGAAATTCCAAACGCTGGCATCTAATCCCGGTGGCGGTGGACCTCCCGGTGGCGGTGGACCTCCCGGTGGCGGTGGACCTCCCGGTGGCGGTGGACCTAAAAAGTAATAGTCAAACTGAATCTGCCTAAAAAATAGGCAGGTTAATTTTATAAATGATTGATTAATATTGGTTTTTGTCCAGTAATGGGGTAATATTTTTGTTTCCTTCAAAAATAGCCCATTATTGTGCAAAAATATTATCTATTTTTAATCGTTTCGATATTTCTGTTCTGGAACTCTGTTCAAGCGCAGGAAGTCAGCACCCCTTCCCTTACCCGTGGGCTACAGTTTTATAATGAGTCAAAATTTGACCAGGCCCTCCGTGAATTTTCAAAACTTATAGAAAAAGACCCCTCCAATATTGAGGCACATTATTTTAAGGGCCTAACCTTTAATAAAGCCGAAAAAGCCGACCAGGCCGTTGCAACTTTTAAAAAAGTTCTTGAACTGGACTCGAAATATAGTGGAGCACACCTGCAATTAGGGATTGCTTATTACAAGCTCAAATCTAATAAAGAGGCTATTGAGGAATTCAATATTGTGTTGGAAAAAAACTCTGAAAACGCCAACGCAAATTTATTCATGGGTTTTACCCTTCAGCAGATGGAAAAATTTGAGGATTCTTTAATCTATTTCCAAACAGCAATGAGCCTGGACCCTTCTCTTACCCAGATTGCCTTGTTCCAGATTGGTGTGGCGTATACCGAGATGAATGAAAAAGAAGATGCAAAGCTCGCGATGGAGTTGGTGGTAGAAGAGGACTCAGAGTCAGAAACTGCTAAACAGGCACAACTGCTACTTGATCAATTAGGAGGGAAAACGCCTTCGAGCGAAAAATCCTGGTGGATTACTGCCGGAATGTCTTGGCAATACGATGACACCCTGACTGTTGAAGAGCAGGATAGGTTATCTGAAGAAGCGGATATGGCTTTAAATTACGAGTTTGGTATGGGATCGCGTTTGGTTATAAACAAAAATGCAAGTATTGAGATGGGTTACGATTTTTCTCAGAGTTTTTACGACAAATTCCCAGAATTTGATTATCAATCACATTATTTAAGCACTTCCACATCATATGCTTCAGGCAATTGGGATGCGGACGTGAGTTATGGTTTTAATTACAGCCTGCTGGACCGAAAGGATTTCATTGCAATACACAATATTACCCCACGCTTGGGTTTTGTTCCCCAACCCAATCTCTATACCAGTGTTACCTACTCTTTTAGCAGGAAAAATTTTATAGATGATAATACTCGAGATGGAATAAACCATTCCTGGAGTTTGAGTCAATTTTTATTTTTTATGGAGAATAAAGCTTATGCCTATTTAAGTTATGGTTTGGATCTGGATGATACCGAAGATCCTGAATTCGATTATCTAGGCCATTCAGCCTTGGCGGCCGTGCGCATGCCAGTACCTTTTAATATAAACGCGAACTTGAGCTACAACTATAACTATAAAAATTATAAAAGTGTAACTGCCAGTATTGGTGAACAACGCTTTGATGCAAAGCATACGATCCAGTTCGGTCTAAGCCGATATGTTTTGGATGCTCTTGAGGTGAAAATTGATATTACTAGAGTCATGAGTAACTCCAACCTCTCCAGTGTGGATTTTGTGCAGAATATTTTTCTCTTGGGATTTACCTATAAAATGTAACAAGGATAATACAGGGAAATTGATTTTTTATTTAACCTAGTGGGTCACCCAACTTATATTCTAAAAAGTGCTACAATTATCAAATATTTTTATAAATGGAGTGGGGAAAATGGTGGAGAGTGCAAATTTAGATTTTCTGAGAAAGATTGATTTTTTAGAAAAGGTCTCCATGGATACCCTGGAAAGCCTGGCTTCTGAATGTTCGTTGAGAGATTTGAAAGAAGGAGCCGTTTTGTTCTCAGATGGGGAAGAGGGCCGCTGCATGTATGTCATCCTTTCCGGGGAGTTGATCGTATCCAAAAATGGAATAGAGATTGCGCGCAGAACAAAAGGAGATTATTTGGGGGAGATGGCTCTGATTGAATCCCAGCCTCGTTCTGCTACAGTCAGGTCAACGGTACCCAGCCTGTTGCTGGAAATAACACAGGAACAATTCCAGGCAAAATTAGCTTCAAGTCCTGACGTCTTGATGGCCATCATGAAAACACTATCCAGTCGTGCCAGAGAAAATTTAAAAATCCTTGAATCCCAAGATTCAGGAAGGGTTCGATCTCATGAGGCAGAAGGTGAAATTAAACTTGAAGAGCACACAAAATATTTAATGCAGGAAGCTGGTTTGACAAGCCGTGAAGCCGATGTAGCCCGCCTGATATGTGAAGGCCTGAGTGACAAGGAAGTAGCTAAAATGTTAAACTTGAGTCATCACACCGTCAAAGACCATCTTAAGAAAATATATTCCAAGTTTCGAGTTTATGCCCGCTCTCAACTGGTTTCCCTCATGTATAAGTAGACCGCCTGTTGGTTCACCTTTCACATAGCTCTATTTGTGAGTAAAAAATTATCTTGGGTTAAGGTGGCATTGTATCCCTCAACTAAGATGGGCTGTTGGGGGAGACCTATTTGGAAAGGGGGCTTTTTGTTTGCTGCTGAGTGGGGTACAATATTACAATAAACAATAACTTATACTCCAAGCCCCAATCTATGCTCCGTCTAATTAAAGAAGATGTTCGGGTTGCTTTAGAAAAAGATCCTGCCTCAAGAAATTTTCTTGAGGTATTGATTTTGTATCCTGGAGTTCATGCTCTGATCGGCTACCGTTTGGCTCATGGGTTGTGGGGTTTGGGATTCAAGTTTCTAGCCAGAGCCTTGTCTCAATTTGCAAGATGGATAACGGGAATTGAGATTCATCCGGCCGCGAAAATTGGTCATCGTTTTTTT
>JABIXH010000163.1 GCA_018664975.1 Nitrospina sp. | reverse complement strand
GGCATCGCCAGTAAGCACATCCACTTCCGCCGGACGGAAAAATTTTGGGTCCACTTCGATCAAAACCCGTCCTGATTTTCGATCAATTCCCTTTTCCTCAAGACCTTCACCCTGCCATTGAATATCGAAACCACAAACTCCAAACGCTTCTACTACAAAATCACGGATACTTTTCTGGATTCCCGTTGCGAAAACATAATCCTCCGGTTTGTCCTGTTGCAATGCCAACCACATACCTTCGACATAATCCTTGGCGTGACCCCAGTCGCGTTTGGAATTTAGATTCCCCAAGCTCAGCTTTTCCTGCTCGCCTGCAAGGATATTTGCCAATGACAAAGTGATCTTCCGGGTGACAAAATTTTCACCTCGCCGTGGTGATTCATGGTTGAACATAATCCCGTTGAGGGCATACAACCCAAAGGCTTCCCTGTAGTTGATGGTAATCCAGTGGGCATAAAGTTTTGCCACTGCATACGGACTGCGGGGGTGAAAAGGTGTAGTCTCTTTTTGAGGACTCTCCTGCACTTTGCCATACAGTTCACTGGTTGAGGCCTGATAAAACCGGCAGGTATCTATTAATCCCGTAGACTTGATAGCCTCCAGAATGCGGAGAGGTCCCATGGCATCTGCCTGCCCGGTATATTCAGGGGTATCAAAACTAATTCCTACATGGCTTTGTGCGGCAAGATTGTATACTTCGTCAGGGTGGATTCCTGACAATAAGCGGCTTAGGCTTGGGGTATCCGTCATATCCCCATAATGCAGGCGAATTTTCCCTGACGGATTTTGTGGATTCATCAGGAGGTGTTCAATGCGACCTCGGTTAAAACTGCTGGAACGCCGAACAAGGCCATGAACTTCATATCCCTTTTCCATAAGGAATTCCGCCAAGTAAGACCCATCCTGTCCGGTAATTCCTGTAATCAAAGCTTTTTTCAAATGTTTCCCTCTTTTTGGTTAGCCTTTTTAATCATAGAAAAAAGCCCACTGCTTGGCAAGAGAATTAGCAGTCCCCGATACCGAAAAGGTAAGGTCTTTGATTCTTAAAATCTCAGAGCCTCTAAGCTTTGGAATTTGGGGGAGTCTGCTAGGAATATAAGGTCCACATCCTTGAGACTATTGCGACGAAGATCTAATTTTTTTAGCTGAGAAAATAGTTTGGAGTCTAGCAGAGAATCTAAACTTTTTCTGGAGATGACATTCCCCATAATCTCCAACTCTTCCAGTTGTTTTAGGGTATCGGACTGGATTAGGGTCTGAAATTCGGTATCCCCGAAAGAAACCCCGGAGACTCTTAGTTTATTCAGGTTTTTGAAATTTTTGGATTCCGCTAAAATACGAAACCCTTTTTCCCCAAGATTATTATTACTCAAATTCAATTCCTTTAATCGACTAATATGAGGAGATTGAGAAAGAGCCAGGAGTCCCAGCGAAGTAATTCCGGTATTTTCCAGATTCAAGTTTTCCAATTGAGACAGGTTTGGGGATTCCGCAAGTAATACAGCGCCTTTGTCCTCTACAGCATTGGTCATCAAATTCAAGGATTTCAGGTTTTTAAGATATGGGGAATGGGCCAGTTCCTGAACTCCGTGATAATCAAAATGGTTGTTCCGCAGCGAAAGCGAAACAATCCCATCCAGTTTTTCATATTGGGCCAAAGAAACGATATCCTTATTATCCAACCTCTGCTCATTAAGATGAAGATAATTATCCTTTCTTTTCTTATCAAGCAATATCCGGGATCGCATTGCCCGTAATGCAGTTTCTCCTGCCCGGCCAATCTTATTATCCTGCATGTAAAGCTGGACCAGATTACCTAAGTGCTTGGAGTTCGCAATATCCAAGGCTCCAGGATCACTAATATGATTGGAATCAAGTATCAAAGCTTCCAGTCGGTTTAAGGTGGGGGAATGTGCAAGAATGCGGGCGCCCTGACTGGTAATTTGATTCCAACCCAAATTTAAGTGAACAACTTTTTCAAATGCCCCTGCCTGAGCCCAGTCGGCAATATTTTCATCATTCAAAAGATTGCGGCGCAGGTTTAGAACACGAAGCTTGGAAACCACAGCACCGTCTGGAAACCGGGTTAATTTTTGTTTCCCCAGTTTATTCATTTCCAGATCCACGAACTCAAGGTTCAACAAGTATTGGGATTTCACAATACTCAAGGCCCCAAAATCTGAAATCTGGTTATTGGTCAACTCAACAGATTCAAGGTTTGGAAGGTTTTTAGAATTCGCCAAACTCATGGCTCCCTCATCCCCAATTTGATTTGCATTGAGGATGAGATGTTTTATTCCCGCCAGCGAACTCGAACCAGTAAGAACCTTAATTCCCTCATCAGTTAATTCATTCCAGCTCAAATCCAGTTTTTGCACATGCGATAAATCTTTATTTCGGCACAAAAAAACAATTCCAGCATTTCCCATCCGTTCATAGGAAAGATCCAAAACTGAATCTTTGCGGATCAATTTATTATTTAAAGTCTGGATAAAATTCAAATCTTTATTTTCAGCCCGCATGAATCAACCACCAATATGAGGATAGTCTGTTTTTACCGCGCCCATTTCCTGTAAACGTTTTGAATTATTCAAAAGTTCCAGTCCCTGAAGATCAATTCGGTTATAAGACAAGTTTAAGATCTGAAGGTTTTGCAATCCGGGAAGCTTTGCCAACGCCTGCATTCCTCTTAAACCAATTCGATTGGCATCAAGATGCAATTCCTTCAATTGTTTTAGGTGGGTAGAATTTGCCAAGGCTTCTGCTCCTAAGTCTCCAATTCGATTAAATGAAAGATCCAGGGTTTCGAGCTTGGAAAGACTTTTAGAGTTTGCCAAAGCTACCGCCCCCTCATCGCCTATTTTATTGGTGTACAAACTCAGGTAACGCAATCGTGTCAATTGCTCCGATTCGGCCAGAGCTCTTGCGCCTTCATCTCCCACTAAGTTTTCATACATCCAAAGTTCTTTAAGTGGTTCAAAAAATTCAGACTGCGCTAATTCCTCCACACCTAAATCCTTGATTTTATTAGTATGAATGTAAAGGATTTCAATGTCAGGAAGAGCCACGTTTTCCGCCAAGTCTATTGCAACCTGGTTACCAATACCTCGACCTGAAAAATCAAGAGTTTTCTTATCTTTACTCAAGCCACGTTTAATCCATTTTCTGATATAAGAAATATCTTCTGACATAACTTCCCCAACGCTGGATAAAAGCTCCATTCTATAAAGGTGAATAGAAAAGTAAAGAAATAAATGATTTATCTTGAAAATTCCGTTTTTTCCAGGTTTTTAGGGACTTTATGAAAACCTGCTCCACACCCTGGAAAACAATAAACTATTCATTAATCGTGTCACATAATTTCATTCTAAAAGATATTGGGTGAAAACAGCCCTAAATAGGGCACTCTGGATTCATAATAAAAATATCACAATAGTTTCATGGATGAAGGCAAATAACTTCAAGTGGATTCACCTGATTTACAAGTAGCCAGAAAAATATTCGAAAGTTTACTGTTTGAATATTTTCCACTCAAGACAACAAGTTGAATTATAGCTCGAACTGCATGAGCCAATTATTCTGCCAGATTGCCTGATTTCTTCCGAATCCCATCTTTAGCGTTTGCAAATTTTTCTTATAAAAAGTTTTTTTGGGTCAAAACTTATTTTAGTTCATAATATCTACGCATTGAAGTAAAGTCTCTTCCCAGAAAAATTAAGATTCCTCTTCAATAGCTGGGGAAAATTTAGAGGCTCTATAGTCCTTTATTTTATTAATGCGGAGAAATTCTTGCCTGAAACCAATACATTAGCAATACACCCTGCGGTCCCGGTCTTTGACAAGCTAATTCAGTTTTCATTGTTCACCTTCGTCGCCTTTTCTCTGTTTTCCATCAGCGTCACCCAAATTTCATTTTCTATTGGCGCCTCTTGCTGGCTATGGAGAGTTCACTTGACCCAATCATGGAAAGAAGTTAGGGGAACTCTAGTTGGTATAGCAATTTTATGTTTCTCCCTCGCCTCTTTTTTAGCAGTGATGACATCACTTGATATTGAAACCAGTGCACGGCACCTAAAAAAATTACTTCAATTCGCAATATTCTTTTGGGCTGTTAATGCAGTCCAAGATGAAAAGCAAAGGGATTTGCTAATTGGAACAATTATTGTTGCCAGTGTTATTGCCGCCTTGCATGGTCTCTATCAATTTTTTGATTTTGATATTGCTAGAAAATTCAGGGTCCATGGAACAAGAAGCCATGTTTCGACTTACTCAGGAATTTTAATGCTTTCGGGTTTGGCGGCTTTAGGAAGGTTTTTGTTTCATAAACCTAAAAACTATTGGGTGTTGGGGGGCGCAGCAATAGTTTGCCTTTGCCTGCTACTGACTTTGACTAGGCAGGCTTGGCTTGGATTTTTTATCGGGACTGTATTTCTAGTTTTCGTCTGGAATAAAAAATATCTTTTTATCCTTCCTTTATTGCTAGCTGGTCTTTTATTGTTTGCTCCCACATTTATTACAGACCGCATGCAAAGCCTCACAAATATGAACGATTTAACTTTCCAGTCAAGAATGTTTCTCTGGAAGGGCGGCTGGGAAATATTCAAAGACCATCCTTTAACAGGTTGTGGATTTAAATGTGTGGACATTGTTCATTCTCAATACCCTGATCCCTCCGGCCAGATCGCCCACTTCAGAGGAATGCATAATAATGCTCTACAACTATTGATAGACACAGGAATAGTTGGGCTAGGGCTATGGGTTTTCATTTGGGTGGCATATTTCTACGAAATCTTCAAACGTTGGCGGGTTTTAACTGAGGACACATCTCAGAGCAATACCAAGAGCATATTATTAGCATCTTTTGCACCGGTTCTTGGATTCCTTACTGGAGGTTTCTTTGAGACAAACTTCTACGACTCAGAGATGGTAATGTTGCTTTTTTTCATAATGGGTATCTCCCTGGCCCATGTAAAAAAAGCTCCATTACCCAGAAAATCATTAATCAGCAAGTTCCGTATTTTACAAGTAGATAAAATTATCCAACCGTTAGACAAAGTGATTCAGGTTTCTTTGTACACATTTGTCGCTTTTTCTATGTTTTCCATTAGTATCACCCAAATTTCTTTTTCTATCGGGGTCCTGGCATGGTTGCTCAAGGTTCATCTAACAAAGTCTTGGAAAAAAATCCATGGCACACCTGTAGGTTTACCTATTTTATGCTTTTGCCTCGCCAGTATTTTAGCGGTTATCACATCCGTTGACTTTGAAACCAGTCTTAAATCTCTCAAAAAATTATTTCAGTTTGCGGTTTTCTTTTGGGTTGTCAATACCGTAGAAAACGAAAGACAGAAAGACTTGCTTTTAAAACTCCTGATCTTTGCTGGAATCATGGCCTCATTACTTGGTTTCTCCCAGGCATGGACCACTGCTGTAGGGCTTCAAACCAGAGTCTCCGGAACAATGAGTATTTATATGACCTTTGCGGGAGTTTTAATGTTAGTCGGACTCTTAGCCCTCGGAAGGGTTCTATTTAAAAACACTAAAGAGATTTGGGTAATGGGTGCAGTGGGGGTAATCGCTTTTTGCCTACTGCTGACTTTAACCCGCCAGGCTTGGTTAGGTTTTTTTGTTGGAACATTAATGCTCACTGCCTTCTGGAACAAAAAATACCTTCTATCCATTCCGATAGTAATTATTGGGCTTTTAATATTTTCTCCAGAAAGCGTCAAAGACCGCTTATTTTCACTAATAGATTCAAGGGATTGGACCCTACAGGCAAGACTTTATCTTTGGCAAGGTGGCTGGGAAATTTTTAGGGACTATCCCATTACAGGCTGTGGTTTCAAGTGTGTTGATGTCCTTCATTCCCAATACCCAGATCCCTCCGGGTATATAGCTCGACTTAAGGGAATGCATAATAATATTATCCAACTGCTAGTCGACACAGGGATTTTAGGGTTGGGGACATGGCTCTCCATTTGGGTCGCCTATTTTCTCAATATTTATAAAAAGTGGGAGCAAATTACCCTCAATGATAACACCAAAGGTTTGATTATGGGTTCATTGGCAGCAGTATTTGGTTTTTTGGCAGGAGGTATGTTTGAAACAAATTTCTATGACTCAGAGGTAGTCATGTTGCTATATTTCATTATGGGTATTTCAATGGCTCCGACAAACAAAAAAGCTCTGGAATAAAAATAACTACAAAAAATTCCCTTATGGTTTGTTATACGAAAATTTGAAACACCACGGCATTAACATGAAAATTCAAACCGCCGGTTTTTCTTTTTGTTTGTCTGTGGTATTTTTAATTTCTATCGGTTGTAGCCCTTCTTCCCCAACTGATCCATCTGTTTTCAGGATGTCCATAAAAAACGAGCCCCCTACCCTGGATTGGGCTCTGGCTACGGACAGTGTTTCGTTCACTATTCTTACCAACATTATGGAAGGACTCACCCAGTACGATTCCGAATTAAATCCACAACCTGCCATCGCCAAAAAATGGGAATATTCGGGAGACGGCAAAACCATCACTTTTTTTCTACGCGATGATGTTTATTGGACAGATGGAAGACCTGTAACCGCTGAAGATTTTGAATACTCCTGGAAACGACTGTTAGCCCCTGAGACGGCCTCTCAATACGCTTATTTTCTTTTCGACATTGAAAATGCCGCCCAATTTAATTCTGGGGAAATTACCGATCCACATCGGGTCGGGGTCCGGGCTCTGGCATCGGATGTTCTTCAAGTCCGGTTAAAAAAACCCGTGGTCTATTTTCCCAGTATCACTACTTTCATGGTCACCTACCCCGCCCGAGAAGATATTATCCTTAAACATGGTAACTCGTGGACAGAACCTGAAAATATTGTCACCAACGGCCCCTACACGCTAAAAGAATGGGAACACGAATACAAACTGGTACTGAAAGCCAATCCCCGCCACTACGAAGGGAAACCCGCAGTGGATACCGTTCGAGTGTATGTAGTACAGGAACCCACCACCTCATTAACGCTTTACGAAACTGGAGAGCTGGACTATATCGAACTACCCTCAGTCGCAATTCCTCATTATAAATCCAGCCCTGAATACAGGAACCAACCACAGCTACGGGGAAGTTATTATGGTTTTAATGTTCAAAAAGTTCCTTTCAAGGATGTACGAGTCCGGCAGGCATTTGCCCATGCGATTGACCGATCCCGCATTCCCGGAATCATGAAGGGAGGAGAATTACCTTCCTCATCATGGATTCCAAAGGGTATGTTTGGTTACAACGAAAACATTGGATCAAAATTTGATCCAGAAAAAGCAAGATCTCTCCTGGCTCAAGCTGGCTACCCGAATGGAAAAGGGTTTCCAAAGGTTACCGCAGTATTCAATACAAGATATACCAATCAACTCATCGGGGAATTTCTGCAAGGGCAATGGAAAGAGCACCTGAATGTACATATTGATCTGGAAAGTCAGGAATGGAAGGTTTTGCTTAGCCGGCTGGATTTGGACCCCCCACAACTTTTTAAACTGGGTTGGGGAGCGGACTTCCCCGACCCCGATAACTTCATGAACCTGTTCATTAAAACCAGCGGCAACAACCGGCTGAAATGGTCTCATCCGCGTTACGATGAACTGGTTGCCCTGGGGTCTACTTTAAAAAATCCTGAAAAGCGAAAAGCCATTTACGATGAAGCCCAGGTCCTTCTTACCGAAAAAGAGGTCCCCATGATCCCTCTTTTTGTTGCCGCCCAGAACTTATTGGTCAAACCCCATGTTCAAGGGTTGAAGATCAACGCCATGGAGCTCGTATATTTAAAAAGAATTCATTTACGCAAAATCAATTCAGATAATTAAAGGCAAAAAAAAAGCCTGCTGGCCACCAGACGTGGGACCAACAAGCTATAACTCTTACACTCGCCCTACCGGCGGGGCTTTTAATAAAATAAATTTTTATTCGATCGCCAGGAATCCGCAAGCCTGATAACAAGCGTTACAGTTGATGCACAAGTCCATATCAATGTGCGCCGCAACTTTCCGGGTTCCGCCAGTAATGGCCCCTGTAGGACAGGGTTTGATGCAGGCACCACAAGCTACACAATCTTCTTCCTTGACGTAATAACGATACAGACCCGTACATCGAGCCGCATCACAAATTTGATCGACAATATGCCGTTCATACTCTTTGCGGAAATATTTTAATCCAGTAAGAATTGCCTTCGGAGCCGTTTCTCCCAAGCCGCATAATGAAGTCTGGCTGATTTCCTCACACAAAGCCTGAAGCTTGTCGAGATCTTCCATTTTGCCACGACCTTCTGAGATATCATCCAACTTGGCTCGGATCAGCGTCAGACCTATTCGGCAGGGGGTACATTTGCCACAAGTTTCGCCCTCGTTAAACCCGATAGAAAATTTTGCAAGATCAATCACGCAAGCGGAATCATCATAGGCCGCAAAACTGGCCTGGCCCATCAACACACCCGCTTCGAGAAGGCTTTCATAGTCCGTTGGAGTGTTGGCCTTCTCCGGCGGCAGAAACCCACCTGTAACGCCACCCACATGAACTACCTTAAGCGGTTTTTTCTTCTGGATGCCGCCACAATAATCATCAATGGCTTCCTGAAAAGTGGTTTTCATATCCAGTTCCATCAAACCGTTGTACTTGATGTTTCCGGAAATAGCCCAGACTTTGCAACCCTGGGCATTTTCGTTACCCATTCCTGCATACCAATCCGCTCCATTCTTAATGATTTTCGGAACCGTGGCCCAGGTTTCTGCGTTGTTCAGTACCGTTGGCTTGCCCCACAACCCGGAATCGCAAGAATGCGGCGGTTGCGCTTTAGGGAAAGGACGCTTGCCTTCCACCGATTGCATCAACGCTGTAGACTCTCCGCCGATAAACGCCTCAAGTCCTTCATGCACCCTGAAGTTGATGCTGAAATCGGTGCCCATAATTTTGTCGCCAAGAAAGCCTCTTTCCCGCGCCTGTTCCAAGGCCAAATTCAATCTTCTGACCGCAATGGCATAATCTGACCGGGTGTAAATAATTCCTTCCGTTGCCCCAATGGCATACGCCCCGATCAACAGACCTTCAATCACCTGATGTGGGTTACCTTCCATAACACTGCGGTCCATATAAGAAGCCGGATTGCCCTCGTCCCCGTTTACCATAATGTAACGGGTACCTTTTTCGTCTGTCGGAGCCTTAGCCGCTTTCTCCCACTTGTTAGCTGTGACAAACCCACCGCCGCCTTTTCCACGTAACCCGGATTTTTTAATCTCGGCAATCACCTCATCCGACTTCATGGTGGTCAAAACTTTTTTCAAGGACTCATATCCACCGACCTTGATGTATTCATCTATGCTTTCGGGATCAATAGCACCCCCATGCTCCAACGCAACCCGGGTCTGCTTTTCCAATGTCGTATAATAATCTTCTTTCGACGCGGCCTTTTTAAACACCTTGCCGCCCACAATATGGTCATTCAAAATATTTTTGACCATTGCAGGTTTAACTTTCTCGTAAGTCACACGGGGTTCACCGGGAACATAAACATCCACCAGCACATCACGGCTACAATAGCCCCGACACCCAACCTGGCCCATTTCGCATTTTCGCTCACCGAGTGTGGCATTGGCTTCCATTTCAGAAATCTGCTTCTGAAATTCGTCATAAACTCCCTGACCGCCTTCAGCAATTCCACTCAGGCTCAAACATACGGTAATTTTTATCTGGCCTTGTTTTGCGGCAACGGCCTGGCCCTGTTCTTCAACGGCTTCCATGAACGATCTCCCATCAATATTCGAAAATTTTGTTCGATTATAAATTCAAGTGTTCCAGTATCTGCACGAAAAAACCGGCACACACCAGATTCAACAATATGTCATAAAACTCAGGAAAATTCCAGCCATTCTAGTAACCCGGCTCCGGATTGTCAATCCCTCCATAGAGCCTGATTTTAAAAGGTTTCTAACCCTAAATAAGGCCTCTGCTTACCATCCGTCCAGCCACCCCCTGTGTTATTGGCCCTCAAACCCCTGCGATATCCTTAAACTCCATGAAATCATGTTATAAAGTACCGTTTTATGAGGCTTCACCCCTCCGTTTTAAGAAAAAATAGCCTACAAATCCTGCAAAGGAACCCACCCCCTTCAGGTACTCAAAAATCACAGCACTCGTTTTTCTACTTTATTTGGAAATCTTCGGGTTCCTACATTTCACCATTTATAAAATTGAGGTTGATTGCGTAAGACCATAAATATAAACTCTAACTTAAATGACGTAAGTCGAATAACTCTTAACGGCCTCTAATTTTTGCAGACAGGCCTTTTTTTGTGCAATCAACCTTATGATTAAAATAAACCAGAAAATTGATAAACCCCTTGACCACAAAACCGAATGCCTCATTCTTCCCTGCGCAGAAGAAAAAAAGCCCAGTGGAAACCTTAAAACTATCGACCAAGCCCTCAACGGGGCCATCACCCAGGCATTTGAAAATAAACGTTTCGAAGGAAAACCCAATCAAACTCTTTTACTGAACTGCTCCGGCAGTCTTAAAGCAGACAACCTGTTGCTGATCGGGCTGGGGAAAACTAAAGACGCAACGGCTGAAACCTTTTGCAGAGCTTCGGCAACTGCCGCAAAACTGGCAGAAAGTTCAAACTTTAAATCGGCTTCTGTAGATATGTCCTGCCTCGATACCATCACTAAAGGCAAAACAGGACTCTATGGTGAGCTTGCAGGTGCCATCGCTGAAGGAGCGGGACTCGCCCTGTATCATTTCGATGAATACAAATCCCGCGATGAAAAAGACGACCCACCAAGCCGGGTGGAGAAACTGACGCTCCTCCCTGCATCGAAATCACGGACAGCCGCAGTGGATAAATCGATCGCACGGGCAGAAAAAATCGTGAGCGCTGTGTATTCGGCAAGGGATTTAATATCCCACCCTGGCAACACGGCAACGCCCACCTATCTGGCAAACCATGCCAGGAAAATGGCGCGTAAAAATAAAATCACCTGCAAGGTTTTGGACAAAAAGGAAATGGAGAAACTGGGCATGGGTGCCCTGCTCGGAGTATCCCGTGGCAGTCACGAACCCCCTGCCCTGATCGTGCTGGAATATTTTGGCACCTCCAAAAAGAAGGCCCCGACCGTGATTGTCGGCAAAGGCGTCACCTTCGATACGGGCGGCATTTCGCTTAAACCCCCTGCCAGCATGGACGAGATGAAGATGGATATGTCGGGTGCCGCCACGACTCTGGCGACTCTGCAAGCTGTCTCCAGCTTGAAACTTCCCATCAACGTCATCGGCATTGTTGCCGCGGCAGAAAATATGCCCGGCGGATCGGCTATCAAACCCGGCGATATTTTAAAAAGCATGTCCGGCAAAACCATCGAAGTGCTCAACACCGACGCCGAAGGCAGACTGGTTCTCGCCGATGCCCTCTGTTATGCCCAACGCTATAACCCGAAAGAAGTGATCGACCTGGCGACCTTGACTGGGGCCGTGCTCATGGCTTTAGGTCATCAAGCCGCCGCCGTGCTCGGAAATAATCCTGCAATGATCGCACGCTTGAAAGAAGCCGGAGACGCAACCGGAGAACGGGTTTGGGAACTGCCCCTGTGGGAAGAATATGAAAAAGCGACTAAAAGTGAAATCGCCGATCTTAAAAATATCGCATCTCCCGGAGTGGGGGCAGGCACCATCATGGGGGCCGCATTCCTCAAACCGTTCGCAGGCGAGCAACCCTGGACCCATATAGATATCGCCGGCACCGCATGGGGATTCGATAAACCCTATACCACCAAAGGCCCATCCGGCTATGGGGTACGTCTGCTCATTAAATATCTCGAACAGCATAAACGCTAGGTCAAAAAAATCTTTCCATGACAAATGTCATTATCATTTTCATTCACCTGTTGGCGGCAGGGGTTGCCATTGGCAGTCTCATCTATTGCCTGATGATTTACCTGCCCGTGGTCGAAAAGGGCATAGGCGACCGAGATGAAAATTCTCCGTCTTATAAAATTCTTGACCTGCTGGCCCCGACGGTGTTTGCCAGCATACTCATGCTCATCGGTTCTGGAGTCTACTTCCTGCTCGAAAACTATAGCGCACAAGTCGGACTCAAACCCGGCTACTACAATCTGTTCGGAATCAAGATGGTGTTCGTGGCAGGAGCATTTTTTATCAGCATGTATATGTCCTTCTCACTCAGAATCCAAATCTCTGACCTAGACCTGAATCCGGGCAACAAAAAACTGGTTCCACAAACCTTGAAAAAAATTATGGCCCTGTGCAAAATGGCCCTGTGGCTGGTAGCCATCACCACCTTCCTCGGCATCTGGCTCGCCCGCTATTAACCTGTGTGACGTAAGAAGAGTTGAAGAGATTATAATTTTTAAGTACTATGCAGGTAGAATTCTTCTGGAGTCCTAAGACATGAACGAAATGACCGAACAACCCCCCGAACCATCCCCTGAATCGTCAAGCAACGAAGTGGATGAAGAAAAAATATTCTCGCCGCAAAACGAGTTGCCTTTCCCGGAAGCGGAAATTGATCTCAACGCAGTGTTTCCTGAGGAAGAAAAAGATCTCAACGAACTTTTTCAGGATGAGGAAATGCGCCATCTCTTGAAGAAGATACAGCGCAACAAAAAAGACCTGCATACCATGACCGGTCGCTTCACCGATGAAGACTGGTCCGGCGGGGAAGAACCTGCAACCAGCGAAACTGCGGAATCATCCGAGACAACGGAACCCAGCTAAGCGGCACCCGTCCCTCACATCCAACCTTTATCTGATTATTCGCCTTGGTATAAAGCTATGGAATGTTTATTCGTTACAGCAATGCCTAAATAATCCCGAGCCTTTTCTAAAACCACGACCTGATTGAGTTGGATATCGTCCACGTACCCAAAGTTCGGGCCAATCCTGTCGCCCTTCCTTACCGTATACCCCTTGTTCTCCTGGCCTTCAAACAGGGCAACCTTTTCATTCTTTATTGATATTACTCCGGTGAAGCGTATTGCTTCATATTCCCTTTGAAGCGGAGATTTTGAAATTTTAATTGCACCCGCCGTATTAAGGACCTCTTTATAATTATCCAGCGTCTCTTTATAGTCCTCATCAGACATTTCTTGCAACAGGGCGCCGTTATTAAACACACTCTCGAAATGGGTGATTTTTTTCAGTAGCTCGGGGTGTTCATCCTGTATCTTTTTATACAAGTCCAGGGCTACAGGCGGAATATCTTCCAGTTCTTTTCCCAATAAACGCTGTTCGGAATCTCTTTCCGCTCCGGCAATTTTAGGCGCCTGGTTGAGGGATTTTTTGTGCGCAATACGCACCGTCCCTTTTACAAAGCACTCCCGGCCGAGGTCGCTGTTCGCAAGAATGATCTCCAGAGCATCATTCCAGGGCACATCCAGCATCCGTATATTTACAAAACCACTCACCCCTTCCGAAAGAATTAAATTGAAACCACTGACCTCCGAAATGATGCGGAATAGATTGCTGATATTGGCGTTTTGAAAATCCAGCGAAACAAGTTCTTTTTTTCCATAAAGTACGGGGAAACAACTGTCGGTATTCTCAACGCTGGGTCCGGCTTGCTTTTCAGCTCTTGCCGCTACCTCGGCCTCAATGGTTTTTCGGCTGGCGATACGCACAACGTTGTTGCCAAAACATTCCCGACCGAGATCGCTGTTCGTAAGAATGATCTCCAACGCCTGGTTCCAGGGCATGTCATAGACCCGAATATTCACCGAACCCTTTAATTCAGGAGAAAAAATAACATTGAATCCGCTGAACTCCGAGATGATGCGGAAAAGGTTCCTGATATTGGCGTTTTGAAAATCCAGCGAAATAGGTTCTTTTTCGCCATAGAGAATGGGGAAACAACTGTCCTTCTCGATTGGGCCATCTATGGAGAGAGCTATGCTTGCATCCTTGCCATCAAGCTGGGCCTTATCACTGAAAACACTGGTATCTTTTTTTTCATTTTCAGGAGGGATAGCGACTTGATCTTGCGAATAAGCAGGAATGGGGAAAAGGTAGGCCCCGGTAAAAAAAAGCACCGCTAGTATTAATGGGTTTCTTTTGTTCATATTTTTTTCTTATGAAATGCCACCCGTTGAACCGATTCCCAACAGTTGTACCACTTTTTATAGCATAACATCTACCCTTGCTCCCCACTGCAAAATCGACAACGAATAACCCCTTAAATTTCTTGATGTTGCAGATTTTCCTCTGGAGGTAAGGGGGGATTCGATTAAGCCGTCATTGCGAGGAGCCAAAGGCGACAACGCAATCCAGCCCCTGGATATTCTTCCTAAACTTTCGGGGGTCTTAAAGGTCGCCAGAAAAAGGACGACGCCACCAACAGGGCAAACGCAATATCCCCATAAACCACGTGGGTCGGGTCCACCCCTTCCAGATAAATTATGCGGTTCAGCCAACTGGCTATAAACGAACCTTCATAAACCGGACCCTGCCGCAACATTTCTTCCCAGATCGTCAAGGGACAGGGAACGCCCAGCACCATCAACAGAGAAACAGCGGCCAACGAAGCCGTATGAATAATGCGGAACAGACGGTGATTAAAATATAGCGCGACTGGAAACCCGATCACGAGATACAGAACAATGATGAAATGAATGCCAAGAAGAAATTCGACCATTACGCAATTATACGATAGCCGGGCCACAGCCAGAGGAAATGGGTGTAAAATAAAAGAAAGAAAAAGATTATTCAGTCTGAGTAATGAAATCGTTGAAACACCACTCTTTAATATAAAAACTTTATATCAAGTGGCGAACCGGGAACAAATTACACTTCTCAAGAGTTCCGTAGCGAGATGGAATATCTGGAGAGAAGGCAATCCGCACATCGAACCCGATTTTGATCGCGTTGACTTCAATGGCATTAACCTGAGTAATGCCAATCTCAGAAAAGCTAATTTCCAAATGGCCCTACTCAACGGCGCCAATTTGCAGGGCGCGAACCTCACCAAAGCCTTTTTTGCCGGTTCAGATTTGCGAGGCGCAAACCTCAGCGAAACCGATTGCCAGGGAATGACGTTGGATGACGCAGATTTAGAGGGATGCATCTTCCGGCAATCCAACCTGAGGAATATCGATTTCAGCAACCGCGATCTTCGCGACATCAACTTCAGTGAAGCAGATCTAAGAAAAGCCGATCTGCGCAAGTCTAACCTTGAAAAAGTAAAGTTCTTAAAAGCCGATCTTAGAAAGACCTTGTTCACGGAAGCCAATCTTACAGAGGCGTATCTGTCTTCGGCGTGGATGCAG
>JABIXH010000134.1 GCA_018664975.1 Nitrospina sp. | reverse complement strand
CAAGGCCAAACTACCAACCTTAATTTAAATTTGGGGAAACTTGGTTTCCGGATCAGGAAAAAAGTTCCCGCTAATTCGCAGGAGAGTATCTAGCATGGCTCAAGGAAAAGTAAAGTGGTTTAATGAAAGTAAAGGTTATGGGTTTATTGAATCTGATGATGGTGAAGATTGTTTTGTTCATTTTTCAGAGATCCAAAGCGATGGCTTCAAAACCCTCCACGAAGGCCAAGCCGTGGAATTTGAAAAGACTATGGGTCAAAAAGGACCTCAAGCCTCAAAAGTTGTTCCCAAATAAAAAAATTTCAAATGTCTACCTCCGGCAGAGTTTTACTCTGCCGGTCAAGTTTGGCCACTAACCCATTGCGTAAACGACTTAATAGAATGAGGGTATTCAATGCATGAAGTGAAAGTTTATGATAGTTCTGGAAAATTGAAAAAAGTGATTTCTGTTAAAACCCTAACTAAAAGATCCGATCAGCAAATTAATTCTCCCTCCTTATATATCAAGAAAGGACGCAAGGCAAAGCCTTCCGTTAAAGTCTTAGACAAGGACCTCAAGTCTGCTCAAGCACAATAGCTCTTGGGGCTATTCCGCACTGATTACCAGTAAGCGAAAAAGCCCCCGGTCACCTGTTCCAATTCCTCAAATTTCCCCTTCCGGCATAGTTCGTGCCCTTATTCTTTAGGGCAAGTTGTCCATTCGGGTGAATCGCCTCAACAATTATCTGACAATTCCTATCCATCCTAAAATGCAGGAAGAGTTTTTAATTAACCTTTGGGTTCATAATAATCCAAACCAGAATGGTCAATGACTTGTTCTCCCATAATAATTCTCAAGGTATTCCGCATTTTGTCATCCTGATCAAACAAGGAATTGACGGCCTTTAAATCAGGTCGGCATTGCGGAGACTTAAAATAAAAGGAAAGCCATTCTTGAATACCACGCATGCCTGCACGGCTAGCCAGATCCAGAAATAAAACCAGATCTAAAACAACCGGTGCGGCAAGTATTGAATCTCTGCAAAGAAAATTTATTTTCAACTGCATTTTTTGGCCCAGCCATCCTTTAATATCAATATTATCCCAGCCTTCCTTGGCATCTCCTCTTGGCGGGTAATATTCAATGCGGATTTTATGATAATAATCGCCATACAGTTCAGGATATAGGTCGTCCTGAAGGATGCTTTCAAGGACAGAACCTTTACTCACCTCCTTGGACCGGAATGAGTCGGGATCATCAAGAACTTCCCCATCGCGGTTACCCAAAATATTGCTTGAGAACCATCCTTCCAGTCCCAACATTCTTGCTTTTAGCCCTGGCGCCACAATAGTTTTCATTAAAGTTTGGCCTGTCTTAAAGTCTTTCCCTGCAATCGCGACCTGATGTTTCAAGGCTAATTCCACCATTGCTGGCGTATCAACAGTAAGGTTTGGAGAACCATTGGCAAAGGGAACACCCATTTTGATACTCGCATAAGCATAAATCATGGAGGGTGGAATTAACGCCAGGTTTTCTTTTAATGCTTTTTCGAAGCCTTCAATAGTTTGAAAAGCTTCATGATCCATATTTTCCTGATAAACTTCTGTAGAGCCACACCAGCACATAACCAGTCGATCCAAGTCATGCTGTTTTTTAAAATCTTCCATATCCTGCATCAACATTTCCGCCAATTGCATCTTATTAGGAGCTTTTTTTATATTGGGCCCTGTGAGGTTTTTGACGAAAGCCGGATCAAACACAGCAGGCCAAGGTTTGATTTCTTCTAATTGCTTGCGAATGGGTGCCAGTTCCTGCTTATCTATTACCCCGCAAGCTAATGCCGCTTGGTAACAATTGTCGTCATATATATCCCAACCACCAAATACCAGATCGTTGAGGGACGAAAGCGGAACAAAATCCTTAATAAAAGGGTATTGAGGATTATCCCTTTTCCCCAAACGAATACGCGACATTTGACTGACCGAACCGATGGGCTGGCTGTGACCCGCATTGACCAACATTACTCCTGCAATCAGCGTTGAACTTACTGCTCCCATTCCTGGAAGTAATACTCCTAGTTTTCCTTTGGGCGGCTCAATATTTTTAGCCAAACCAAAATACTTGTCTGTTATTTCATTCATAATTTTATTGGCCCTAATCTGAGAGATGCTTCCATTAATTATTATTTTTGCTAAAATGCCCTATAAGATAAACGCTTAAAAGAGTAAGTCGTACCAAGGGAGTAACTATTACAATACAAACGAGCTTCCTGCTTAAAACAAGAGCTGAGTTAGTTTTGTAATATATATTCCTGTGACGCGACTTACCAGTTAAACCTTTCAAAATAGTTGAATCCATGGTACTCCGCAGGACAAAGCACATATGACAGAATCCTCAAAACCACCCTATTCCGGGCCAAGCGAGGGAATTACAAGCGGAGTTCTTTTTCTTAAAAAACCGGATGGAGCCGAAAATCCTGTCGAATGGTATTCTTCCAAAATAGCAGGAGTCCCGTTCGCACTCAGAAACCTTCTTACATTTCAAAGGGTTAATATTAAAGATTTGGCCGTCTTCATGGAAGATCCCGATGAGGATTGGAAAAAGTTATTCAGTTCGATTTCAAAAGATTCGCGAATATCCCATGAAGTTGTTTGGATCAGTAATATAGCCCAGCTAAAAGAATGGATCCAAGCCAAATCCAACCAGGTTTATATATTTAATGGGTCCGCCCTCCATGACAAAAATTATCTGAACAAGCTTGTTAATTCTCCCCCAAAAAATGATAGCAAATTTCAAGAAGGTCTTCCTATCAACCCAGGAAATCTTGAAGAATTTTTATTAAATACTCAGAATAAATCGGCAACACTGAAATCAACCCGATTACCAGAAAATTCGCAAACCGGTTTTCCAATTTACATTCAAGGAGCGGAGGAAGCTGAGGTACGAAGAAGGGAGGATTTCAAAACCCTCCATGAGATGCAGGTAAACGGCTCAGGCCTCAACCACGACAGCCCTATCACCCGAATATTTTCCAGACCTGCCTCGCGTTTATTGACACGTATGTTCTTAAATACTCCTATAAGCCCCAATCAAATTACACTTCTTAGTTTCTTTTTAGGGCTGGTATCTGCATATTTTTTCTTTCAGGGCACCTATTGGGCTAATGTGATTGCGGCAACTCTTCTGGTGATATCGACATGGGTGGATGGTGCTGATGGAGAAATCGCCCGACTAAAATTCATGGAAACTGAAATCGGGAAAAAACTGGATATCTATTGCGATAACATTATTCACTTTCTTATTTTCACAGCAATAGGAATTGGAGTTTTCGGTAGAACCGGTGAAAGCATTAATTTATATCTTGGAGGCCTTGCAGGAGTAGGGAGCTTGACGGCTTTCTTTCTATTAAGTCCAGTTCTCCTGAATAAAAGATCACCAGAAAACCAGTTGCGCCAGTTCATTGAACCTGATCTGGCAGAAAAATTTGCCAATAGGGATTTCATTCATTTTCTACTTTTAGTCTCCCTGATCGACCAAATGGAAATTTTTATAATGGTCGCGGCAATTGGAGCTAATTTATTTACCGGATATTTAGTATATTCCCGGTTTCTCAAGCTGAAACCAGCTTGAAAAATATAATTCTTCTCTTTCCTTATTCAGCACAGTTTTTTGTAAGGCCCGACAAATAGGTTTCGGCTTGTTTAAAGTTATTCGGGTCATCAATGTCACACCAGAACAGGCCGTTTATAGGCATTACTTTTGCGCTCCCCTCCTGCGCCAATAGACGAACACCTCCCGAAAGGGAATCGTCTCCACTCGCCTTTGAAGATCTTTCTATGGCAGAAAACAATACAGGGTTGCACAAAAAAATCCCGGTATCAAAGCAGTTGTAAGAATCAATTCCTTTGCCAATTTTTTGAATCTTATCCTTTTCAGCAAAAACCCGCGTTACATCATCCATATCAATAAATGAATTTTCTAAGTTTTCATCCACAGCCAGTAAAATTTCCTGATCCCCGGGAGGGTGACAAATCAGTTGCCGCGCTATTTCTGCATCAAAAATATGATCCCCCATTAACAGCAGAAAAGATTCATCCAGATAGGGTTTAGCTTTGAGAACTGAAATACCGTTAGCACGCTCCCATTCCTCATTTTCTATGATCGTGATAGGAATTTTTTTAGCCCTGCTCACTTCTTCCAAGTGAGAGCGAATACGAGATCCTTGATAGCCAATGACAACATAAAAACCATCCACCCCTGCTTGAAGGGCAGAATCGATCACACGATCAATAAGGGGAATATTTTTAAGGGGAGCTAACGGTTTAGCTTCGGCAAGGGATTTCAACCTACTTCCTTTTCCGGCCGCAATGATTAAACACTTCATATCAAATTAAGATCAATTTCAAAAAGAACTGGCAAAAAAATTTATTCCTGCCAGTAAATTAGTTGAACAATACATGAGGCATTCTTACACATAGACATTGCGTGTTCAACCGATTGTCATATCCGAATCTAATTATATGGAATCATTATCCATTTCTTTTTGGGCCTCTTGTACTAACTCCGAGGGTTTTGCAGAATATTGCCAACCTATAGCGAACCCGAGAACCAGCCACACTATTTCCCGCACTCGCCGCATCAATGCCGTAGCCACTCCCAAACCTGGTTGTCCAGTAATGGCCCCAGTTGCCAATAAAAAAGCCGCCTCCTGAGTACCTAGTGTTGCCGGTATAAAAAACGTTCCCGCCCGGACAAGTTCCACCAAAGTCTCCAGCATAATGGCTTCCATATAAGATACGGGGTGACCAAGAAAGTATAAAATAACGTAAACTTCAAACGCACCCATATACCAATTTAAAAGGTTTAACACCAAAGCCCCATAAAAGTCTGAACGCTTCGTTGTGTAAAACTGAACCAGACGCTCATCAAATTCGTGAATATGTGTAAGAAACTTTTCTAACCGACGCCCCAAGGATCGTTGACTAATCCAGCCTCCAGCGATAGAAGTGATTTTCAGTCGTTGAACCATGTAGAACCCAAAAATTCCAACTGCAAGAGCACCTAAACTTAAAGCAGAAAAGGTGGAATAGCTTTGTGGAAGGTTAGAATCCAAAAGAATGAGTAAAACACCAGATGCCATAAAAAAAATCATGGAAATGAGGTGCGTGGATTCAACAAGAATGATGGAGGCTACACCCTCCCTATAACCGATTTTGTAATGCCTTTTAAGGATAAAACTCTTTATAGGAGCCCCCCCAAAAGCGCTGAAAGGCAACATCTTCCCAAATGCAGCACCCACCGCTCGAACCTTCCAGAGATGGTAGAGCCAATGAAAATTGAATGTTGTGCTAGGCAATGTAAGTTGCCACGCAACCGTATCTATGGAAAAAGAGGCGCAATAAATAATCAATACAAAAAAGATTCCCCAGCCAGATTCAATCAGTTTCAACCATAGCAATTCGAGATCGGTCTGCGATAAAACATAAACCAGCAGACCCGCTCCCACCATCAAATATAAAACTCTTATAGCCTTCACTCTAGTTCCAAATCCTATTTAAATGTTCCACCGGCAAGCTCATCTCGCATACTTAAAAAAATTATCAGACCGCATTCAATAGCAGTGAAGGTAAGGGAGCATATATTTGATAACTCGTTTTCTATTCGGCTCAATTATTAAACTCAAACCCTATATTGGGCTTACTCTAAATGCAATAAAATTTATGTCTTCCCTATGATGCCAAATATGATAACTGGCTATACTTTGCGAACAATTTAAATTGTACTTAATGGAAAACGAATTATTTTTCAGCTCTTTTGATTTTGTTGGGCACCGACCATTGAAATTGTTACAATAATCCCATGCCTTTGAAAATCGCATTGATCAATATGCCCTTTGGGTTCCATATCTACCCTTCTATCCAGTTGGGTACTCTCTCGACCTTGCTGAAAACTCATGGTTGTGAGGTAAAGTGTCACTACCTGAACCTGCATTTTTCTCATCAATTAGGACTGCCGGTCTACAACCAACTCTGCGAAAAAAGATTCCTGATTGGTGAATGGCTATTTTCTCACCCTCTTTTCGGAAACAATTCCAAGAATCAGGATTATATAAAACATTTTGATCCGCATATTGAAGACGTCTGCCGTTCCATTGATCGTCCCAGAGAATTTTTGCTCGATGTAAAAACTAAAATGGTCCCCGAGTTCCTCCAATGGTCTTTGGAGGCCTGCGACTGGGGCGCCTTTGATGTAGTTGGCTTTTCTTCAACCTTCAATCAGAATGTTGCCAGCCTGACTCTTGCTAAATTGATTAAGGAGAGATACCCTCATGTAAAAATTCTGTTTGGTGGCTCCAATTTTGAATCAGATATGGGGTTGGAATATTTCCGGGTCTTTCCCTGGATTGATTATGTGGTGCCTGGAGAAGCCGAAGACGTATTGCCGCAATTGGTCAAATATTTTAACCAAGGAGGGCCTGTTCCTCGGGGAGTCGTTCATCGATGTGAAGGAGAAGTACTTTACGAAGAGCCTGAGTCCATGTTTGGCAATTTCCAGGATTACCCGCCCCCTGATTACGATGATTTTTTCGACCAATTGCGAGAGATTGATCCTCATTCGTCTTTACTGGAAAATCCGGTAATACTTTATGAAACGGCACGAGGTTGTTGGTGGGGAGAGAAACATCACTGTACTTTTTGTGGCTTGAACGCAAGTACTATGAAATTCAGAGCCAAACCTATAGAGCAGGTTCACACCGACCTTGCTCAGCTTTCAAAGAAATACGATTCATTTCGTTTCCGCCTGGTAGATAACATTCTGGAAATGAAATATATCGATGGGGTTTTTGGTGAACTGGCCAAAAATAACTATGACTTGCATTTTTTTATTGAAGTCAAAAGTAACCTGACTAAAAAACAGATCAAAACTCTAGCTCAAGGAGGCGCAAAAGTAATTCAGCCTGGCATTGAGAGTTTTAGCATAAATCAATTATGGGAAATGGATAAAGGCGTTCGGCCCCTACAGAATATTCTCTGCATGAAATGGGCGATGTATTATGGAATTGAGATTAATTGGAATATCCTGATCGGTTTTCCCGGCGAAACCAATGACGACTTCCGACAACAAATTGACCTGATTAAATTATTATTCCACCTCCCCCCGCCCGAATGTGTTGGCAACTTATGGCTGGAAAGGTTTAGCCCTTATTTCAAACAACCGGAAGAATACGGAATAAAAATCACGGCACCTGGGGAGGCCTACCCCTTTGTTTATGACCAACCTGATATTGACCATTTAAAAATCGCTTACGATTTTGAATTTGAAAATAACAATCTCATTGATCCGCAACTGAAACAGGAGTTGTATCAAATTGCTGAAGAGTGGAAGCGAAGACACCAGTCGGAGCAACTACCTTACCTGATTTTCACCAAATCCATGGATTTCGTAACCGTCTATGACCAAAGATCGCTAGAATCTATTAAAATCAGATTGGAAGGCCCTCACGCTTGGGTATTTATATTTTGCAATGAAGCACCCAAATCTCTGGAGCAAATTCGCGGACATCTTCGGGAAAAATCTGAGCAGGAGCCAGAAGACAACTTGACAGAAAACACCATTGCATATCTGGAAGAAAAAGGCCTTCTTTATGGCGAACGCGGAAAATATCTGAATTTGGCACTTCCACATAATTCCAATCTCTAAATACCGACGGCATGAAGAAACCCGGATCAGAAGGCGAGCACCATCTGCAAATATTCGATAGGACTGCATGTGAACGGCAGAGCTGAAATCTTTTCCAAGCAGGAGTTGGAAACCCTTTCGGATCCTTCAGGAAAAATAAAAATTGCCCTTAGAACATCCAGCCTACGGAAACCCATTTCATGGATAAAGATCGAAGTAGAAGAAGCCTATATCCACTGCTCCAAACATATCCCGCTTATGCAAAAACAGGATAAAAATATTCAATGGGGAACCGATGATGAAAAGCAAAAAGGCGGCAATTTCTTCAGTACCAAAAATAACGATCCATTAACTTGATTGGACCAGACGGCAAAGAGTATCGTTTAGGGTTGGCTGTCATCAGGGATTTACTTTAAAGGAAGATAGCTAGAGCGGTGTCGTATTGATCTTTAATTTCTTCTTCAAATTTTTCGCTCGGCAATTCGCTGAAGCCTAATTCCTGAAGTACTTTTGATTCTACTGGGTTTGCAATCACCTCACCACTGCAACCGAGTTTCATTTCATCAACCACACTATCTGCCACATGAACGATCTTGGTAATCAAGGGATTATCTTTGGCTTTGCTGGGGCGATGGTGAAAAAAGACCGGCTCATAAAGCAATGAGGGCAGACCCCAACCTTTCAACAATTCTCCACCGACTCTAGCATGGCTGGAACCAAAAATTTCTAGTTCAACATCGAATAAATGTTCTTCATTCTTGTTACAACGGCTCAATATTTTTTCCGCTTCTGAGGGGAATTTTTTGTAAATAATAAGACTTCCAATATCATGGAGCATCCCCGCCAGATAATAACTTTCCAGATTGCGCTCACCGTGCCAAGCGGCAATAATTTTGGCTGTTACTCCACAGGCAATTGAATGTTTCCAGAATTGATCCATGCTCATCAAATCTTGCGGCATACCTGAAAATTTTGCGGTCACCGATGTTGCCAGAACCAATTGCGCCAATTGCTCTGTGCCTATAACGCCTAAGGCATCGGAAATCGTATCTATTTCATTCTCTAATCCATAAAAGGGACTATTAACAATTTTCAAAAGGCGAGCAGATAGGGCGGGATCGTTTAAAATAATTGCAGAAAATTCCTTAAAAGAACTTCGCGGATCTTCAAGCGTTTCCTTCAGTTTGAAATAAACATGTGGCGGCGAAACCACCCAATCTTTAATTGCCTCATGTATATTCAATTCCATACAAACTCCCCCTACTCACATTTTTCTATCTTGAGTTTTTACCTTTCAAACAACAAGGTTGTCAACGATTTCTTCTTGTCCCTGAATTGCCTGAGCCTAATATAAATTCTTAGCCTTCCTTGTTCCTATCCAGGGAGAATCTCCACTCTTTAATCAGAATCGGGGCATCCTGCGGATCAAGGTAGCCTTCGACAACCAATATTTTACGTTTATCATCGCCACGCACCACCACTTGCTGCCCCCTGCCCAGATCAGGCTCATCTGATACCAGGGAAACCCCTGGGGGAAGAAAAGGAATCCCTGTCTTCCGCATCATTTTTTCTTCCTCAAGACTAAACTCTCCCCCTCCCTCAACAGGCGGCCATATCGACAATCCAATTGGAGAGAACATCCATTTGACAAACTGTTTTGGTCTCGCTTCCGGATACATGGACCTAAATGCAGTACGATTTAATTGCCGCGATGCCGATAAATATCTTATTACGGCTATACCTTTTCTTAACTCAATATTATCTCTAGATGAAAAATCAATATATAGAAGAGGCAAAACCAAAAGAAAACCCAGCCCCACCCAAACAAACATTTTATTGGTCCGTTCCACACTCATCTCTGGAACCCTTAAAAATTATTTCGTATATTCTTCATTTTCATACCACTTAGGTATACTGAATGAAGTATAACCATCATAAGTCAGCTTTTATAGATAGTTCTGAAAACCACATCTTTTTTTCAATATTTCTTTTTCCAGTATTATAATGAAAGCCATTCACTGGAACCTTCACAAACATTCTGCCCCATGGATAATAATAGTAAACTTAAGACTTTGCCCGTAACGCTGTTAACCGGTTTTCTGGGATCTGGAAAAACCACGCTCCTTAATTATATTTTAAAGCAAAATCATGGAAAACGGATAGCAGTGATCGAAAATGAATTCGGAGAGTTGAACATTGATTCAGAGTTTGTGATCGGTGCCGATGAGGATATTTTTGAAATGAGTAACGGTTGCATTTGTTGCACCATCCGCAATGACCTGATTGAAACTCTGAATCGCCTTTTAGAACGGCACCAAAAATTTGATTATATTTTAATTGAAAGTACCGGTCTTGCCAGTTCTGGCCCAATAGCCCAAGCCTTCCTCATCGAAGATGAAATTTCTAAATCCTTGTTTCTAGATGGCATCATTACCTTGGTAGACGCAAAACATATCTCCAATAATTTGAATGAACAGGAAGTGGTCTGGGAACAAATTGCTTTTTCCAACGTCCTCCTTCTAAACAAATCTGACTTGGTTACTCAACCAGAAATTAAACAGTTGGAGAACCAGTTACACCAAATTAATCCCACAGCAAAAATCTTCATAACTACCAATGCAATCATTGATTTGGATCAAATTTTAAATATTGGGGGATTCGATTTAAAATCAGCCTTAGAGTCCTTCACTTTCAACACACATCAGCACGAAGCTGATGATGCAGTTTCTTCGGTCTCGCTTTCTTTTCCAGGTCATGTCGACCCAGACCGCTTAAACCTTTGGCTTCAAATGCTTCTTATCCAGGAAGGCATGAATGTCTTCCGCGCTAAAGGGATTTTAAATGTTGAAGGTTCTTCCGAACAATACCTTTTCCAAAGTGTTTACATGATGTTTGAAGGCCAATTCGATAAACCCTGGGGCTCGAATTCCCCGCTTAACAAAATGGTATTCATCGGACAGCATCTGAATTCCCAGAGGTTGGAGGAAAGTCTTAAAAATTTCGCGGTCACCTGATAGCTTTGGTTACCAAATACCCAGTAACTTTTAAATTTTGAAACGTACTTATGGCAGAAGACGACCTACCTAAATCAGGAAGCTCACAGGAAATTGAACTCAGTGAAGCGGAACTCAAGGAACTAAAACGCCTGGAAGCCAAAAAAATGGCCGAGCAAAAGAAGGTTCTCGATTCCAAGGATAATTTATTTGGAGCTGTCCTCGCTGATCTGGACCTTGGAGGACTTGATTTGTCAGGTGCGAAAATGGCAAAAGCAAATCTAAACAATACTAACCTGAGTGATGCCAATCTGAGCAACGCAAATTTTATCGAAGCGGACTTGACGGAAGCCAATCTGTCAAAGGCTGATCTGCAGAATGCCTATTTTGCCGATGCCCATTTGGTCGCCGCAGACTTTTCAGAGGCTGATCTCCGGTGGGCAGACTTTAGCTGGGCTGTTGTAAGCGAAGCCAGGTTCAATGAAGCAAATCTGCTAGAGGCTGATTTTACCGAAGCAACTCTGGTTGCCTCCGATTTTACCCGGGCTAATGTTGCGGGAGTAAATTTTGACAAAGCTAACTTAATTGATGTGCGCTTAAATGGTGTTGATCTTTCTCAAGCCCTGAACCTTACCCCGGAGCAAGTAGAGTCGAGTGAATTTGATCGAGCCACGACTTTCCCTCCTTATCTTGAAGTAACCTGGGAGGGAAAGGATAGCTTCAAAGTGAAAAAGGCTATTAAGAAAAAAACCAAACGAAAAAAAATTAAAAAATAGTCTCTAATAAAGCAACGGATTCTTTTTGCGAAAGATATCCGCCAACTATTGTTATTGTCCGCCCTTAAACTCAATTTCGCCATCCTCACCGACTTGATATTTAATTTCTATCGGACGACAGCAAACTTCACAATCTTCGATATACTCCTGAACCGGTACTGACAAGTCCAATAGGACTGAAATGGACTGACCACAATGGGGGCAATCAAAAAATTGCTCATACTGGTCCATTATTTGGCTCAACTATTCCTGCATTCGAAAATCTTTAGAGAAATAGGAAACCAGATCTTTCACCGAAAGAATGCCCACAATTTTATCCTCCTCCGTAACTGCCAAATGACGGATCTTATTTTTATGCATAAAACGGTTTGCTTCCTCAATGGGCAAATAACGATCTAGTGAAAGAATTGGACTTGTCATAATTTCAGTAATCCGTGTGGCTTCAGGGTTCAAACCTTTCCCCAGCACCTTTCGAGTCAAGTCCGTTTCAGTCACAATACCCACATACTCATCAAATTCTTTTACCAGTACAGAACCTATGCTTTGTGACACCATATACTGGGCGGCTTCCTGCACAGAAGATTCTATATCTATACTCAGGACAGTAGATATCATATAATCGCCTATTTCATCCATGTTCCCCCTCCCAATTTCACGGTCATGAAAAATAATGCTTCTGTATATAATATGGATGCAGGGTGATCATTGAGGGTTCAATTTTTTTACCCTTTTTAATACAACAAAAATATCTTGCAACCAGAGGCGAGGAACACAAAAAAATTATGCGACATAACTTATTAATTTTTTAGAGGTTATAGCTCTTTTCCGTATTACTGTAGAATCTGGGAGTAAGTAGAAAACTCATTTAATCCAAATTAGAACTCATGCCGCACGAATTAAATATTGTTTTAGTAGAGCCGGAAATCCCCATGAATACGGGAACCATTGGGAGGTTATGTCTTGCAACGGAGAGCACCCTGCATCTGATAGAACCGTTGGGGTTCGAAATCAGCGACAGCCAGCTTAAACGTGCAGGTTTAGATTACTGGAAATATGTAAATTTTAAAACCTATTCAGGCCTGGAAGTATTTCTTGAAAAAATACCTCCATCTGCCCAAAAGATATTTTTTTCCACAAAGGGCGAGAAAGATTTTTTTCAGCACACTTTCCAGCCGGGGGCCTACTTATTTTTTGGTAGTGAAACCCGAGGGCTTCCCCGGAATCTCCTTCAGACAAATAAAGACCAAACCTTTTGCATTCCCCAGTACGATGAACGTGTTCGGTCTATTAATATAGCCAATGCTGTGAGCATCGCCACTTATGAAGCTATCCGGCAATTGGGAGTGTAGGCGAGTATTTTGACCCTAAGCAAGAGGTGATTCACTCCATTAGTCTGACCCTGGATTGTTTGGGGAAATATCTTCCGGCTTAATATTAAATTTTCGGTAGTACTCCCTTAACAAGCCTCTGGCCTCGACCTTATTTACCTGATCGTTTTTATTGCTAAAAAGGTTTCCGGCCTGAAGAATATGCAGAATAGCTTTTTCCCCTTTGTTCAAGCTTGCATACAAGATCGCCAGGTTATAATGCGCTTCGGCTGAGCTCGGATTTCCTTTTAATGTCTCTTCAAATTCGCGAATTGCATCTTCAGTCCTACCTGCTTTTTCATACGCCGCACCCAAATTAAAATGTGCCGCAGGATCATCAAGGTTGGATTCCGAGTTGGCTCTCAGCTCCTTAATTTCCTTACTTTCAAAAAACTTTCTTAACTCCAATTAATCTACCTCAAAGACCTAAATCACCCAATTCATCCTCTTCGAACAATTCCATCATTGAATTTCTGGAATCACTTTGAAATTGCTCATGATCCTTCCGGTCAATGTATAAGTTCACATGCCTTAAATGTTCTGGTGAAATGTTACACAGAACCAATCGCTCCATGACGGTTTCCTTTTGGTATTCACCCAATAACTTGCCTATACAGTTGTGGAGAAACGGTGTCAGTATGGACTTCACTTCCTGAAAATCCAGTTCCACCGGGTTACCTTTCTTAAATTCTGGAGCCAAAATAGAATACACTTTCTGGCCATCATCAATGGACGCACATTGAGTTCCTACATGTTCTGACAATCTGATTTTCATAACTCATTTTTCCTTCAAATTTTACTTATTCGCCTGTAGTTTTCTTATGATACTCCTGTAGCCCTCATAGTTTCTCGAAATATTTTCATATTTTTGTTGTTTTTGCCAAGAAACGCATCGGCAAGGGTCAAATTTACACGCATTCTACCGATAAGTTGTTATAATTAAATCTCTAAATCAATTACTCCAGTCAATGCAAAACGCCGCTTTAAACAAAAGCTCTGGTCGTTCGACTATCCCTCGCGTGATAATCGGAGCCATCTGTCTCGGAATCCTGCTATTTCTAGGTTTCCCTCCCTTCACTCCTGTTCAGGCCCAGGTATTTCAACCTCAAAAATTTGATAAAAATATCCTTGAGGATTCTCTAAAAGATCAGGAAATATTGCGCGAAGAAATGCTTTTAGAACAGGAAATCCTGCGTGAAGAGATGGAGCAAATTCGCCTGGAAATCCAACGTATCATGAAAGAAATTACATTGGCGATGAAGGATGAAGCCTTAAAGTTGAAGGCTGAACTGGAAGGCTTACAATTGGAAACTAAAGCCATTCAAAGTGAAATCCTGCAAATCCTTGAAAAATCTAAAAAGGATTTTATCAAAGGTAAGGAAGAAATGCAGGAAGAATTAAAAAAGATGCGCGAGGAAGCAAAGGTCCTTACCAAAGATATCAAACAAGTTCTTGAGGACCAAAAAGCTATCTGGAAACAGGAAACAGCAGCACTTAAAGACTCATTGGTAGAAGCAAAACAGGAAATGGACGCTGCCAAAGCGGACTCGAAGGAAATATTGGAATCTACCCGTTCATCCTTCAGTGATTTTCAAAAAGAAAATCAATTAGTAATGGCTGAATCTCGGTCTGAATCCGGTGCGGCATTGTCTGAAGCTGGGAATGTATTAAAACAAAGCCAATAAGACTACCAGAAAGAAGCAAAAAATGTCTCCCGAGAGCTCACTTCTGGTATGAACCAGGTTCGAGAAACCCTGCAAAGAGGACAGAGAGCTCAAAGACGAGATTCTAAAAATGCTAATCGGGAAATTCTTGCCGCCTTAAGGAATAGTAAAAGTAAAAGAATTACCGAATTAAAGCAAGATGCAAACCGTAAAAAGTTGCAACAGAAAAGAAACATCCGGTCCACAAAAAAACAAACCCAAAAACGCAAACGAATTAAAAAGACCGAGAAACGCAAAGACCTTTTAAGCAAATCCAGATCCAAGGTCGTAGAAAGCAAAAGAGCACAAAAGCGGACAACAGAAAGCCGGAAAACCCAAAAAAGAGTGACCGCAAAAAAGAAAACCCTCCAAAGCCGACAGACTGCAAGGGAAGAGTCAGCCTTTAAAAGTTCGCAAGACCAACCAATTAAAGAGCAAAAAGAAACCTTACAAACATCGGACGATGGATTTAACAAAGAATTTGGTGATACCGGGATAAGGAAAATTGAAGAAAAACCAGAAAAGAAAAAACCTGCGGAGGATGAAACTGAAGTGGTCGTTGCCTCCTTACCCAATGCACCCACCCAAACCTCTGAAGAATCTCCAGAAGTGAAACTTACCCGGTTCAGCAAAAATATTACAAACTTGAAGAAAGAGATTAAAAGTTCCAGAGGGAATCCCTGGGCTTTACTGGCTAAACTGGGGGACGCGTATCTCGAAGCCCAACGTTTTATGGATTCACAAAAAGATGAAAACGAAAGGCAAAAACTACTTGACCTCTCTGGAAATCGCGACCTGCTTTTAGGAAGTTATGAACAAGCCGCCTGGGCATATAAGTTGGCCCTGACCTTTAATCACCAAAAGGCCGAAACCCATCTCAAAATTGGGAAAATTTATGATGAAATGGAAGATGGAATAAACGCACTCATGTTCGCAAATCTGGCTCATCAAATCTTCAAAAGAAGCCGTAATTCAAACCAAATGAAAGAAACCCAGTCCTTTATTAACGCACTTACCGCAAAATATGAGAATAATTCTGGCAAAAAAATGATGCCTAAAGGATAATATATCCTTTATGGTAGGCTTGGCTTTGGCAACAGGTTCCGTAAAAATATAAGTGGAGAGATGTGACTTGGAAAAAAATCCAATTTTAGAATTCATTGAACGGCTTCCATTTTTTCGAGAATTTTCAGAAGAAGAAAAATCCAAGTTGGTCACTACCTCTGGAATTTTTGAAAAATTCAAAAATGGAGAAACGATCATATCAGAAGGGGACGGCGGGTCTGCTCTGTTCGTGGTTTTGACGGGATCAATTAAAATCACCAAGACATCGTCTGCGGGTGTCAAAGAAGGGCATATTTCTCTTCAAGAGCCTGAGGAAATTACTATCGCAGAGCTTAAACCAGGTTCTATTTTCGGTGAAATTTCTTTAATTAGTAACCGCCCCAGGAATACCAGCGCCCAGGCCAATTCCTCCCAAGTTGTGGTCATGAAAATCACCCAGGAAATCATAGAAAGATTTAATCTAGTCATCCAAAAGAAATTTCAGGCTCAACTCATTGTTATCCTTGTTGAGAGATTAGATGACATGAATACCAAGTATATAAAATTAAAAGCTAGCCTCGCAAAAGACTGAAAATATTTTCGTCTGACCTCATATTTTTCCTTCCTTTACATTTTGTTTATTGTCCTATCTGCAATATCCATATTTGTCACCCCGATATACGTTATAATCCACTGGACACATGAAAAACAAAGCTGCGAATTATACAAATACCCGACCCTCCAACCCCAAGGCCATATTGGTGGGTGTCAGTATGCCGGGCACTCCTTCACCTTCCGAAATTTCTTTGGAAGAATTGAAAGGTCTTGCCACAACCGCAAATTATGACCCGGTTGCCACCTTTACCCAACGTTTAGCGGAGATCAATCCCAAAACATTTTTGGGTAGTGGAAAAGTGGAAGAGGTAAAACAGGCCGTTAGGCACCACAATCCCGAGGCCGTTATTTTTGACGAAGAACTTTCACCCCGCCAGAACCGGGAACTCGAAAATATTTTAAAATGTAGAGTGATGGATCGTCCCTGGGTCATACTGGAAATTTTCAGCAATCACGCTCAAACTCGAGAAGCAAAAACTCAAGTCGAACTGGCAAGGCTCAAATATGAACTTCCCCGCCTTACCCGAATGTGGGGGCACCTTTCCCGGCAGCGTGGTGGAATCGGTATGAAAGATGTAGGGGAAACACAGATTCAACTGGATCGTCGAATGATTCGCAATCAAATCCACAAGCTGGAAAAAAAGCTCGTCCAAATCGAAAAGGAGAAGAAGACCCAGAGAAAAAATCGTTCAGGAGTTTACAAAGTAGCACTGGTCGGTTACACCAATGCAGGGAAATCCACTTTAATGAATTGCCTGACAGGTGCCGACACGCTTGTGGAGGACAAACTCTTTGCAACTCTGGACTCAACCGTGCGCAAGATTAAGAAAAACTTTCCCTACCCGGTGTTGCTATCCGACACCGTAGGACTGATCGACAAGTTACCTCATGATCTGGTCGCCTCATTTAAAAGCACTTTGGATGAAGTGCGCAATGCCGACTTGCTGATTCATGTGGTAGACCTCAGCCACCCTGAATATGCAAAACAAATGAACACCGCCGACCATCTTCTTCGAGAAATGGGGGTGGAGGATCTAGATATTCTTACGGTATTTAACAAGGTCGATGCTTTATCAGATATCGAAATTCTGGATCAAGCTATTCATGCCTTTCCTTCTTCGATCAGCATCTCCTGCCATTCTGGACAAGGGATGGAGTTTCTCCGGGAAAAAATTATCTACCACTATGAGAAAAAATTGTCCCCCTTCCGTCTCGAGCTTGAACATTCACAGGCCATTCTTATTCAGGAAATACGGAAAGTCGCTCTGGTTTTGAAGGAGGATTACAACTCCAAAGGAATCGTTTTAAGCTTAAGACTTTCGCCAGAGGCAAAAGCTAAACTGGAATCTATTTTGAAACAACCCACCCTATAGAAATAATTTTAACAGTTTCCCATCCATACTATCCTTTTAAAGGACAATCAGATTCGCATGACTAGCCAAAAGCTTTTTTTTCCCATGAGGTGCTTTAAAGAAAACCTCCAGTTTTAAATCCTCTTCATTTCCTGACTGATTGATTACAATTCCTGACCCAAACTTTGAATGCAAAACTTTTGTCCCAATAGAATATGTACCTTCACTTTTTTCTCGATAGGAAATGGAAGGAGTGGTGTGCCCAAAGTTATCATTAAACTGGGGAGGGACTTCATTACTAAATCCACTCGATTCCCGAGTCATGACTTCATCGGGAATGGAAAGTAGAAAGTCTGAGGGAAGATAATTAAAGGTACTGCCATAAATTCTTCGTGTCCGAGCGTGGGTAATGAACAATTTTTTTCGAGCCCGGGTAAACCCTACATAACACAACCTTCTTTCTTCCTCATATTCCTCCGAATCAGACATGGAACTGGCATGTGGGAGAAGCCCATTTTCCATACCCACTACAAATACTGAAGCAAATTCTAATCCCTTGCACGTGTGCAGAGTCATTAACGGAAGAACCCCGCGCTCGTCATCCAGGTTGTCCAGATCGGCCACTAATGAGGCCGAATCCAAAAACTCTTGCAGGGAGCCTTCCCCATTCTCTACGGACTGTTCCATAGCAGAAAATAATTCGTTCAGATTTTCCATGCGCCCTTTACTCTCGCGAGTGTCATCAGCCTTTAACATTTCTCCATAGCCTGACCGGCCTATCACCTCCGTTAAAAGATCTAACGGGTTACCTTGCTGAAAGACATCATCAAGGCCATCAATGATTGACAGAAATTCGGCAATCTTCCTGCCAGCGGCGGGAGCTGTCAATCTTAACTGCCCATTATCCCGCAATCCCTCCAGCAGGGAAATCCCTTTCTCCCGGCAATAGGCTTCCACCTTTTCCACCGAAGTCTTTCCAATCCCTCGAGCGGGCACATTCAGGATTCGTTTTAAGGAAATAGAATCACTTGGATTCAAAATGGCTCGCATGTATGCCAATACATCCTTGACCTCTTTCCTTTCATAGAATCGAAGCCCCCCTATCACCTGATAAGGTAAACCATTTCTCCGCAAAACATCTTCCATTACCCGGGACTGCGCATTGGTGCGGTAAAGAATCGCCATATCATTAAAACTAAAACCTTCATTGATGTTTAAGGTCTGAATTTTTTCGCAGACGAACTCCGCCTCGTCGTTTTCATCTTCCGCCTTGTAGCAAATTACCGGTGAGCCTTTTTCATTTTGCGTCCATAACGTTTTGTCCCTCCGGTTCATATTCTCCTTCACCACACTTCCCGCCGCGTTTAATATATTTTGGGTGGAACGATAATTTTCCTCAAGCTTGATCACAGTGGTTCCGGAAAAATCTTTTTCAAACTTCAAAATATTTTCTATATTTGCACCTCTCCACCGATAAATGCTCTGGTCATCATCTCCAACAACACATATGTTGCTGTGAGTTTCTGACAACAGACGCACCAATCTATACTGAGCCGCATTGGTGTCTTGAAATTCATCCACCAGAATATGTTGAAACTTGTCGTTATAATAATTCTTCAGGGTGGGGCACTCTTCAAAAAGACGGACAGCAAAAACCAGCAAATCATCAAAATCCAAAGCATTATTTTTTTTCAATGCCGCCTGATAAATTGGATAAAGGCCCGCCGCCTTGAATTGATTGCCATAGGGCATCGAATCTTGCTCCACATCTTTTGGCATAAGGAAATCATTTTTAAATCCACTTATGAGGTTTAGGAGAGATTTTGGAGGAAACGCATCCGAATTAATTTCCGCCCCCTTCATACACTGCTTAATCAAGGTCAATTGGTCCTGCGCATCATAGACGGCAAAATCATTGGAAAAGCCCAGTTCTGAAATATGCTTTCGCAGGATTCTCAGGCAAAAGGAATGAAAAGTGCTAACCCAAGGATAGGCCCCACGGAGGTCCAGCATACTGCGGACACGTTCCTTCATTTCTCCTGCGGCCTTGTTGGTAAAGGTGATAGCGAGGATGCTCTCTGGAGGAAGCCTCTTCTCCTTAATGAGATGGGCAATTCGACATGTGATGACCCGCGTTTTGCCGGAACCCGCCCCCGCCACTACCATCAATGGCCCCTCGCAATGATGCACAGCCTGCAACTGCTGGGGATTTAAATTTTCAAGATTCATATTTCATACGGAGTGCCCCCGATGGAAAATTATGGGGAAATCTTTTACTCATAGACCTCAAGCCGGGGGGAGCTAAACCAGATTTTCCCAAGCCAAGGAAGCCAATGCTTCAACAAATGTAGGAGATAGGTTTAATGATTCCGGGCGGTGCAAACTCAATTTGCGCTCTTTGGCATATTTATTAAATTCTATATCAATATCGTATAAAATTTCTACATGGTCACAAACAAAACCAACTGGGACTATCAGTACCGTTTTGGAACCCTGCCTGGCGATCTTATCCAAAACTGATTCTACTGTTGGCCCTAACCAGGGAATGGGTATCATCCCCTGACTCTGATAGGCCTTAAACCAGTTTTTTGGCTGGACACGCTCCACGAGTTTTCTAACGGTTTTGTCAAATTCTTCTGCGTAAGGATCTCCAATCTCTAAAGATTCCGCAGGAATACTATGTGCCGTAAAAATCGTGTAAACCGAATCCACCACACTTGGATCTAATGCCTCAAGAGCCGCCCTATATTTTTCTTCAAATGCGTCTATGAGAAGCGGGTGGTCTGCCCAACTTCCAATGTATCGCACATCCATATCCTCTGCTTCACATTTTTTCAACGCATCCTTAAAAACATTGAAATACAGACGAGTACTCCAAGTACTAAATTGTGGGGCCAAACAAAGTGCCACCACTTTTTCAATCCCATCCTCCTTCATTCTTTTTACTTCGTCACAGATATAGGGACTCCAATTGCGCATTCCACAATAGACCTTGAACTGTGGACCCTGTTGGTTGAGAAAGGATTCCAGTCGAGCGCAAAGTTCCTGGGAAATTTCTCTCAGGGGAGATTTTCCGCCGATCTGCTCATAGCGATTAGAAATTATTTGTATGGTCTCAGGAGTGGATTCGGTTCCGCCGCGAATGTTCCTCAAGTACTCCGGAATATCATCAACGGACTCGGGAGCCCCATGCGCCATAAGAAAAATACCGGTTTTCGACTCGGTGGCAGAAAAATCATTCATACTTATATTCATGAACCATTTCCACCACGGCTTTGACATGCTCTACGGGGGTATGCTGTAAAATACCATGCCCTAAGTTGAAGATATGGCCTCTTCCTCCTGCACGTTTCAGGATATCATGCACTCGTTCCTCAATCACCGGTAAAGGGGCAAAAAGCGTAACAGGATCGAGGTTACCCTGTACAGGCTGGTCACTTCCCAATACGGTTCGCGCAGAATCTATCTCAATTCGCCAGTCAAAACTAAGCACATCGCCGCCAGCTTTTTGTACCAAATCGAGCATGGTAGAAGTTCCCGTGCTGAAGTTAATGACAGGAACCCCGACATCCTTGAGGCCATCAAAAACACGCTTGGTATAAGGAAGAATATATTTTTCGTAATCGCTGGGGCTGAGACAGCCTACCCAACTGTCAAACAGTTGGAGAGCCTGTGCTCCAGCGGCAACTTGCATTTTCAAGTAATCCACCAGCATGGTGCATACCTTGTCCATTAATAGTTCCCATACATCGGTGGCCTCATACATCATCATTTTAGTGGTTTTGAATTCTCGTGACTTCCCGCCTTCCACCATATAACTGCATAAGGTAAAGGGAGCCCCCGCGAAACCTATCAAAGGAATATTGATCTCTTTCCTCACCTTACGAATCGCATCGGCAACAAAACCCAAATGCTCTTCTACATTTACCGGGCAAAGATTTTCCACTGCTTTTCGATCTTTCACCGGACGCGGGATAACAGGACCATCGCCTGCCGAAAATTCCAAACCCGTACCCATCGGTTCCAAAGGAAGAAGAATATCAGCAAAAATAATGGCCGCATCCACTCCCAGCACATCCAGAGGTTGCAAGGTAACTTCGCACGCCAATTCCGGGTTCTTACACAATTCCAGAAAAGTATATTTCTCCTTGAGGTCTCGGTAAACTTTCATATACCGGCCCGCCTGACGCATAAACCAAACTGGAGTTTTATCAACCGGTTCGCCCCGGCAGGCTTTTATAAAACGTGAATTTTCCATAAACCTTTCCATCAACCTAACGTTGGACCCAACTAGCAACAAGGCTACGCCTTGAGGAAACGAGCAGTAGATTTTACAGTGCCCTGTTAGCGACTTAATAAGCTATCGCTATTTACCTCCCTCGCTAGAGGGGGCTAGCAACAAGGCTACGCCTTGAGGAAATGAGCAATAGATTTTACAGTGCCCTGTAAGTGACAGCTATCGCCATTTGCCTCCCTCGCTAGAGGGCAATTAAAATTTATTGATTATAGGACGGGAACCT